>JBCDIS010000340.1:0-5064 GCA_038748685.1 Acidobacteriota bacterium | reverse complement strand
GGCGTGGTCGACGCGGCTGGGCAAGCGGACGGTGACGACGGAGCGGGGCTCGTGGGCGTCGGGGAAGGGCTTGTTCGGCGAGACGACGATTTCCGGGCAAGAGCACGGCCGTCCGCTGCTGGAGCCGGACGAGATCATGCGGATGCCGATGGATCGGTCGCTGGTGTTCGTGCCCGGGGGACGGCCGATCTGGGGACGTCGTCGGGGCTTCTTCGAGGATCCGCAGATGACGGCATGGACGCGGCTGGCGGCCCCGAAGCGCAGCGAGGCTTTCGAGCGGACGTCGTGGGCCTGGGATGCCTATCAAGGCCACCGGCCGTCGGAACAGGAGATCTCGAATCTGCTGGAGAACGGCCGTGGCTGAGGCGCTGGACGCGGCGGTGGCGCGACTGTGCCGGTACCTGGGGGACGGCGTCGTCGGGGCGCTGTCGGACCCGAGGACCGTCGAGGTCTACGTCAACGAAGACGGCGACGTGCGGGTCGCGGCCGAGGGACAGCGACGATCTACGGGGGAGCACCTTCCGCCGGAGCAGGTGCGCAGCTTCCTGCGGGCGGCAGCGAACTGGGGTGGCCGTCATTTGGAGGGGGCCGCCTCCCTGGACGTTGAGCTGCCGCCCGGGCAGCCCTTCGATGGGGCGCGCCTGCACGGCGAGATGCCGCCGACGGTGCGGGTGCCGGTGTTCAGCATCCGGGTGCTGCCGCGGCGGATCTACCGGCTGCGGGAGTACGTCGACGCCGGGGCCCTGGGGATCAGCGGCCTGACCGTGCTGTCGACGGCGCTGACCGAGCGGTGGAACGTCCTGGTGGGCGGCTCAACGGGGAGCGGCAAGACGACGTTTCTGAACGCGATGCTGGCAGAGCTGGCGGAGCGGTGCCCCGGGGATCGGCTGATCCTGCTGGAGGACACCTTCGAGCTGCAACCGGCGTCGGCGGACGTGGTGTGCCTGCGGCCGGTGCGGGGCGGTCTGGAGAGCAAGGTGCGCGACACGCTGCGCATGCACCCGGACCGCATCGTCCTCGGGGAGGTGCGGGGCCGCGAGGCCTTGGCGCTGCTCTCGGCTTGGGAGACGGGCCACCCGGGCGGCCTGGCGACGATTCACGCCAACGATGCGGCAGGGGCGCTCCGTCGGCTCGATGTGCTGTGCCAGGAGTCGGGGGCGCCGTCGCAGCGGGAGCGGATCGGCGCCGCGATTGATCTGGTGGTGATGCTTCAACGCGTAGCCGGCGGCCGCAGGGTGAGCGAGATGGTGCGGGTCCTCGGATCCGGGCCGGATGGCTTCACCCTGCGGCCGCTGTGACCTGAACCGACTTCTAGGAGCTTTCAACATGGAGAAACGGGTCTTGTGGGTGATGGCTGGGCTGGTGCTGGTGGCGCTGCCGGCGGAGGCGGGGACCGGTCCGGGGCTCTTCACCGGAGCCTCGACGGTGCTGACGCAGATCGTGGACTTCTTTACGGGTCCGGTGGCCCGGGCGGCGGGGTTCGTGGGCCTCGTGGTGGGCCTGGCGGTCTTGCTACTGGGGGATGGCCGCGGCGGCTCGATGAAGGTGGGCTTGGCGCTAGTGGCCATGGGACTGCTAGGCACGCTCGGCACGATCACATCCACCCTTCTGGGAGCCGCCGGAGCGACGTTCTGATGGAGCGGGCGCGCATCCACCCCGGCTTGGTGACGCCGGTCCGGGTGGTGGGGATCCCGCCGAAGCTTCTGCTCGTCGAGGTGCCGCTCCTCACGCTGCCGATCACTATGGGCTTCCAATGGCTCTCGTGGGTGGTGGCGGTGGGCAGCTTCCTGGGGCTCCACGGTCTGCTGGTGTGGGCCTACGCCCAGGACCCGGACGCCGTGCCGGTCCTGCGGGAGCACATGCGTCAGCGTGCGCGGTATGCGGCGCAGTCGTTGGGTGTGCCATTTGGTGGTCCGGCCCCGTGGGGCTGGTGGGAGGCGCGGGCTTGGATCCGGTGAGCGTGGGTGTCGGCCTGGGTCTGGGGGCGGTGGGCAGCCGGGTGCTGACGTCGTGGCTCGACCGCGGCGAGCAGGCCGCCGAGGGCTTTGGGGACCTGGTGCCGTGGGGCTGGCTGGTGGGGGACGGGACGCTGCTCAACACCAACGGCTCGTTCACAACAGCCTTCACCTACCGCGGCCCGGACCTCTCGTCCCTCGATCCCGACGACCGCGTCTCGATGGAGCGCTCGGTGGCGGAAGCCGTGGGAGAGCTGGGGGGCTGGATCGTCAACATCGACCTGGCCCGGCGGCGGATGGAGGACTATGCCGACGAGGGTGCGTTCCCCACGGCGGCGCTGCGGGCCATCGACGAGGAGCGACGCCGGGCCTTCACTCGGGGCGGTGGGGCGCTGGTGACCGAGGCGTTCCTGACCTTGACCTGGCGCCCGGCGGCGCTGGCCTTGGAGCGGATGGGCCAGTGGTTCGTCTCGGGAGAGCTGCAGGTGTCGAGCCCGGTGACCAAGGCGCGGGAGAGCTTCGAGGAAGCGGTGGAGCGATTCGGGCGCCGGCTTCGGGGTCCGCTTCGCTTGGAGCGGCTCGATAGCCCGGGCCTGCTGCGCTGGCTGCGCTGGTCGGTGACGGGGGAGCCCCAAGATGTCCAAGTGCCCCGCGGCCTGCCCGCCTGGGTCAACGCCCACGTCATCGACCAGGACGTGCTCGGCGGCATGGTGCCCCGGGTGGGAGAGCGGTGGATCGGCGTTGTCGGCGTCAGCGGCTACCCGCGGTCGGTGCCGGTGCAGGGGGTCGACTTCCTGCACCGTCTAGGCTTCCCGCTGCGCAGCAGCCACCGCCTGCTGGTGCTGTCGGCGGAGGCGTCCCGCAGCGTGCTGCGGGAGGAACGGTCGGCGTGGATGAAGAAGCGCCGCGATCTGCTGGGGCTGGTGTCTGCGGCGCGCGACAAGGGGGCGGCCGCCGATGTGCGTTCCGAGGAAGTCTTCGAGAACCTCGGCGCCTGGGCGATGGCGCGGGACGTCCAGTCGGCCCTAGGCCGTCTCGAGACGGGGGAGTTCTTCGGGCGCTACACCTGGGCGGTGGTGGTGACGGATCCCGACCGTGCCGTGGTGGCGGAGCGGACGCGGGAGGTGGCGAAAGCCATCGGGGAGCAGGGCTTCGGCGCACGTATCGAGCGGCTCAACGCGATGGCGGCGTACTGCGGCAGCCTTCCCGGGGTCGGCGCCTGCAACGTGCGCCGGCCGCTCCTGGGGGGCGAGGAGCTTTCCCAGCTCGTGCCCCTCTCGGGGGCGTGGCTCGGCCGGGCCACCTGCCCGTCGCCTCTGTTCCCGCCTGCGTCGCCTCCGGTCTTCTGGGCCCGACGGGGCGGCGCGGTGCCGTTCCGCTTCCACCTTCACGAGGGGGACGTGGGTCACGCCCTGGTGCTCGGCCGCACCGGCGGCGGCAAGACGGTCTTCCTATCGCTGCTGGCGGCCCAGTGGCTGCGCTATCCCGGCAGTCGGGTCGTCTTCTTCGACGCCGGTCGCACCGGTGAGCTGCTCTCCCTGGCGGCGGACGGCCGCCACGTCGACTTGCGGCCCGGCCGAGGGGTGTCCCTCCAGCCGCTGGCGGGCATCGACGTCGAGGCTGAGCGGGCGTGGGTCCTCAGCTGGCTGGAGACCCTCTTCGCGCTCCAGGGGCTGGAGCTGAGCGGATCCGAGCGCAACCGCCTGCGGGAGGCCGTCACCGATCTGGCCCGGGAGGACGTCCCCTTCCGCACCCTCACCGAGCTGCGGGTCCACCTGCCGGAGCGTCTGCAGGAGGCCCTCGACGACTACTGTCAGGGCGGTGCCTTCGGCGGCCTCTTCGACGCTGGAGAAGACCTGTGGGCCGATGAAGCCTCGCGGGTGTGGGTCTTCGAGATGGAGGGCCTCGTGGAGGCGGGACCCCGCGTCGCCGGGCCGGCGTGGGCCTACCTGACCCACCGCCTTGGGACCCTCTTCGAAGAGGGCGCACCGACTTTGGTGATCATTGACGAGGCGTTTCTCATGCTCGGCGATCGCCGCTTCGCCGGCTACGTCGAACGGCTGCTACGGCAGGGCCGCAAGAAGAACGTGGCCGTCGTGCTGGCGACCCAAACTCTCGAAGAGATCGCCGAGGGGGAGATGTCGGCGGTGCTCCTGCGTCAATGCCTGACGCGGGTGCTGTTGCCCGACTCCGGAGCCCTCTCTTCGGACGTCGACCGCGCCTACGAGGCCCTCGGAGTCTCCCGCTCCGAGCGTCGACAGATCGCCGACGCCCAGGCCAAACGGCACTACTTCGTGAAGTCGCCGTCCGGCAGCGCGTTGGTCGACCTGGAACTGGGGGAGATGGCGTTGGCGCTGCTGACCCCGCCGCGGGGCCTGCCCTTGGCGGACGGCCTGGAGCGCCTGCGGATGGCGAAGGCGACCGGCGGTGACGACTGGCATCTCGACCTGATCCCTGGGCGAGGGAGGGCAACGGCGTGAAGCTTTGGCCCCTGCCGTTGCTAGCGCTGCTCGCTTGTTCCGAGCCGCCGCCGGATCCCCACCGCCGGCTGATGGAGACCCTGCGCTCCGACGTCGTCGACCCGAGCCTGACGGAAGAGAGCTGGCACCGTCTCCGCTCCTCCGACCCGCGATCGTGGCGCTGGGCCGAGCGCTTCTGCCGCGACGAGCCCCACCGGCCCAACTGCGCCGCCGTGCGGGCGCTGGTCTGGGTCGAGGACCTCGGCTGGTCCGAAGCCCCCACCCCGACCCCTCTCATCGACTTCGACCCCAGCTTGGACGACACCTCAGATTCGACACCCCAGGAGACCGAGCGATGACGCGACGCCTATGCATCTTCCTGGCCATCGCCCTCGTGGTGGCCGGTGCCCTCCGCGCCCCCACCGTCGAGGCGGCCCTCCCCGTCACCGACGTCGTCCACATCCGGGCGACGGTGGCGCAGTACCTGAAGCAACTCCACGAGATCCTCCAGCGCGACCAGCAGGTCGCCAACGAGCTGGCCATGCTCCTGCGCTGGGCGCAGAGCCTGGAGAAGCTCGAGGAGCTGCCCAACCGCGACCCGCTGCGGGTGGCCGAGTTCCTGTGGCTTCAGGGCCTCGACTTGATCCGCC
>JBCDIS010000339.1:0-5109 GCA_038748685.1 Acidobacteriota bacterium | reverse complement strand
GTGGTCCCGGAGGGCAGCCTCGAGCTGGTTAGCCCGCTGATGCGGCTCGGCCGACTGGAGCTGCGGGCGGGTCGGCCCGAGGCCGCCGCGGGGCACCTTCGGGAAGCGTTGACCCTTCTCGAATCGGAGGGGGACGCCGCCGCCCCCGGCAGCTCGGCGCAACGCCGGGCGGACGCCGAGAGCTTGCTAGGGGAAGCCCTGCTCGACGCCGGTGAGGTTGCCCGTGCGCTCCCCCTCCTCGAACGCGGCGCGGCGACGCTGGTGGAAGAGCTCGGGAAAGATGACCCCAGGAGCCGCGCCGTCAGGGGCTTGCTCGCCCGGGCTCGCGGGGTGGACGCCGGGGGCTGAACGGCGCCCACCCGGTGGGTCCACGGGAGGGCGCGCCGCGGCTATAAGCGTCCGACGCCGGCAGATCGAGCCTGGCCGGGGCCCAAGACCGCCGCCCCGAAGGACATGCAGTCCTCGACGCAGATCGTCAGGATCGTTCCCTCGGCGCTGGCGCTCAAACCGAGGGAGCCGAACTGCTCGTTGAGCACCTCTGCTACGGCGGCCGCTAGGCCTTCGGGGGTGGCGAAGGCCTGGTCAGCCTGTATCGTGACCTCCACCGCCCATCGAGAACCGGTGGAGCTGGTGTCGGTCTCGATCGGGTTGGGGGCGGAGGTGAGGTCCTTCGGGGATCGACGGTCCCTCGGGTTCACCGGAACGCAGCCCTTCTTGGTCTCGATGACCACGGTGAGGCGAATGAAGGAACGCAGGAATTCGGTCACGTCGATGGAGATCCACTCACCGTCGAAGTGGGCCGCCAGCGCCTCAGGGGACGTGGTGAGCAACGTGGGGCCCGGGATCGACGCCGCCTCCTCCGCGATGAAGATCTGGGCGTCAGAGCCGGTGACCAACCGTCCCTGGCTCCATATTGTGTGATCGGGCACGGGATGCTTTCGTCCGCGCCAGACCTCCAGCGTACCCGCCTCGGCCACCGGCACCACCTCGAGGTCGGCCTCGAGGCTTTGGACGCCGCCGTGGTCGGCGGTGGCCACCGGTTCGAGCACGACCGTCGCGTCGGCGGTCCGCAGCCAGACGAAGTAGTCGTCCGGGGAGCCCTCCAGGCCCTGTCCGCTGATCGTCACGCGATCCCCCGGTTCGACGGCCGTGGGCGCCACCGAGAAAACGTCGAGCCGCTGCTGCTGGGCTGCGGCGGTGGAGGCCAGGGCCAGTAGACCGAGGATCGCCAGGGTCGCCGCAGGTCCGCGGCTCCCCGGCGGAAGGAAGGTCCGTTTCATCTCGAAAAGGGTCCAGCGCATCATGATCGTCTCCAGGTCAACTCGAAGTAGGGTTTCTATTGGGGAACGCGCGCATCATCTACAAAGATCCCAAGAATCTCAGCAGCGCCGCCCGATCGGCTGCGGGCAGCTCGCTGAATCGGTCCCGTGACGGCGCCGCTTCGCCGCCGTGCCAGAAGATCGCCTCCGGAATCGTCCGCGCTCGGCCGTCGTGTAGAAGTGCCAAATGCCCGTTGACGGTCTCCAGCAGCCCGAGCCCCCAAAGGGGCGCGGTGCGCCACTCGGAGGCGTCCGCCCCCGGCTCGGGGGTCGGATCGGCGAGCCCGGGGCCGAGGTCGTGGAGGAGCAGGTCGGTGTACGGCCGGATCGTGTGGCCGGCGAGCGCCGGCAGCGTGCCGCCCTCGACGCCGCCGGTGCGCAGGGACGGACTGTGGCAGCCGGCGCAGCCGATCGAGGTGAAGACCTCGCGGCCGCGCAGCACCTCAGGCTCTTGCCAGTCGCGCCGCGCCGGCGGCGCCAGGAGCCGCACGTAGAGGCTGAGACGCTCCAGTTGAAAGTCGTCCAGCTCGACGCCGGCGTCCGCGGCACTCCGCCGCCGGCAGGCGTCGTCCCCCGCCGGGCAGTTGGCCCGGGGATGGTGCCGCGTCGTGACCCCCATGTCGTCGAAGAGGGCGGCGGCGATCTGGGACGGCAGGTCCGGCTGCGCCGCCTTCCAGCCGAAACGACCGACGCGGCCGTCGGCGGTGCGCCTGAGGCGCCCGGAGATCCCGTCGCCGTCGCGGTCTTCGGGGTCGGCGAGGGCCTGGAGCTGCGACTCGGGCACAGCTTCCAGCAGACCGAGACCCACCAGGCTCGGCGGACTGCGCAGGGCGACCCCCGTCTCTTCGTGGAGCGGGCCCCGCACGAGGTGCGTCACCATCGGTTCGAGTCTCTGCAGGGAATGAACCCGGCCGTCGGCGGTCTGTACCGTCGCGGGAACCGACTGCACCGCGAGCCGCCCCTCGCCGGGGATCCCGACGCCGCGATCGTTGAGCTGCGGGCCGTAGCGCGGATCGGGGTCGCCCGACGGCAGGCGTAGACGGGCGATCCGGGGCGCCGCGGTCGGAGTTGCCTCATCCCCCGCGGTGGGGTCGCCGCCCCGCCTCACCGGTTTGGAGGGGGGACCCCCTCGACCGTCGCGGAAGTGGCAGTCGGTGCAGGCGACGGCGTTGTGAAGCGGACCCAGCCCGTGCCGAGCGATACCCTCCGTCGTCCGTCCTGGGGCGACCCAGGTGGTCTCGAAGAGCCTGCTTCCGGCCCGCATCGGCAGCCATTGTCCCCGGCGCAGGGTCTTCACCGCGTGGCCGAAGGCGTGGGGACTGTCGGCGAAGACGGTGGTGGCGCCCCCCGCGAGCTCTTCTCCGGGCCAGGGCGCGGGCCCGGCCTCGGCCGCGGGGCGGTCGGCGGGACCGGCCGCCGCGAGCAGGGTCCATAGCGCGGCCGTGGACAGAAACATCACACTTCGGGTCAAGGGGACCTCCCTTCGAAACTCCTGGGTCGTCCGTGGGTCCGACTCAGAGGCCGCCGACCGCCTCGTTGACGATCGTCATGCGGTCGCCGCCGATCACCGTCTCCATGCCGTGGAAGTCCGGGTACACGTTGTGGAGAGAGACTTCCTCGACAAAGCGGATCTCGTCGGCGGGGACCAGGGCGCCGTTCGGCAGCTGGACGTGCATGCCCGCCGCGTTCGACATCGAGAAGAAGCAGCCCCCGGACTGGAGGTCGATGCCGAAGGTGGTGGTGGGGCCGTCGTCGTCCCCGGGGAACGGATCGTCGTCGTCCCCGGGACCCGGGAGGAAGGGCCCGGTTCCGGGCCAGTCGAAGATGATGATGTCCCAAGGATGCGGCACGTCGTCGGTGGGCACCGTCGTCTGCAGCAGGTGGTCGTCACTGGCCACGCCGCCGACGGCCCCTTGGAGGACGCCGTCGTCGTAGACCAGGACCGAGTAGGTCGAGCCGGTGGCGGCGACGCTGAAACCGAGGTTCACGAGGTAGCCGTTGATCACCCCCGGGACGGTCTGGAGGTAGCTGGGGTCCACCTCGTCGAGGCGCAGGCGGGCGACGGCGCCGCCGTCGGCGATGGCGGACGTCAGCATCCACGGCCCAGGGCCCTTCTGGGGATCGAAGGCGAGCTCCGAGGCCCAGAAGGCGGTCCCTGCCGGAAGCTGGGAGGTGACGCCGGCGGCGACACCGGCACCGCCGACCTTGACGAGCTCCAGCCCTTCCGGCGTCAAGACGAGGGACGCGTCGCCCAGGGGACAGTGGTCGATGCCCTGGAAGTCGACGCACGGCTGCGCATGCGCCCCGGCGGCGAGAACGGCCGCGAGCATCGTGGTCAGGGTTGCGAGGATTCTGGCGGGTCGTTTGGCGGCGACGTTTGTCGTGGTTCTCACGGGGGGCTCCAGTGTTTGGGATGGGGGTACGGGTTCCTTCTTCAAGGATGACGGGCCGAGTCGAGTCGGCCCGTCACCCCTCTCCAGCGCAGCGCGGGTCCGCAGACCGCCACGGCATCTCGGCATTTCTTCGCGATGCCGTTCCCTAACGGCCACGGACCCTTCTCAGATGCCGTTCGAGATCTCGGAGGCGATCGTCATGCGATCGCCTCCGAGCATCAGCTCCATGCCGTGGAAGTCCGGGTACACGTTGTTGAGGGAGACTTCCTCGACAAAGCGGATCTC
Organism: Acidobacteriota bacterium; assembly: GCA_038748685.1. Taxonomy (GTDB): domain Bacteria; phylum Acidobacteriota; class Thermoanaerobaculia; order Multivoradales; family J023; genus JAUIJL01. The sequence goes on along the minus strand of JBCDIS010000339.1, from coordinate 1,112 downwards.
GTCGGCGGGCACCAGGGCGCCGGTGGGCAGCTGAACGTGCATGCCCGCGGCGTTCGAAGCCGAGAAGAAGCAGGCCCCGGACTGAAGGTCGATGCCGAAAGTCATGATGGGGCCGTCATTCCCGCCGGGGCCTGGGAGGAACGGGCCGGGTCCGGGCCAATCGAAGATGATGATGTCCCAAGGATTCGGCACGTCGTCGGTGGGCAGGGTCGTCTGCAGCAGTTGGTCGTCGCTGGCCAGGCCGCCGACGGCTCCCTGGAGGACACCGCCGCTGTAGACCAGGACCGAGTAGGTCGAGCCTGAGGCGGCGCCGCTGAAGCCCAGGCTCACCACGTAGCCGTTGATCACGCCGGGGACGCCTTGGAGGTAGCTGTCGTCCACCTCGTCGAGGCGCAGGCGGGCGACGGCGGCGCCATCGGCGATGGCGGAGGAGAGCATCCAAGGTCCGGGGCCGGCGTGGGGATCGAAGGCGAGCTCCGCGGCCCAGAAGGTGGTGCCGGCGGGGAGATGGGAGGCGACGCCGGGTTTGGTGCCGGCGCCGCCGATCTTGATCCATTCCAGGCCTTCCGGGGAAAGTTCGAGGGAGGCTTCTCCGAGGGGACAGTGCTCGATGCCCTGGAAGTCGACGCACTGCTCCGCCTGGGTTGGGACGGTGATCAGCGCGGCGGCTAGAACGGCGGCGCCCAAGATCGTGGTTAGGGGCGTGCTGGATCTCATGGGGGTGCTCCTTGGGTTGAGTGGAGTCAGGGGTTTGCAACCTGGGCCAGCTCCGGCCGGCCCGTCACCCCCTCCAGCGCAGCGACCGTCTGCAGACCGCCATCGCGTCGAGGCCTTCTTCGCGGCAGGTTACCGGCGACGTCGTCCCCAATGCGGAAGCCCCTCGGGCGCGTCATGAATGCGCCCGCGGGGCGACCGCCGCGGCGTTTCCGCCGCGCGCGCGATCACTACTTTGAGGCCAGAATTCGACTGTCGTCCGTGGGCCGGGCTCAGAGGGCGCCCACCGCCTCGTTGACGATGGTCATCCGGTCGCCGCCGATCTCCATCTCCATGCCGTGGAACTCTGGGTACACGTTGTGGAGGGAGACTTCCTCGACGAAGCGGATCTCGTCGGC
>JBCDIS010000338.1:0-5324 GCA_038748685.1 Acidobacteriota bacterium | reverse complement strand
GAACGCCCCGGCCTTCTCCAACACCCCGTCAGCCCTCACCACCAGATCCGCGCTCCCCCAAAGTGACAGGGGCGGTAGGTCCTCCCCCGCGGTCCCAGGCTCCGGCTCCGGAGGTAGGCGGGTGAGCGCCGGCCGCGGGATGCGCCGGGGGTCTCCACCGGTGAGGAGCAGGAACAGCTCCTCCGCCGCCAGGTCGTAGCCCACGGCGCTGGGATGTTTCTCCGGCGCCCGCAGGAGGCTCGCCGCTTTCCACCCGCGGTCGAAGGCGTGGGCCTGGAAGAAGAAGGCGTTGTCCGCCCCTACGTTCTCCCCGAAGGCGCAGGTCTCCGCCGCGTCGCACACCACCAGTAGCCGGGGGGACGACGCTGCGACGTCCCGCATCATGCGGGTGTAGAGGATCTGCACCTCCACGTCAGGGTCGTCGTGGTGGTAGAGGGGGTTCCGCCCGAGGTCTCTGCCCCGCGGGAGCAGGGACCGCAGGAACGGCGGTGTCTTGACGTCGTAGCGGAGATAGCGCCAGGGGGTCGGAAGGCCGAAGTACAGCTTGGAGGCGGCGGTGGGATCGACCCCGAGGGTCGGCACCAGGCGCAGGCCGGTAGGGGCGTCGTCGTCGAGCACGTAGCGGGCGTGGACCGGGCCGTAGGCGTCCGCCAGCTGGACAAAGGTGGCGTCCCGTTCAGGGTGGAATCGATGCAGGCCGAAGATAACGAGGTCGAGGTCGTACCGGGGCGCCAGCTCTTGCCAGAGCAGGTAGGCCTGCTGGATTCCATAGCCCCGGACCCCGAAGTTTAGGACCTCCACGTCGTGTCCTGCGGATTGCAGACGCGCCTCCAGGAGCATCGCCTGGTCCCGGCCCCGGGGTGCCTCTTCGCCGTAGACGAAGGAGCAGCCGAAGAAACCGATCCGCACCGTTCCAGGCGTCTTTGCCTCCGGCCGCAGAAGGTACGACGTTTCCGGGTGGGCGTCCCGGTGCTGGGCGGTGCCGAGGCGCAGCAGGGCTTTGGCGTCCAAGGGGCCGAAGTCCTGCCGTTCGTGGGCCCTGCCGTCGATCTCGGCATAGAAGCGGGTCGTGCGGACATACGATCCGTGCCGCCAGACGTACGCCCCGAGCGTCAACGCCAGGGTCATCCCCAGAACCGTCAGGTTTCCGAGCCACCGCTTGGCGGAGGGAGGCACGTGGCGAAGGCGACCACCGGGTGACGGGGGCCTAGGGGAGCTCGACTCGGCTTGTGGCGCCATGGCCCGCCGAGTCTACCGCCGCGATCCCCCGGCGCCGCCTTGGGATAGGCTTCCAGCGGCGGTCGCCCACCGCCCTCGGCTCGCCCCCCCTTCCCGCACTTCCCACATCCCCTGGAGCCTTCGACGCCATGACCGCCGACCCCAAACCCTCCGTCCTCTTTGTCTGCATGGGGAACATCTGCCGCTCCCCCACCGGCGAAGGTCTTTTCCGCCACCTCGTCGAGGCCCGGGGTCTCGACGACCGAATCGACATCGACTCCGCCGGCACCATCGCCCACCACGCGGGGGAACCGCCGGACCCGAGGATGACCCGCTCCGCCGCCGGGCGGGGCTACCGGTTGGGGGGCAGGGCTCGCCAGGTCCGCCCCGATGACGTTTCCCGCTTCGATCTGATCATCGCCATGGACCGCCAAAACCTCCAAGACCTCGACGCCCTCGGTCCCCAATGGAACGGCCGGGTCCGTCTCCTCTCCGACTTCCTCCCCGAGGGATCCGCCGTCGACGTTCCGGATCCCTATTACGGTGGCGAGCAGGGTTTCCAGACCGTTATCGACATGATCGAGGAGGCATGCCCCGCCGTCCTGGATCATCTGACCGCCGGTTCCTGAGGGCCCCATGGACCGCCCGCTGGCAAAAGCCGTGTCGGACGTGGTGGCCCGGGCCACCGGCCATCGGGCTGACGTCGTCAGCAGTCGGCCGGTGGGTGGCGGCTGCATCCACGACGCCCGCACGGTGACCCTCGACGACGGCCGGCGGGTTTTCGTCAAGGCCAGCGCCCAACCCGCTCCCCACATCTTCGAGCGGGAGGCTGAGGGCTTGGGGGCGCTGGGGGCGGCGGAGGTCCTACGGGTTCCGGCGGTCTTCGGCCACGGCGACGCCGGCGGTACCGCCTTCCTGGTGATGGAGGCGATCGACGCCGGCGCCCCGGGGCCCGGGTTCTTCGAGGCCTTCGGCGAGGGTCTCGCCCAGTTGCACCGCGCCGCCACCGCTGACCGCTGGGGTTTCTCCCATGACAACTACATCGGCGCAACGCCCCAGCCCAACCCCTGGCGGGACGATTGGACCAGCTTCTGGCACGGGCAGCGGCTGGGTCATCAGCTGACCCTGGCGAGGCGGGCCGGCCTTTCGGACCCGGAGCTCGACCGCTTGGGGGACCGGATCCTCGACCGCCTAGGGGATCTCCTCGGGGACGTGGACGAGCCGCCGGCCCTGCTCCACGGCGACCTGTGGAGCGGAAACTACCTCGTGGGGCCGAGGGGGGAGCCGGTGCTGATCGACCCGGCGGTCTACTACGGCCACCGGGAGGCGGACCTCGCCATGGCCCGCCTGTTCGGCGGCTTCCCCGATCCGTTCTACCGCGCCTACGGGCGGGAATGGCCCCTAGCCCCGGGTTCCGAGCGTCGCCTCGTGCTCTACGAGCTCTACCACATGCTCAACCACCTCAATCTCTTCGGAACCGGCTACCGCTCGGGCTGCATCTCCCGGATGCGTCGCCTGACCTGAGACACACAGTACCCCTCACAAAGACCTGCTCAAAGCGAGATGAGAGCCATGACCGCCTCCGCCCAGAATCGCAACCTCGTACCCGCCATCCTGGTGGTAAGCACCGCCGTGGTGGCGTTCTTGGTCTGGTGGATCTACTTCAAGACCACCGCAGCCTCCGACGCCGGATGGGTCCGCGCCCTGCCGGCGGTCAACGCCACCTTCAACACCCTGGCGGCCCTTTGCCTTGTTGGGGGCTGGAGGGCCATCAAAGACGGCCGCCGCGAGGTCCACAAACGTTTCATGCTGTCGGCCGTCGGCTTCTCCGCCCTCTTCCTGGCGAGTTACCTCACCTACCACCACTACCAGGGGGACACTCCGTTCCCCGGCGAGGGCTGGATCCGGCCGGTGTACTTCGCCATCCTGATCAGCCACATCGTGCTCTCGGTGGTGATGCTGCCGATGATCCTCTCCACCCTCACCTTCGCAGGCCTCGGCAAGTTCCCGAGCCACAAAAGGATCGCCCGCGTCACACTGCCGATTTGGCTCTACGTGTCGGTCACCGGGGTGGTGATCTTCTTCCTGCTGAAGGCCTACGTCTGACCCCGCACCTGTCCCCGCGGGAACCGGCGGTCAGCGGCCGGAGGACGGCGTCGGCGTCAAGGACTCCGTCGGCAGACCCAGATGCCGGTAGATCCGCTGGAGGTAGCCCCGGGTTTCGCGGTACGGGGGTACCCCACCATAGCGATCGACCGCCCCCTCCCCCGCGTTGTAGGCCGCCAGCACCCGCGGTAGGTCATCCTCGAACCGGTCCGCCAGCCACCGCAGGTAGCGGCCTCCGGCTTCCAAGGCGGGCCCGGGCTCGAAGGCCTGATCCGGGTCGATGCCGAAACGCCGGGCGGTGGCGGGCATCAGCTGCATCAGGCCCCGGGCCCCTTTGTGGGAGACGACGTCTTTACGAAACGCCGATTCGGCCCGCGCCACCGCCGCCACGAGGGCGGGGTTGAGCCCGTGCTTCTCGGCGGCGCTGTGGATCAGCTCGCCGTAGGGGACGTCGGGCACCGGCTGCTCGGGGGAGAACCGCAGCTCGAAGTGGTGGGGGTCTTCGGGGACTTCCTCTTGGGAACGGCCGTCGTCGACGATCCGCGCCACCCTCGACAGGGGCACCACCATGGCGCCGCCGGAGTCCAGGTCCAATCGCATCCGCTCGTCCCCCAACAGCTCGAAGCCGGCGACGGTCATGAAGCCGCCGTCGGCGAACACCACCAGCTCCGCAGCGGCGGGGGGTGCCGACGCCGCGACCGCCAGTACCGCCGCAAGGGCGGCTGCCCGGAGGTGCTCAGCTGCGGGGGTGAAATCGATCATAGAGGCTCTTGAGGCGTTGCTGGTGAATGTGGGTATAGATCTGGGTGGTGGAGATGTCGGCGTGGCCCAACATCGCCTGCACCACCCGGAGGTCCGCCCCGTGCTCCAGAAGGTGGCTGGCGAAGCTGTGCCGCAGCACGTGGGGGGAGACGTCGGGTAGCCCCAGGGACCGCCCGTACCCCTTCAGGATCTTCCAGAAGCCCTGACGGGTCAAGCCCCGCCCCAGGCGGCTCACGAAGACGACTCCATGGCGCCCGGTGGCCAGGCCCGGCCGCACCTCTTCGAGGTAGCGCCGCACCCAGGCCTCCGCCCGCTCCCCCACCGGCACCACCCGTTCCTTCGAGCCCTTGCCGAAGGCCACCAGGAATCCCTGGTCGAGCCGCAGTTGGGAGAGGCCGAGGCCCACCAGCTCCGAGACCCGGAGCCCCGTGGCGTAGAGCAGCTCGATCATCGCCTTGTCGCGGATGCCCTTGTCCTCCTCCAGATCGGGGGCGGCGAGCAGGGCGTCCACCTGCTCCTCACTCAGTACTTTGGGGAGCTGACGCCAGGTCTTCGGCGACGCCAGGTGGACCGCCGGGTTGTCCTTGCGTTCCCCCTCCGCCACCAGGAAGCCGTAGAATCCCCGCACCGCCGCCAGCCCCCGGGCCACCGACCGGCTCGCCAGACCGCCACCCCGGAGCCGACGCAGGTGCCCCTGGAGCACCGGGGCGTCGGCCACCAGGGGATCGATACCCCGCCCTTCGAGGTCCGCACCGAGGCGGGCCAGGTCCCGGCCGTAGGCCGCCACCGTATGCCGAGACAGGCCCCGCTCCGTGGCCAGGGAATCGAGGTAGGCGTCCACCAGGCGACGCCACGGGCTCGGCGGGGCCACGGGGTCACCCCGCGGGGTGGGCGTCGTGGGCGGCACAGATGGCCACCAATTCCTTTTCGTCGAGCACCTGATCCGCCTCCTTTGCCCGGGCGAAAATCGCCTGCACGAGGTCGTCCTTGGGATCCACGTCCCGCTCCTCCAGCCAGTGGACGACGTTGGAGAGGCCGCTCATGGGTCCGATCTCGATGATCTGCTCGCAGCCCACCATGGAGGCCGGAACGCTCGAATACACCCGGTCCGCCAGCCAGTCCTCCCCTTTGTTGCGGGCCTTGATAATGGCGGCGGAGTGGACGCCGGTGCCGGTGCGGAAAGCGTCGAAACCGAAGACCGGGTAGTTGTCCGGGTACGGCACCCCCGTACATTCGTG
>JBCDIS010000337.1:0-5376 GCA_038748685.1 Acidobacteriota bacterium | reverse complement strand
TTCCTGATCGGGCTCTTCGAAACCGTCGATCCGGACCGGGGCGCGGACGACCCAGAGTCGGTGGACGAGCTTCTGGCGAAGGCCGAGGCAACGATGGACGAGGAGCTCGCCGACCAGCCCCGGGCGAGGGCTCGGTTCCTACAAACCATCGGCAGGGTGGCCTTCAACCAAGGGGATCTCCACCGCGCGGCGAACCTCTACGAGCAAGCCCTCGCCCTGCGGAGAATCCACCTGGCCGCCGGGCACCCGCTCCTCATCAGAACCTTGGGCTCCTTGGGGGTGATCTACCGTCGACAGGGGCGCGAGGACGAAGCCGAAGCCGCCCTCATGGAGGCCATCGAGCTCTACGGACGCTCCGAGCAGCCGGATATGGGGGCGTTCGCGGCGACTCTTTCGTGGCTCGCCAACCTGCACTACGGGCAGAGACGCTACGAGGACGCCGCCGCCGGTCACCGCCGCGCGTTGGAGCTGAGGCAGCAGGAGGAACCCGAGAACCCGGGGGCGATCGGAGAATCCCTCAACAACTTGAGCCTGGCGCTGCGGGACTTGGGTCGCCTCGAGGAGGCAAAGCCCCTCCTTCTCGATGCGGAGACCTATTTCGCACGGGCCTTTGGTCCCGAGCATCCGCTGGTCTCCAGCTGCTGGCTGAACAGGGCCGGTCTCGAAGAGAAGCTCGGAAACTGGCACGAGGCCGAGGATCTCCTGAAGCGGGCTTCGGAGAGCTTTCATCGCATCCACGACCCCCTTCACCACCGCACGGTCACCGCCAGCCGCGCCCTCGGAGGCCTGTGGAATCGTTGGTATCGCCACGACGAGGCGGCGGAGCACATGACGGCCTTGCTGGAACGTCAGCTTTCAGCACCCGCCCCAAACCTCCTGGAAATCTCTCGAACCCAAGGAGCTCTGGGGGTAGCGCTGCAGAGTCGCGGGGACCTGGACACTGCCGAGCAGCACCTGCTCGAAGCCCTCGAAACCCGCTCCGAGGTCTTGGGCAGCGATCACTTCCTCACCCAGACCGTCCGTCTCGATCTGGCGAGGCTAAAGGCGGATCGCGGCGAGGGCCCCCAGGCGGCGGACGAGCTCAGGTCCCTGCTGGCGGAGCGGGAAGCGACCCACGGCGAAGACCACCCCGGCGTTGCGCAGATCGCCTTGGAGCTCGGAAAGATCCTCTTCCGGGAAGGGCAGCTCGACGGGGCCGCAGGTGCATTCAGCCGCGCCCTCGAGATCAACGGCTCGATCCGCAACGGTTCCTCGGTGGAGACGGGCAAAGACCTGCTCTGGCTCGGTCGGGTCCGCCTCGAGCAAGGGCGGGTCGACGAAGCATCGGAGCTCCTCCCAAAGTCCCTGGACCTCCTGCGCAGGCTCTTGCCGCCGGGGCATCCAGACCTTCTGGCGGCCGAGGCCGAAGCCGAGCGGGCCCAGAGCCTCCGCTCGACTCCAAGGGCCGAGCCCGCGGCCTAGGCACGACCTCGGGCCGAGTACTTTCCGGGTCGACAAACGACGAACCCCTGGGCCATGCTCGGGGCTAGGACCGGTCCGGCGATGCCGCGGGGGGCGACAGTCGGCGCATCTCACGGCGTAGCCAGAGACGGGCGAAGCGCCATTCCCTTCGTACCGCCGTTGCCTCGATCTCGAAGAGCTCAGCGATCTCATCGGTTGTCAGGCCGCCGAAGTAGCGCAGCTCGACGATCCTTGCCTGGCGCTCGCCGACCTTGGCCAGCTTATCGAGGGCCTGGTCGAGGGCCAGAACGTCGACCATCGTCGGGCCGCCTGCGCTCTGCCCGTCGAGGCCGGTCCCGTCCACCAGCTCGATGGGGATCTGCTCGTCCTTCGGAATCCTCTTGCCCGCCTTCTTGCGCCGGGCGTGGTCGATCAGGACCCGGCGCATGGCGATCGCCGCCGAGGCGAAGAAGTGGCGCCGGTTTTCCCAGGCCAGCTCCTCCTTGTCGAAAAGCCGGAAATAGGCCTCGTGGACAACGTCGGTGGCGCGCAGCGTGTGATCCGGCGACTCGCCCTTGACCAGCCCTGATGCGATCCGACGGAGCTCCGAATACACATAGGAGACGAGCTCCTCCAGCGCTCCTTCTCCCTGATCCTCTAGCTTGTGGAGCAGCTGGGTGATCTCACCGCTCCGACCCTCAGCCATGGCCCATGCTCTGCCCTCTCGGGATCTCCCGTCTTAGCTCGTTGTCGTCGGCTCCGATGGCCGACGGTTCGCCCTCGGACACGGATCCTACAGCCTAGTCCGCGGGGGAGTTGGACCTATGCTCCGTCCTAGACCATCTCCGAACCCCGAGCCCCTAAATCCTGCGGAGAAGAAGGGCTGTCGGAGGCCCCAACCCGCCATCGCCGGGGTCCACCGCGGCTATACTGGACCCATACTCAAACACATCGGCGGGCTCCCCTTCTCCGGCAGTTCCGCCGACTCGAAAATAGGAGCTGACCATGGACTCTTTCAAAGATCGGCAGGCCGTCGGCCTGTTCGTCTTCTCATACCTCGGCTTTCTCACCCACGTGGCCCTCGAAGCGCTGATGCTGCACTTCAGCCGGGAGTTGGTCGATGCGCAGGACTGGGAGGTGATCGTCGAGCAGATGACGACCCCCAGCACCGAGTGGACCATGGTGGGTTTCTCTGTGCTGACGTTGCTACCGGTGTTTCTGTCGATCCTCGCCCGGCCCGGCGGCGGGCTATGGAAAGTGACGGCGATCCTCGGCGGCCTGATGACGATCTTGCATGCCCTGCACTACGTGGGCGAGCTCTCCGAGCACTTCGGCGCCGTGGGCCTGGCGAGCCTGGTCTTCCACGTGCTGCCTTCGGCCTGGGCCTCCTGGCTGGCCTGGCAGTGCTCCAAGGGCGAGGCCGCAACCGACGTCTGAGGGTCCGAAAGGAGGCGGATTCGAGGCTACGGTCGGGCCCCGCGCAGAACCGCGCCTTGTCGGGTCGTCGACCGGGCCTTCCGGCCGCCTCCCGAAGCGCACACCCGTCGATATCTATTGAGACACGATCCTGACAAAACAGCCGTTCATCGAGGTTTCACCATGCGGCAAAATCATAGAACGAACATCTCCAACGTGCTCGTCATCGGCTCCGGCGGCGCCGGCCTGCGAGCGGCCATCGCAGCCCACCAAAGCGGCGCCGAAGTCGTCGTCCTGGGCAAACGGATGCGCAACGACGCCCACACGGTCCAGGCGGCCGGCGGCATCAACGCGGCCCTGGCCACCGTCGACCCCGAAGACACCTGGGAACAGCACTTCGTCGACACCTACCAGGAGGGGTACCACCTCGCCGAGCCGCGGACGGTCGAGCTGCTGGTGCGGGAAGCCCCCGCCCGCATTCTCGAGATGGCGGAGTGGGGAACACCCTTCGCCAGGACGCCGGAGGGCCTGCTCGATCAGCGGTTCTTCGGCGCCCACAAGTATCGCCGCACCTGCTACGCCGGCGACTACACGGGGCGGGCCCTGCTCAACGTGCTGACCGAACAGGTCGAGAAGCTCAAGATCCCGATCCACGACCTGCGCTACGTCTCCCGGCTGCTGGTCGACCGCTCCACGGGGGAGACCGTGTGCTTCGGCGCCATGGCCTTCGACATCGTCACCGGCGAGCGGACCGTCTACCTGGCGGACGCCGTGGTGCTGGCGGCCGGCGGCCACACCCGAATCTGGCGGCGCAGCTCGTCGCGGCGGGACGAAAACACCGGCGACTCGATGCGCCTCGCCCTCGAAGCGGGCTGCGAGCTGGCGGACATGGAGCTGGTGCAGTTCCATCCTACGGGGATGGTCTTCCCCGAGACCATGGCCGGTACCCTGGTCACCGAAGCGGTGCGCGGTGAGGGGGGGCATCTGCTGAACAGCGAAGGTGAGCGCTACATGCAGCGCTACGACGCGGAGCGCATGGAGCTGTCCACCCGCGACCGGGTGGCGCTGGCGAACTACACGGAGATCATCGAAGGGAGGGGCTCGGAAAACAACGGCGTCTTCCTCGACATCAGCCACCGCTCGAAGGACTACATCCTCGAGAAACTGCCAAGGATGTATCGGCAATTCATGGAGTCACAGATGCTCGACATCTCCAAGCAGCCCATGGAGGTGGCGCCCACCGCCCACTATTCGATGGGGGGCGTGGTGGTGGAACCGGACTCCCACGCGACCCGCGTGCGGGGCCTCTACGCGGCGGGGGAGTGTACGAGCGGCGTCCACGGCGCCAACCGCCTCGGGGGCAATTCGCTGGCCGAGATCCTGGTCTTCGGCAAACGTGCGGGGGAGAGCGCCGCCGCCTTCTCCGCCGGGCTCGATCTCCAGATCCGCAGCCGGGCGGTGATCCGTTCCGCCCACGACGAGCTCGATCGCCTGACGAAGCACGACGAGGAGCTCGCCCGGCCCCTCCAGCGGGCGGTGCGGGACATCATGTGGGCGGGGTGCGGCGTGGTGCGGGAAGAGAGCCGGCTAGAGGACGGCCTGGCGAAGCTCTCCGATCTGCGGAAAGCCGCAGATCGGGTGGACGTCCGCCCGAGCGCCGAGGGCTTCGGCGACCTCGCCCTCGTCCTCGACCTGTTGGGGTCCCTCGACAGCGCAGAAGCTTCCTTGAGGGGTGCCCTCGCCCGCAAGGAAAGCCGGGGCTCCCACCAGCGCTCGGACTTCCCCGAAATCGAGGATGCCCAGGGGGTCAACTACATCGTGGAGCTGGACGGCTCCGGCGACCTCGCCCTCTCCAGCCGACCGGTGCCACCGGTTCCTGAAGCCTTGGAGCAGCGCCTCGGCGATGCCGAAGAGCTCGAGATCGAAGGTCGGCTCCTAGAGTAGGGGCCGCCGCCGGCCCTCGGGGGTCCTACAGCGGACACCCGGGGGCCGCGTCGCCGATTCCGTCGGCGGCGGGGCGTCAGACCTCCGGGTCCGCGGCCCCGGCCCCGTCCGCCCCGGCCCCGTCCGAGCGCGCCCCCGGAGGCAGCTCGGCGCCGTCGCTAGGGTCGGCCCCCAGCAGATATTCGAGGTCCTCGGCGAAGACGTACTCCTCCTGGGCGCCGAGGTACGACGAGTAGATCAGCCCCTCGCCGTCGAGTATGAAGGTGCTCGGGTAGCCCGCCAGGCCGCCGAAGAGGGAAGCGCTGACCGCTTCAGGGTCGAGGAGTATCGGGTAGCTCAATCCCATTTCCTCGACGTAGGGCGCCACCACCGACCTGCCTTGGTCGTCGGTGGCGACGCCGACGATCGCCACCCCCTGATCCGCCAGTCGCCGATGCAGCCGTTCGAGGGCCGGCAGCTCCTCCCGGCACGAGAGGCACCAGGTTGCCCAGAAGTTGACGAGCAGGATCCTTCCGCGGAAGGAGCTCAACCGGTGGAGCTCGCCGTCGAGGCCGAGCAGCTCGAAGTCCGGACCGG
>JBCDIS010000336.1:0-5451 GCA_038748685.1 Acidobacteriota bacterium | reverse complement strand
TGGTGGTGAGGGCTGACGGTGTGTTGGAGAAGGCCGGGGCGTTCGTCGAGATGGGGGGGGATGGCGTGGCGGCGCCGGCGCCCATGGAGCGGCTCGGCAGCGCCCTGCTGGACGTTTCCGAGCGCCGTGAGCTTCGGTTTCTGGCCCTGGGGAGCCCCGTCGAAGACGGGGCCGTCCTCGAGCTGGTGAAGGACACAGGTGCCGGCGAGCGGCGGTGGACCCTGGCCACCGCCCATTCGCGGCGGGGGGTCCTGGGCCGACTGCCGGCGCCGGAGGGCGAGCTACGCTGGAGGTCGGACGGCGGGGAAGTTCGTCTCGGAAAGGTGCCGGAAGTGCGAATACCGACGGAATCGATCGCCCCTACAGCTCTACGTTTGGAGCTGGCGGGGGAGGTTCTTTTCAACGGTGGCCCGGAGCTGGGAGACGGCTCCGGGGAGCGTCGGTTGGAGCTGGTGCCGGCCCTGCCCCTTCTGCACGTCCGGGCGCCGGAGGACGTCGCCCTGGGGCTGGGGGACTTCGGCCCCCGGGGCGTCGTGGAGCTTCGGCTCGGTGAGCCGCCGCCGGTCGGCGCGCCGGCCGTCAGCTCAGAACCGGTATTTCTACCGCTGGCGGGCTACCGGTTCGAACCGCCGGACCGCCGGCGCCGCAAGGGGCCCTACCCTTGGCCCCTCGGCGGCCCCAGCGGGGATCCTTGATCTTCAGTCGACGATGACCCGGGACCAGCCGTCGAGGTCACCGAACTCGAAGTCGTCGGCGTAGACGATGCCGGTGTCTTCCCAGAAGATGCGGGTCAGCTCCAGGTCTCCGTGCCCCATTTCCGGGCCCACCGCTTCGATGGCGAGGGTGGTGGAGCGCTCCACGCCGTCCCGCAGCACCTCGGCGATGAAGTAGGCTGTCCCCGGGGTCCCTCCAAGGAAGGTCAGCCCGCCCCCCGCGTCGACTCGATAAACGTTGTAGCGTCTGACCGGGTCAGGGGAACCGGTCCAGGTCAGGCGGACGCTGGCGGTTCCCGGGGCCCATTCGTCTTTGACCACCACATTGGCCCCGTCGGCGGGCGCGGGGACGCTCGGGCTGCCGTCGAAGAGGGCGATCCGGCCGACGTTGACCTCGTACCCCGGTACCGCGGTTGGCGCCTCGAAGCCGAGGCCGAGGATCGCCACTGTCTTGCCGGCGTGGGGGCTGAGGTCCAGCTCCACCAGATTCCACCCCGACTGGGCCGCCGGCCCAACGTCGATCCGCGTGGCGGCGGTGGTGCCTCCGGAGCCGTCCTCGAAGACCAACAGGAGCTGGAGATGGGAGTCCCCGGTGGCGCCGGTGGTGAACGCCACCTGGGCCTTGGAGGACGCCGTCAGGGGAAGCTGGGTCTTGTAGAGATCGAGCCGGTTGGAGCCGCCGAGGTCACCGGCGACCCGAAGGCTGGTACCGCCGTAGTAGGGATCGTCCCAAACCAGGCCCGGGACCAGCGGCGTGCCGGCGTCAGCGGTGGCCCGCCAGCGCCAGGTGGGCAGCAGATCTTGCAGGGCTCGGTGATTCCAAGGGCCGTTGCGCCGGACCTCACCGTCGATGGCCACGAGGTCACCCTGGCCGGTGTCGAAGTGGGTGACGAACGGAAGGGAGCCCGCCGACGACCTAGCGGGCACGTAGTGGGCCATGCCCTTCCAGGCGCCGGCGGCGGTGGTGTTGGCGGGGTCACGGTTGGCGCCGACCCAGAAGCGGTTCGCCCGCTGGTAGAAGTCGTCGCGGTTCGCCGAGTTGGTGTAGGTCCAGTTGGTGCCGAAATAGCCCAGGGAAACCCGGTGTGGCTCGCCCTCGGGGAATAGGGCCGGCCAGTCGACGGGGGTGAAGTAGCCGTTGGCCTGAACGTCGATACCCGCGTAGATGTCGTAGGGACTGCGGCCGAGGTTCTGGGCGTTGGTCCGGGAATTGGTGAGGCGGGCGGCGTTCCAGTTGAAATTCAAGAACATGGAGTCGGAGGTGACCCCGCCGTTTTCTTGGACGAACGCGTCATTGAGGCTGTTGAGCTGGTTCTGCCAGGCGATGGGGCCCGACTCCACCATTGAGTCGTACCACTGGATGTGAAGATCGGAGTTCGCCTTCACATAGCGGATGAAGTCGCGGATGTCGGTGGCCAGGGCGGCGTTGCCGCCGTTGGTCTCCTGGTTGATGAACCAGCCGTCGAAGCCGTAGGTCTCCGCCACCTCGATGAGCTTGTCCGCCACGGGGAAGGTGTTGCCGGAGCGCTGGACCAGGTCCCGCACCCATTGCAGCTGCCCGCCGAAAACGTTGGGGGGAAAGAAAATGGTCCCCAGCACTTCGACGCCGTGACGGTGGCCGGCGTCCACCACCCCGGGGTTCGGAGCCAGGATGATGCCCTCGCTGGCGGAGCCGCCCCAAAAGATCAGCAGGTCGACGTACTGCCAGTAGTTGAAGGCGAACCTGTCGAACACCAGGGATCCCTGTGACGGGTTGTTCGACGTCGAAGGATTCATGATCGAAATGGCGGTGACGGTGGCCTCGTCGGGGCGGGCGTGGCCGTTGACCTCGGTGCCGGCGTAGGTGAAACGGTCCGCCAAGGGCACCGCGGAGCGGTTGAAGGGGGCGTCCGGATCGGTGGCGGGGTTCCAGGTCAGCAGGTCGTTCGGGAACCAGAAAGAGGCGAAGGGCTGGTCCGGCGGAAAGCCACCGGAAAGGAGCGGAGCGGCGGCGAGGAGCGTCCCGAGGAGAAAGATTCCTATGAAGGACGACCTTGGGCAGCGGAAGTCGCGATTGGCGCATTCAGGCTGGCGTGGTTCGGACACAGGGGGGCCTCCTGGGTTCGGTGGAAACGGTAAATTGGCAAAACGATACAGCGGATTATCCCGCCGTTCCCAGTCATTGGCAATGCTCTGGATAACCGGCGTACCGGGGCTCGAAATGAGGGCATCTGCTACAGTCCGCCCGTCGTATCCAGCTTCGTGGCCGGGGTCGTCCTTCGCCTCCTCCGAACGGCGTCCTCCGCCTAAAGTCCTTTCCGCCAACGTCCCCGTCCCGCCAACGTCCATGGAGTCGCCGAAGATGCGTCGAGTTCCCCGTACCGCCCTTTTCGCCACGGCCGCAGCCTTCACGTTGGCTTGGAGCGCCACCGTCGGCGCCGACACCCTGATCCACGCCGGGCGCCTGATCGACGGGGTGTCCGACAGCGCCGTCACCGAGAAAACCGTCGTGGTGCGGGGGGACCGGATCGCCGAAATCGTCGACGGCTATCAGCAGGGGGGCGACGGCGACACGGTGATCGACCTGAGGGATTCCACGGTCCTGCCCGGGCTGATGGACATGCATACCCACCTGACCAACCAGGGCTCGAAGGATTCCTACGTTGAGCGTTTTCGGCTCGACCCAGGAGCCTTCGCGATCCGTTCGGTGGTCTACGCCAAGAGGACCCTCGACGCCGGCTTCACGACGGTGCGGGACGTCGGCGATCTGGAGAATCTCTCGGTGTCTCTCCGTGACGCCATCGCCAGCGGTCTGATTCCCGGGCCGAGGATCTTCACCGCCACCAAATCCCTCGCCACCACCGGCGGCCACGCCGACCCCTCCAATGGGGTCAACTCCGAGCTGCGGGGGGACCCTGGGCCGAAAGAAGGGGTGGTCAACAGCGCCGCCGACGCGAAGAAGGCCGTGCGCCAGCGATACAAGGAGGGGGCGGATCTGATCAAGATTACCGCCACCGGGGGCGTCCTCAGTATGGCCAAGAGCGGTCAGAATCCGCAGTTCACGGTGGAGGAAATCCGCGCCGTCGTCGAGGCGGCGAAGGACTACGGCTTCCACGTCGCCGCCCACGCCCACGGAACCGAAGGCATCAAGCGGGCGATCCGCGGCGGTGTCACCACCATCGAGCACGGTTCCTACCTCGACGACGAGGGTATGCAGCTGATGAAGCGTCACGGCACCTACCTGGTTCCGACCCTGATGGCGGGGGACGAGGTGGCCACCAAGGCGGAGATCGAGGGCTACTACCCGGAGATCATCCGTCCCAAGGCCCGCGCCATCGGTCCGGTGATGCAGGGAAACTTCGGCCGGGCCTACGCCGCCGGCGTCAAGATCGCCTTCGGCACCGACTGTGGCGTCTCTCCCCACGGAACCAACGGCCTCGAGTTCGAGCTCATGACGGAGGCCGGCATGCCGGCGATGGAGACGATCCAGTCGGCGACCTCCGTGTCCGCCGAGCTGCTCGGGATCGACGACGACCTGGGCAGCCTCGAGGCCGGCAAGCTGGCGGACGTGGTGGCGGTCCCGGGGGATCCCCTGACGGACATCACGGCCATGCAGCGGGTGCGCTTCGTGATGAAAGAAGGCGTCGTCCACAGGCAGGACTGAGGCTTGGGGTTCACCGCGGCAGAATGGGTGGGTTCGGCGGGGGTGAGTCTCCTGCTGGCGGCGTTCTTCCTCAATCTGGCGGGGCGCCTCGAAGCTTCGAGCCGAGCCTACGCGGGGATGAACGCGGTGGGGGCGGCGGCCGCCACCGCTTCGGCATGGATGATCGGTTTCCTCCCCTTTGTCGTTTTGGAGGGGACCTGGTGCCTGGTGGCGCTCTGGAGCCTGTTGCGGGGCCCCAAGGGGGGACGATGACGACCCTGCGAAGGGCGGCGAAGGTCGCCGGCCTCCTCACCCTGGCGACCCTGTCCGCGGGCTGTCGGGACGATTCCCTGGAGGCCATCAAACGCAAAGTGCGGGCCGACTTCCCGGAAGTCCGGCAGATGTCCGTAGAGGATCTGCGGGCCGACCTGTTGCGGGGTGACGTACCCCTGCTCTTAGACGTTCGACGGCCCGAGGAGTACGCCGTCAGCCACCTGCCGGGGGCCCTGCGGGTCGAGCCCGGGGACCCGAACCCAGCGCTACCCCCCGGCACCCCGCGAAACGCGCCGATCGTGGTGTACTGCTCCGTGGGGTACCGGTCGTCGAAGCTGGCTCGGACGCTCCAGGAGGGGGGCTATTCGAACGTCGCCAACCTGGAGGGCTCGATCTTCGAGTGGGCGGCGGAGGGCCACCCTATGGTGCGCACGGAGGACGGCACTGTCGTCACCGCCCACCGCGTCCACCCCTACAGCCGGGCCTGGGCATGGTTGGTGCCGGAGGAGCTTAGGTCGTTCGCCGCCGAGGCGGGGGGCGGGGAGCGTCAATGAGATGAGTCGAGGGTCCATGGGCAGCCCGTGCTAGCGTACGCCGACGCCGGTTCGGCACTTATGGAGGCGACGATGAGCGACCAAGGACTCAGGGATTCGGATCGACTGGAGCCCGTGGCGGGGCGGGACGGCGTTTGGCTCCAGGACACCGACACGAACCTGATGGTGATCAACGGCGTGATGGTCACCGATCGACTACGGGTCGAGGACCTTCGCCGGGTATGGCACGAACGGGTCATGCAAGCTGGGGGCGGGGAGCGGTACCACCGCTTCCGAAAGAGCATCGTCG
>JBCDIS010000335.1:0-5522 GCA_038748685.1 Acidobacteriota bacterium | reverse complement strand
GCCCGGCCAGTTCACCCTGCCGGAGCTCGAGGCCCTACATCAGCGCTTCGACGGCCAGGGGGGCTTCTCGGTGGCCGGCATCGCCATCGACTCCGGCATGGGGGGCGGCGTCCGGGCCCGGCGATTCGCCAAACGCCTGGGGGTCACCTATCCGATTTACCACGACTTCGGAGCTGATAGCGCCCGCGCCGCCTTCGCGGTCCGCACCGTGCCGCAGATGTTCCTGGTGGACGGGGACGGCGCCGTGCTTCGGCACTGGGTCGGCGAGCCGGATTTCAGCGAGGTGGTCGCGGAGGTGGAGAAGGCGGTCGGAGCCGGCGCCGCCGCGGCGACGGAAGCCGCGGCGGATGACGCCGCGGCCGGCGGCCGCTGAGCACGATGGGTCGAACCCCGGTCCTCGCGCTGGCGGCCCTGTCCGCCTTCTTGCTCGTGCTGCCCCTGATGGCGCACAAGCCGGGGATGCCCGCGACCCTGAAGGCCGACGAGCCTGCCTACTTCCTCGCCGCGCTGTCCCTGGCGGAGGACTTCGACCTGCTGGTGACGGAGGAGGATCGGCGCAGGCTTTTCGCCGCGTACCCCTACCTCAGGGCCGACAACGTCATCGTCATGTCCGACGACGGCTGGCGTACCCTCTATTACGGAAAGCCCTACCTTTACTCTTTGGCGGCGGCTCCGCTGGCGAAGCTGTTCGGCGCCAACGGCCTCGTTCTCCTCAACATGGCGATGCTGCTGGGGATGGTCTGGATGGGTTTTTCCCACCTGCGGCGTTACAACGGGGAAGGGGTGGCGGCCCTCTTCAGCGCGGGATTCTTCCTGCTCAGCGCCGGATTTCCCTACGTCTTTTGGCTGCACCCCGAGGTCTTCAACATGTTCGCCGCCGCCCTTTGCCTGTACTTCGGCATGGAGGCGGGGCTCCAGGGCAGCGGCGGCGGACGTTGGCAGCGGTTCCTGGCGTCGCCGTGGGCCCTCTGCCTGTCGGCGGCGGGGCTGGCTTCTGGGGTTTACAACAAACCGATGCTGGCGGCCCTCGGGGTGCCGGTATGCCTGCGGCTGCTCCGACTGCGGCGCTGGCGGGACCTCGCGGTGTGGCTGGCGGCGGCGGCCCTGGCCATCGTCGCCTACTCCGGCGTCTCTTGGCTCTTGACGGGAAAGCCGACGGCCTACCTCGTGGGGCTGCGGGCGGGTCTCTCGATGTCGAATCCCGACAAGCCGATGGTGGCGCCGATCCCCCTCCCGGACCCGCCGGCGGAGTCGGCTTCCGGCGCCGACGGCGGCGGAGAGGTCGAAAAAGACCAGGCGCCCACCGCCGGCTGGTGGTGGATCTTCAGGATCCCCGAGACCCGCTGGTCCGAAGTGTCGGAGGATCTCGGCTATTTCTTCATCGGACGCCACACCGGGCTCCTGCCCTACATGCCCTTCGCTTTCCTATCCCTGCTGTGTTTTGCGCTGCACCGACGGCGGGACGTCGACACCTGGGCAATCCTGGGTTCGACGGCCGTCGTGGCTCTGTTCATACAGCTGTTCATTGCCTTCAACTGGCACGGCGGTTCGGGTTTCGTCGGCAATCGCTATTTCGTCATGGCTTACCCGGCCTTCATCTTCGCCGTCGGCGCCATCCGTCCACGGTGGCTGCTCGTGCCTTTCTACGGCGCCGCCGCGCTGTGGCTGGGGCCCCTCCTGCTGACCCCGTTCAGCGTTCCGATGGTGGAGGGTACGCTGCAGGGTCACGTGCGCAATCCCCAATTCTCCGCCCTGCCGGTGGAGCTGTCCATCGACGACCGGATTCCCGGGTACCACGGCGCCGTCCACGCGGACCGCTGGCTGTGGGGGCGAAAGGATCACATCCGCCCGGTGAAAGAGGAGCTGTGGTTCCAGGGGGCGACGGCGGCGGAGGCTTGGATGATCTCCGTCGAGCCGGTGGAGCGTGCGGTATTCGAGTTGCGTAGCCCGGTTGTGGGCAACGGAGCGGAGGTCCGATTCTCCGACGCCGCCACCCAGGTGGAGCTGGGGCCCGAGCCGCTGCGGGTGGAGCTGTCCCCCGAAGCGCCGACGTTGGTCCGTCAAGAGCGGCGCAGCGACGACTACCAGCGGTTCCAGGATATCTACGTGTATCGACTGACGGTGACCACCCAGCGCGGAGAGCTGCCGTCGTGGACGGGGGCCCCCGGCCCCCGCTTCTACCTCGGAGCCGCGGTGCGCCACCTCGGACCCAAGGCCAGCCTAGAGCCCGCCACCGGGGCGTCCCCTCGCGTCGAAGGCGGCCCCGTGTCAAAATGACTTTGGCGGCGCCGATGGCGGCCGCCTTCTTAGATTTACCATCCCTCGAAAAACGAACCCGCACGCATCGGCACGAGTCATCAGGAGCCATCCATGGAGCGCGTGAGCGATCCCCTCGGGGGAGCCAACCTAGCCTTCGTCGAGCAGCTGTACGCTCAATACCTCGAAGATCCCACCGCCGTCGACGAGGACTGGCGGCGCTACTTCGCCGACGTGGCGCGGAACGACGGGGACCCCGTGGCGGCCCGCCGCGCGGTGGAGGGCCCCAGCTTCCGGCCATCGAGCATCTTCGACCCGCCCGCCGTCGCCGTCGCCGCCGGACCGTCCATCGACCTGGACAACCTGCCGGAGTACTCCCCGGCGGAGCTGACGTCGCGGGTGTCGTTCCTTCGCGGGATCAAGATGTTCCGGGACCTCGACGGCCCCGAGCTGGAGCTTCTGGCCCGTTTGGGGAGCGACGAGTCGCCTCCGGACGGCACGGTCCTCGGACGGGAGGGGGAGCCCAGCGACGCGCTCTACCTGCTCACCGCCGGCCACCTGGTACGCCGGCGGGACGGTGAGGTGTACGCCACCCTCCACCCCGGCGACGGCGTCGGTGAGCTGGCGGCCTTCGACGGCCAGCCCTGGTCCGCGGACGTCATCGCCAAGGGGGACGACGTCCGTCTTGTGCGGGTGGCGCGGGAGAACCTCCTGGCCCTGGTGGAGGCCCGACCCCGCCTCGCCCGCGGCATCCTCCAGGTGCTTTCGACCCGCATGCGGCGGCGCAGCCAGCGCCAGGACGCCGTCAACCAGATGATCCACAGCTACCGGGTCCGCGGCCACCTGAAGGCGGATCTGGACCCCCTCGGCCGACCCCGCCCCGAGGTTCCGGAATTGGAGCTCGACCACTGGGACATGGGGAAGAAGGACCACGATTCCCTGTTCTCCGCCACCGCCCTCGGCGGCAGCCGCGGGATCATGACCCTCAAACAGATCCTCGACGTCCTGCGCCAGACCTACTGCGGATCCGTCGGCGTGCAATACATGCACATCGACGACCTCAAGAAGAAGGAGTGGCTGATCTCCCGTCTGGAGGACTCCCGCTTCCATCGCCGCCTGTCGGTGGACGAGCAGACTCGGATCCTCACCAAGCTCACAGACGCTGAAATCTTCGAGCAGTTCATCCACAAGAAGTTCCTCGGCGCCAAGCGCTTCTCCCTGGAAGGCGCGGAGACCCTCATCCCCCTACTGGAGCTCGCCCTCGACGAGGCCGCCGGCCAGGGGGTGCGGGAGGTGGTGATCGGGATGGCACACCGCGGGCGGCTCAACGTGCTCGTGAACGTCATGGGCAAGAGCGCCAGCGAGGTCTTCCGCGAGTTCGCCGACGAAGATCCGGACGCCTTCATCGGCAAGGGGGACGTCAAGTACCACCTCGGCTACAGCTCCGACCGCGAGACCGACGCCGGAAAGATGCACCTCTCCCTGTGCTTCAACCCGAGCCACCTGGAGTTCGTCAACCCGGTGCTCGCCGGTCGGGTGCGGGCCAAGCAGGATCGCTACGGCGACCTGGATCACCGGCGGTGCATGGGCATCACGATCCACGGCGACGCCGCCTTCGCCGGCCAGGGGGTTACCCAGGAGCTCCTCAACATGTCGGAGCTCGACGGCTACCGCATCGGCGGCACCGTGCACGTGATCGTCAACAACCAGATCGGTTTCACGACCTCGCCGGAGGACGCCCGGTCCACCCACTACGCCACCGAAGTGGCCCGCATGCTCCAGACCCCGATCTTCCACGTCAACGGGGAGAACCCGGAGGCCGTCGCCCACGTCGTGCGGCTGGCGATGGACTACCGTCGTGAGTTCCAGGCGGACGTGGTGATCGACATGTACTGCTACCGCCGCTACGGTCACAACGAGGGGGACGAGCCGTCCTACACCCAGCCCCTCCTGTACAACGTCATCCGCAAGCGGGAGTCGGTTCGCGAGTCTTACTTCGCCCATCTCCGCAGCCTCCGTGGCATCGACGACGACACGGCGGCCCGGATCCTCCAGGAGCGCCAGCAGGGGCTGGAGTCGGAGCTGTCCCGCAGTCAAAGCCCGGATTTCAAGCTCAAGGGTCCCTCGTCCGGGGAAGGCCTGTGGAGTCCCTATGCCGGGGGCGCCGACGCCGACGTCGACGAGGTCAAGACGTCGGTCGCCAAGAAGACCTTGGCGGAGCTGCTCCGCGCCACCGGCCGGGTGCCGGAGGGCTTCCATCGCCACCGCAAGCTGAAGCGCTTCTTCGAAGATCGGGAGGCCATGGCCAAAGGCGACAAGCCCCTCGACTGGGGTGCCGCCGAGGCGTTGGCCTTCGCATCGCTGCTGAAGGACGGCAAGCGGGTCCGCTTCACCGGCCAGGACACGGAACGGGGCACCTTCAGCCACCGGCACGCCGTGCTCTACGACACTGAGACCGCCGAATCCCACGTTCCGCTCCAGCACCTCACGGCCGACGGGGATCCTCGGCAGTTCCAGATCTACCAGAGCCCGCTGTCTGAAGTCGGTGTGCTGGGTTTCGAGTACGGCTACAGCCTCGACACCCCCGAAGGTCTGACCCTTTGGGAGGCCCAATTCGGAGATTTCTGCAACGTCGCGCAGGTCATCATCGACCAGTTCATCACCTCCGGTGAAGACAAGTGGCGACGCCTCTCGGGTCTGGTGATGCTCCTGCCCCACGGTTTCGAAGGCCAGGGCCCCGAGCACTCCAGCGCCCGCCTGGAGCGCTTCCTGAACATGTGCGCCGAGGACAACATCCAGGTCGTCAATCTGACCACCCCGGCGCAGATCTTCCACTGCCTGCGTCGCCAGGTCCACCGACCGATCCGCAAGCCCTTGGTGGTGATGTCCCCCAAACGGCTGCTGCGCCTGCCGGCGGCGGTCTCCGACCTCTCGGAGCTGTCCCAAGGCCGATACCAGCGCTTCATCGGCGACGTGTGGGACGAGGTGGAGCCGTCTGGGGTCACCAAGATCCTGCTCACCAGCGGCAAGGTCTACTACGAGCTCGAAGCCGCCCGTCGCGAGCGGTGCCGGCGGGACGTGGCGCTGCTGCGGGTGGAGCAGTACTATCCCATCGACAAGGCGCTGCTGGAGACAACCCTGGCCCCTTACGCCGACGGCACGCCGGTGGTTTGGGTCCAGGAAGAGCCCCGCAACATGGGGGCGTGGAGCTTCCTGCAGTGGACCTTCGAGAATGATCTCTTCGGGCGCTGGCCGATGGGCTGCAT
>JBCDIS010000334.1:0-5551 GCA_038748685.1 Acidobacteriota bacterium | reverse complement strand
GCGACGGTGCGTCACCGCCCGGGAGGGGGGCGGGGGGGGGGGGGGGGAACGCCGAGGGACGGCGGGCGCGGGACGGACGCCCACCCCCCGGTTCATGGGCCTGCTGACTTGTTCACGGCGGCGAGGTTCGCCACGCTCAAGGAGGGCGGGGCCGAGGTGATCTACAAGAAGGCCGGGTAGGAGGGAACATGACTTGCTTGGAACACGGCTCGCACCTGAAGCTGGACTCGCGGGGGTTGACCAAGACAGGCACAGCGGGGACGCGTGGCTCGACGAATACTTGGAGGGCGCCCTGTCGAAGCGCGCCGCGGACGGGTCGTCAGCCTAGGGCCCGAACCGCTGAACGCTGGCGCTCCGTGCGGAAAGTCCGGCAGACTTTCCCAAGCGCGGCAAAGTGAAGCGAACTTCCCGCACCGGACACTAGGAGGTTGGGGAACATGGCCATGGCGACGATAGACCTGCGTTCCGACACCGTCACCCGTCCGGGCCCGGACATGCGTCGCGCCATGGCCGAGGCGGAGGTGGGGGACGACGTCTTCGGCGAAGATCCCACCGTCCTGCGGCTCCAGGAGCGCGCGGCGGAGACCATGGGGATGGAGGCGGGGATCTTCGTGCCGTCGGGAACGATGGGCAACCAGATCGCCCTCCATCTCCACGGACGCCCCGGCACCGAGGTCTGGTGCGCCGAGGCTAGCCACGTGCTGCTCTACGAGATGGGCGCCCTCGGGGCCCTTTCCGGCCTCACGGCCCGGACCGTACCCGCCGAAGGGGGCCTCCTGGACCCCGATCGGCTGGCGGCCGCCATCCCGCCGTCGGCGCCGTACCGGGCCCCCGCCTCGGTGCTGGTGATCGAGAACACCTTCAACATGGCCGGGGGCCGGGTGTATGACCGACGCCGCCTCGACGGGGTGCTGGCGGTCGGGCGGGACCGAGGTCTCGCCTGCCATCTCGACGGCGCTCGACTGTGGAACGCCGCCGTGGCCCTCGACGTGCCCCCGGCGGAGCTGGTCCGGGGCTTCGACTCGGTCAGCTTTTGCCTGTCCAAGGGGCTGGGGGCGCCGGTGGGCTCGGTGCTTTGCGGTTCCCGGGATCTGATCACCGAAGCCTGGAGGGTCCGCAAGATGCTCGGCGGCGGCATGCGCCAGGTTGGGGTGTTGGCGGCCGCGGGCCTGGTGGCCCTCGACACCGGCCCCGGTGCCCTCGTCGAGGACCACGCCAACGCCCGGCACCTGGCGCGGGGTCTGGCGGAGATCCCGGGGCTGTCGGCGAACCCCGACGCGGTGGACACGAACATCCTCATGGTCCAGGTCACAGCCCGCTTCTTCGGCGGCGGAGACGACGGTCCCGGGGACGCCGGCCGCCTGGTGGGGGCCCTCGCCGAGCGCGGGGTCCTGGCGATCCCAACCGGCGCGGACGAAGTGCGGTTCGTCACCCACCGCGACGTCGGACGGTCGGACATCGATCGGGCCGTGGACATCGCCCAAGGCCTTGCCGGCTCCTGAATCCGCCCTACTTCGGGATCCTCGCCACCAGGTCGATCTCCACCAGGGCTCCCTTCGGTAGGTCGGCGGCTTGGACCGTGGACCGGGCCGGGCGGTGATCCCCCATAGCCTCGCCGTAGAGCGCGTTGAGGACCGCAAAGTCCGCCATGTCGGCCACGTAGATCGTCGCCTTGACGACCTCGTCGAAAGTACAGCCGGCGGAGCGGAGGACCGCCCGGAGGTTGGCGAGGACCTGGCGGGCCTGGGCCTCGAAGCCGCCCTCCACCATTTCCTGGGTCTCCGGGTCTAAGCCGATCTGTCCGGAAGTGTAGAGCCAGCCGTCGATGGCCACGGCCTGGGAGTAGGGGCCGATGGCGAGGGGGGCGTCGTCGGTATGGAGGTACTTCATTTCAGTCGTCGTCTCCGTAGATGCCGATGTACGGGAGGTTGCGGTAGAGACCGGCGTAGTCGAGCCCGTAGCCCACCACGAAGTGGTCCTCGATCTCGAAGCCCAGGTAGTCGATGGGGACGTCGACCTGGCGGCGGCTCGATTTGTCGAGGAGGGCGCACAGCTTGACGCTGCGGGCGCGGCGGAAGCGAAGCAGGTCGAGGATCGTGCGCAGCGTGTACCCGGTGTCGACGATGTCTTCGATGAGAAGGACGTCGGCGCCCTGGATCGAGGTGTCGATGTCCTTACGAATCCGAACCTCCCCAGGTTCGGTGCCGGCGCCGTAGCTGGAGGTCTGGAAGAAATCCACCTGGACCGGCAGGCGGATCCGCTTCAGCAGATCCACCATGAAGAACACCGATCCGTTGAGCACGCCGATGGCAACGAGGCGGTCCGTGCCGCGATAGTCTTCTTCGATCTGGACCGCGAGCTCGGCGATACGGGCATCGAGGGCGGACTCCGAGAACAGGGTCCTGGGTAGGGAAGTGGGCTTTTGAGGATCCATGGCTTAGAATGACTCAGGGTTATCAGAAGGAGACTCGATGTCCGTTCAGGAGCTCAACAACGTCCATCGGCGCTACATTCGGGTGTCGAACCACTTCAAGGCCGCGTGGACGTTCCACCAGTTCAGCCAAGGTCTGAGGAAAGTCTTCGCCGAGCTTTCGAGTCCGCAGTATCCGGCCGACTTTCAAGCGGTCTACGGCGACCTCAAGCAGGTCTCCAAGAATCTCTCGGAGACCACCGTCGACCAGGCGGTCCATCAGCTGGACGACATCGAGCGGCGGATGTCGCCGCTGGTGACCGGGCTGCTGGCGGCCGACGATGAAGTCTCGCCGGGACTTCTGCGGCAATTCTTCCAGCGGGTCAAGAACTACGATGACAACATCCTTTCCCAGCTGGTGAAGTTCTACCTTTACAGCCAGGACGCGGAGACGTGGAACCAACAGCGTCTCGACAAGGCTGATTTCCTGGCCACCAAGTTGGCCGAAGAGTACCACGACAGCAAGGACGCGTTCGTCCTCCGGGACCAGACCTTCTTGCGGGAGACCGTGCAGAGTTTCTGGACCGCCCTCGGGACGCCGCCCCTCTCCGAAGAGGCCACCGGAGGCCTGCGGGCGAGCATCGTGGCGTTCCGCCAAGAGGTGGCGGAAGCGGCTTCGGTGGGGGAGTTGCACGACAACGCGATCGTCCAGCGCTACCGGGACTTCAAGCATCGCCTCGGCTCGAAGTTCTTCTCACCGCGGGTCCTACCGGAGCTCCTGGCGGCGAACCTCGACCTCAAGAACCACGTCCATCGTCTCTACAAGCGGGACGAGCAGCGGATCATCGCCGAGTACCAGCACGTCTTCGAGCTCGAACGGGACGTGCCGGTGGATGTACAGCTCTCCGAGGAGCTGACGGAGTTCCGGGAGGTGGTCGAGCGTTTCGAGCGGCAGCTCGAAGGGGACGACGTCAAGCTCGGCGAGATTGCACAGCTGAGGGAGAAGGTGAAGTCCCTGGTTCCGCGTCTGCGACCCGAGGTGGACGGGGAGGAGGCGCTGGTGGCGCCTCCGGAGGTGCGGCGTGAGCAGGGCTTGGAGCCCTCCCTCCCGTCGGACGACAGCGACGACTACGTGGCGGATCAGTTCGACGACATCATCGCGGCCCTCGACGACACCAATCCCACCTTCGAGCCCAAGCGGGTGACCCTACAGCCGGAGATTTTCGGCCTCGGCCTGGGGCCGCGGGAAGTGATCGCCTACCGCCGACTCTTCGGCGGTGGGGTCTGCGATCGCGGCCTCGAGACCTTCGTACTCCGCAGCGCCGCCCTCAGGGCTCGGATCGAGCAGGAGGTGGATGAGATCAAGGGCCTCCTGGACGACACCACGGTGACCCAGGAGGCGCCGATCTTCGGCGTGGCGCGGCAGACCTGCATCTACGCCGACCGCGCTCTGCACATGATGAGCCACCGCATCGAGCAGTGCGTCGTCGCCGGCGACGGCACCGAGGCGCAGCAGCTGAAGCGGCTCAAGATGCGGCTGATGCGGGCCTACTCGGGCCTGTGGCTGATGGTCCACCGGCTCTGAGGGCTGGCTCCGTAGGGATTGGGGACGAACGAACAAAGACCCGGTGGGCAGCGCCGTACCGGGTCCCGTCGTTTCTATGGGTTCGGCCTCGGCCTTGCTAGCCCCCAGCGACTGCCTCCGCGGCGGAGCCGGCGCGGCCCTTGTCGAGAATCCTCTGCGGGACGCCCCGTACGTCCCACACGATGCGGAACAGCTCGAGGACTTTCAGGCTGTAGTACCCGATGTCGATCTCCCACCAGTAGAAGCCCTGACGCGCCGTGCCGGGATAGTAGTGGTGGTTGTTGTGCCAGCCCTCACCGAGGGTGATCAGGGACAGGATGAAGCTGTTGCGGCTGCTGTCCTTCGTCGCGTAGCGGCGGCGCCCGAAGACGTGGGCCAGCGAATTGATGGTGAAGGTCCCGTGCCAGAGGGCCACGGTGGAAATCAGCCCGCCCCACATGAAGGCCTCGAAGCCGGCGCCGAGCCACAGGAGGGCGCCGAGGGCGACGGGCACTACCACGTAGTGACGGTCGAGCCAGCGCAACTCCGGGTACTTCATGAAGTCGCGGATTTTCTGATGCTCGGTGTTGTGGTATTTGTCGCACAGGATCCAGCCGACGTGGGCCCAAAGGAAGCCCTTGAGGGTGGGGGAGTGGAGGTCGGGCTCCTGGTCTGAGTGCCGGTGGTGGTGCCGGTGATGGGCGGCCCACCAAAGGGGGCCCTTCTGCACCGAAGCGACGCCGATCAGCGCCATGACGAATTGGAAGGCGCGGCTGGTCTTGAAGCTACGGTGGGAGAAGTACCGGTGGTATCCGACCACGATGGCCCACATGCGGATCACGTAAAGGCCCACAGCCAGCAGCACCAGGTTACGGGTCGGCGGGATGACGAACAGGCCGACGAGCGCCGCGATGTGGACCGCGATGAACGGTAGGGCCCGCAGCCACTGCACTTTCTCGTCCGGTGCGCGTTCGAATTCGATCATGGCAGCTCCCTTGCCAGTGGAAAGACGGGTGGGGGGCGAGGACCACACGGTGGCCCCGCGACACCCTTAGGAGACCACGGTGGCGCGGGCCCCTTCCATCCAGCTCGGGTAACTTCTTTGTCGGCCAGCGTAACGCCAAGGTCACGCGATGGCTCCGAACGGGCTCTCAGGGTACGAAACGGTAGCCGGCGCCGCGGATCGAAAGGATGTGCCTGGGGTTCGACGGCTGGGCTTCGAACGCCTGCCGCAGGCGCCGTATGAAGTTGTCGACGGTGCGGGTCTCGAGGGAGCCCGGTAGGTCCCAGACCTCCTCGAGGAAGGTCTCTCGGGAAATGACGTCCCCCGGGCGGGCGGCGAAGAGCCTCAGCATCCCCACTTCCTTGGGGGACAGCTCGACACCGGAGCCGTCCGGGTGGTCGGCGCGAAAGGCTTGGAAGTCGATGGTCCATTCACCGTAGGCCATGGTCTCCGGCAGTCGCCCGGCCTCCGGATTGTCGGTGGGGGTACGGCCCCAGACCTGTCGCCGGAGGGCCCCCCGGACCTTCGCCAGGAGGACGTCGAGATCGAAGGGCTTGGTGACGTAGTCGTCGGC
>JBCDIS010000333.1:0-5648 GCA_038748685.1 Acidobacteriota bacterium | reverse complement strand
GGGGGGCCTCGATTGGATCTACCTCTACACCGCATCGGGGGAGCGGGTGGCGACCCTGATGCCCTCCAGCCAGCCGGTGATCCGCTGGACCGACCGCGACCTGGGCCAGCGGGTCCTCAGCGAGCACGTCCAGGTGGGGTCTGTCGGCGCGCCGGGGGCCACCTTCTCCACCAAGCGCTATGTCTGGGCCGGCGGCAGGCTGCTGGCGTCGGACGGGCCCGACGGCGTGCGTCACTACCACCCGGACCAGTTGGGGAATCTGCGCCTCGCCACCGACAGCGCCGGCGTCGTGGCGTTCGGCATGGGATTCCTGCCCTTCGGAGAGCCGGCGGACTCCATCGACTCGAGCGAGATCCACCACTTCACGGGTCACGAGCGGGACCACCCCACCGGCCTCGACTACATGCACGCCCGCTTCTACAGCCAGAACCAGGGGCGTTTCCTCTCCGTGGATCAGCTCAGGGGCACTCCGTCCAGTCCACAGAGCCTCAACCGCTACGCCTATGCCCTGGGGTCGCCGTTGGGCCAAGTAGATCCGGACGGTCGAGAGAGCGTCGGCATCATGCTCGACAACGACATTCGGGATTTCCTCGATGGTCGAATCACCGAGCAGCAATACCTGGATCGGATCCAGGGCCGCGGCATGGTGGCCTTACCCTTCATCGTACTTGCGATTCCAGGCGCCCCAGCAGTCGTAACCGGTCCCCTCGGCCAAAGGGCACTTCTCTACCTCGCCGTCGAAGGTTCACCCGGTGCCGTAGCGGGATTCAACGGCTACTACTTCGATTCCGTTCTCAACGGGCGGAGCCCCACGGTGCAAGGAGGGATCGCGGCAGGAGTTGCTGGCGCAGCTCCTGGCCTTCTGACCCCAGGGACAGGCCCTGGAGAGTTGGCAGCCCAGGCTGTAGTCGGAATCGCCGCTGGCGAAGTCGCCGACTCGATGTTCGACGGAACCAGCTCCGCTGCGGACGATGCTGACGAGCAGTCGAACCAGGAAAACACCTACGGCGAGACGATCACGGTCGTCGGCGAGGATCCGGGCATCGTCTATGCGAGCCAGGAATTGGTGTGCAACCCGGCTGGATGCTTCCAGGTGACTATCTCAGGAGCAGATCTCGAGGAAGTCTCCCGCCAGGCCCGCCGCATAGCGGAGGAGGCTCAAGTGGTAGGCGGTCTCAACGAGTTGCTCCAAGGCGCCTGCCAGCTGAACGGCGGCATGGTCTGCGCCCTCCACAGCGGCGGCGGCGGCGGCGGTCGCACCCAACCCTGGCACGTGGTCTATCACTACTGACCGAACCGCCCCATCCGGCGGCCGAGTCGACGGGTGGGGCATTCCGTTCCCTAGCCACAAACACACGTCCAAGTAGAAACAGACCCATGTCCCGACGTCTACGCAACCTACCCGTTTCCGTCGCCGCACTGCTCCTGGCGGCCCTGTCCACATAGCCTTCGCCGCCACACTGACAGCCTAATTCTAGCCATCGGGGTGGCCATCACGTCTCCCTATCCAGGGCCCCTGCAGGTCGACAAAGAGAAGGTGTCCGAGCCCCGGATTCCCGGCAGGGATGCCTCTACGCCGCTGAATCGATCGATCGAGCGCCGGTGCTACGGCGATTCCTGTCGACCTCGAAATCCATGCAGGGATTCCAGGCTCCGCTGCGCGTCTCGGTGGACGGCGGGACCACCTCTCGCTTCGCTTCCCCCGACGGCCCCGGGTTCGAGCACCCGGAGCCCCGACGTCAACCCGAGCCGAAAGGACCTTCGATGCCTTCCTCCTCCCCCAGCCGTCCCACACGGGGCCCTGACCTTCCGCTCCGAAGCGCCCCGGCGCTTCTCGCTGCCATCTTGGCGGCAATCGCCGCCCTGCTGGCGGTGGCACCTGCCGCCGCCTACCACCCCAATCACGCCCTCGGCTTCGCCGCGGATCGCACCTACCAAGGCGCGGGCCAGCTGGACCAGGTGGACATCTTCACCGGCACCCTGTCCCTGACGGTTCCCATGGGCCCGTTCACCATGAGCTATAGCAGCAACGTCTGGCGTTACCAGCCGGTACTCGAGAACGGCCAGCCTCGGATCCAGGCCCGCCCCGACCGCAGCCGTTTCGGCGGCCTCGGCTGGCACTTCAGCTGGGGGGTGGTCCATAGCCCGGTCCACGCCCTGAACGACACCGGCCGCTGGATGTACGTCGACCGCAGCGGCGGCCAGCACGTGTTCTACGACCAGCTCCACGCCGGGGAGGACGACGGGGACGCTTCGGTCCTCTACTCCCGGGACGGTTCCCTCCTCCGCCTGCGCAAGCACAACGCCTTCTTCGTCGACATCGAATTCCCCGACGGCACCACCCGTCGGTTCAACAGCTGGACCGGCGGCCTCGGCTCCCGCTACTGGATCGAGAAGGTCTGGGGGCCCCACGCCTCGGCACAGGATCCGGATGCCTGGGCCACCTACAACCCCACCTTCACCGAGTGGACCTGGCACGAGCGCCACGGCGGAATCCACCGGGTCTTCACGGACAACACTCGGCCCTGGCTATGGACCGTCTCCCGGGTGGAGGTGGGCACGGTGGGGGGCGCCTCCGTCACCTACGACCTGCACTACGACGAGACTCGCATCGACGTCAGCTGCAAGGACACCGCCGCGTCCACCAGCGCACGCATCACCGTGCCCCTGCTGACGGCCATCGATCTGCCGGACGGCAGCCGCTTTCAAATGCCCAGCCACCACACCACCTGCGCAGGGGGCATCGCGGACGTCTCCGTAGCCTTCCGTGAGCTACGGCTCCCCAGCGGCGGCCGCTACCAGTGGACCTACGGGGAACGGGAGTTCCCCCCCGGCGCCTCCCACTCGGTGTTCAACACCAACGCAGGGGTCGCCACCCGAACCACCCGCGGCAAGGACGGCGGCTTGGAGGGGACCTGGACCTACCAATGGACGTCCTTCGGGCGGGGCCCCTCGGGCCTTCCCCACGACGACCCCAAGGCCATGGTAGACGTCGTCTACCCCACCGGCGACTGCACCCGCCACTATTTCAACCCCATCTACTGGCAAAGCCCGGCGAACGGACGGGGCTGGGAATACGGCCTGCCCTTCGACTACTCCCAGAGCGAGGCTGGCAGGTACCTTTCCTCGGAGGTGTGGGACGCCAACGCCGGCGGCGCCTGCACCGGCGACAAATTGCGCTCCACCTACCTGGCGTTCCGCCACGATGTCCTGCCGGACGACGGCAACGCTCCCCCCTCGGAGTGGTACCACACCCATCGCCAGGTGGTCGGCACCCGGGTCGTCTTCCACGACGACGGCGATCGATTTGTGGACACCCAGAACTCGGACTACGACGGTCTCGGCCACTTCCGCCGCACGGTGACCACCGGCAGCCTATGGAGCGGCTCCAACACCCAGGAGCGTCGGGACGTCTTCACCGCCTACGACCGGGCCCAGGGGACCTACGGCTCCCCCGGCTACCAGATCCCTTCACCTTCGGACCCGTGGATCCTCGGGACGTTCTCCCACGTCGAGACCCACGAGCCCGACGCCTTCGGCCAGGCGTCGAAGCGGGTGGACATGCAGTACGACGCCGCCACCGGCGATCTCCTCTGCACCCGAGTCCGCAAGTCGACGGCGGCCCTCAAGGCGCACGACATCGTCACCACCTACACCCGTGACGCCCGTGGTCGAGTCACCGACCTAAAGACCTACGGAGGCGACCTCCAAAACCTGTCGACCGCCGGGGACGGCTGCGCCGGCCTGCCCTCCCAGCCCGAGTATTGGGTCCGCCACGGCTATGAGCACGGGGTGCGCACCTCCACCCGGCCGATCCTGCCGGACGGCACGCCGGGCCCCTTCCTGATCCTCGACCGCGACGTAGACCCCACCAGCGGAGCCGCCCTCACGGAGCGGGATCCGTCGGGCTTCGCCGTGACCTACCAATACGACGGCCAAGGAAGGATCGACCGAGTGGTGCCCGAAGAGGGTGCGGTGACGACGATCCAATACCTGCCGGCGACGGCGTCCTCCCTCCAGAAGATGATCACCCGGCAGCGGGACCCGATCAGCGACAGCGTTCT
Organism: Acidobacteriota bacterium; assembly: GCA_038748685.1. Lineage (GTDB taxonomy): Bacteria > Acidobacteriota > Thermoanaerobaculia > Multivoradales > J023 > JAUIJL01. The sequence continues at coordinate 1,584 of JBCDIS010000333.1, read as the reverse complement.
CTCCACCCAGGAGGCTTGGTTCGACGATTTCGGTCGGGCTTGGCGGCAGCGCAGCTCCATGCCCGGCGGCGCTTGGAACGAACGGGAGACCCTCTACAACGCCCGCGGCTGGGTGACCTCGGTCTCCGAACCGGCGGACCTCTCCAAACGCACAGAGTTCAGGGACTTCGACCCCTTCGGCAGGGCGACGCGGATTCGCCCCCCCAGCGGCCCCGCCCACGACACGCTGGTCACCTACGAAGGGGTGCGACGCGTCACCACCCAGGTCAAGGTGGCGCGGCCTTGGGGTGAGGCTTACGTCTCCCGGGTCCGTGAGGTCGACAGCCACGGCCGCCTACGCCGGACGGAGGAGCCGTCGGGCCCGCAGGACGCAATGACCCCCACCACCTACGCCTACGACGTCGCCAGCCGCCTGACCCGGGTCCGCTCCGGCTCCGGCACCGTGCAGGAGCGTCGCTATGTCTACGACAACCGAGGCTTCTTGCTCTCCGAAACCCACCCCGAGAAGGGCCCCGCCGGCAACGGCACCGTCACCTACGGGGCCCGGGACAGCCAGGGGCGGGTTCTCCGGGTCACCGACGGCCCCAGCGACCTCAACTACGGCTACGACTTCCTGGGCCGCCGTACCCGGGTGTGGGACCGCAACGCCGGTAGCCGCGTCGTCGTCGCCATCGAGTACGACGGCGCCCCCGGCCGCGGCGTCGGCAAGATCTGGAAAGCGACCCGCAACCAATGGGTGGACGTGCCCTGGACCGCCGGCGGCTCCGAAGAGCTGGCGAAGGTCGTAGAAACTCTCAGCTACCAGGGCCTCGCCGGGGCAGCCTCCTCGAAGACGACGCGGACCACCGTCGGAGGGGAAGCCGTCACCTTCAACCAGGCCTACGACTGGAACGATCTCGGCCTCCCTTCCCGGGTCCACTACGCAGGCCAGGGCACCGACTACACCTATGATCAGGGACTCCTGGACGGGGTGACGGGCTGGGGCACCTTCGAGTACCACCCCAGCGGCATGTGGCACCGAGTCCACCACGCCAACGGCGTCCAGGACCGCCAGGACCTCCACCCCGACTACACCGGACGCACCGGCGCGCTGTGGGCCATCGGCTCGGCCCTCGGCACCGTCGGCACCGGCAACCTGGAGTACGACGGCGCCGGCAACCCCTCGGACATCGGCGTCTGGTCCTTCGCCTACGACGCCGTCGGTCGCCTGGTGGAGTCGGACTACCTGGGCTGGAACCAGGACTTCGCCTGGGACCGCTTCGGCAACCAGACGAGCCGCACCACCACCGGACCCCGCAGCGGGCCCCAGGTGTGGAACTACAACATCGACCCGGCCACCAACCGGCTCCAGGGCCCGACCTACGACGCCGCCGGCAACCTCACCGCGTGGGGGGGCAACACCTACAGCTGGAACGAGAGCGGCCTCCTGGAGCACACCCTGGCGGGGGGCCTCGATTGGATCTACCTCTACACCGCATCGGGGGAGCGGGTGGCGACCCTGATGCCCTCCAGCCAGCCGGTGATCCGCTGGACCGACCGCGACCTGGGCCAGCGGGTCCTCAGCGAGCACGTCCAGGTGGGGTC
>JBCDIS010000332.1:0-5721 GCA_038748685.1 Acidobacteriota bacterium | reverse complement strand
GGACCTCTTGGTCGAATTCCAGGTCCAGGCTGAAGATGTCGCGGGCCTGGAAGCGGCGGAACGGCTCGGCGGACGGCGCGTCCAGGTCCAGCTCCAGGTGCTCGGCGGGGGCCATCATCGCCACCTCCACCGCCCCCGGCTGGCCCTCCCCGTCCGCCTGCACCACGGCGACGGCGTCGAGCCTGAGCAGCGCCAGGTCGTTCAGGTCGTCGGCGGTGAGGGACTCCCCCCGCAGGTGGGTGTGGACCAGCCGCAGGCCGCGGAATCGGCCGACGCCGCCCCGCAGTCGTCCGACGTCCGGGAGCTGCAGCTCCGTCGCGTCCCCCACCACCACGTTCTTGATCGCACCGTCGCGGGTCACCATCACCCCCACCTGCCGGCCCAGCTCGCGGGAAATGGCCGTCAGATGTCGGCAAAGCTCCGGCGAGGCCACCTCGTCGGGGGCCATGCGGCGCCGGAAGGTGCGCTCCAGGGTCTTGCGCTGGGAAGTCTTGATGCCTTTGAGATTGCCGTCCAGGTGGTGTGCGATGGGTTCTGCTCCTGCTCGAAGGTGGGGTCGATCCCGGGGCCGATGCGCTGCCCCTTGGCGGGCCGACACCGTGGCTCGGGATAAGATGAATAGCAGCATCTTATGCCGTAGGTCTGGCGCTGACAATGCGAGGGGAATCACGGAAAATGGACGATCCGCAGGGGTCGAAGCGGACGCCGGGGGTCGATGGCCGCGTCGGCAAAGCCCCGCCGTGGCGCTGGCTCGAAAGCGCCGAGCAGCAGCTCTCTTCGGTGTCGGTCCGGATCCTCCTGTCCGTCGTCATCCTGATGTCGATGGTGACGCCCCTCCTGGAGCATCCGGACGAGGCATACCTGGCTCCGATCTTCCTCTCGGTCTTCGTACCGGAGCTGATGCTGCGGCTGCTTTTGGCGGTGAGGCGGCTGCGGCAGCGCCGGCTACGGCTCGGACACCTCCTGCTCCTGCTCTTCGATGTCGTCGCCGTGATCTCCTTCTTGCCCGTCGCCGACGGGTCACTGGGGATCCTCCGCCTCGGGCGCCTGCTGGTGCTGATCGGCTACTGGCGTTTCTTGGCGCGGGACCTGTGGAGCCTCCTTTCGCACCGGGACCGCCGCTATCAGGTCGTCCTGGTGCTGGTCCTAGGGCTGGTGCTGGCCATGACCAGCGCTCTCCTTTTGCTCGATCTGGGGGCCGAGCACGACTTCAACGGAGACGGCAAAGTCGACGGGGCGGACCGGGAGTTCCACCACCTGCTGTGGTGGAGCTTCCGCCAGATCCAGGACCCCGGCAACCTGGTGCCCACCCTCGGGGAGCCTTCCGTGGTGGCGGCGTCCCTGGTGCTGACCTTCGCGGGGCTGGTGCTGCTGTCCCTGTTCATCGGTATCGGGACCACCGTCGTGCGGGAGCTCCTAAAGGCCTCCCGCCGCCGGCCGCTGGGTTTGTCCCAGCACACCGCGATCCTCGGATTCACCCCCTACGCTCCGATCCTGCTCCGGGAGCTGGCGGACATCTACCGGAAAAACATCCGGCCCTACCGCGGCGCGGTGATGGCGCCGATGGACTTTCCGGACGAGCTCCAGGAGCCCAAGCTCCGGCAGTTCCGCTACCTCCGGGGTGAGCCGAGCCGCACCTCCGACCTCGGTCGCCTCGGGATCGAGCGGGCCAAACGGGTCATCATGCTCGGCGACGACTCCGCCGATCCCGACGCCGCCGTGATCTCGGCGATCCTGGCCACCCGCCGGCGCAACCCCGAGGTCCCCCTCTACCCGAACCTGGAGCACGAGCGGAACTTCCCCGCGGCCCGCGCCGCCGGCGGACCGGGGACCCACATCGTCGGCTCCGGCTCGATGCTCGGGCACTACGTGGCCCAGAACGTCGCCTTCCCGGGGATCCACCACCTGTATCGGCAGATGCTGCGGTCCTCCGGCTGCGAGATTTACACCTACGTCTTTTCGGAGGCGGAACGCCGACGGCTGTGCGCCGATACGGCCGGTGTCGATCTCGACGCCCTGCACAGGCTCGCCCACGCCGAGTTCCGGACCACCCTCACCGGTCTGTTCGTCAGCGACCGTCCCAGCTCGGCCCTCGAGGACGAGGACTTCGACCTCCTGCTGAACCCCCTCCGCGCCCGGGACCAGCACCTCGAAGCGGCCGATCCGTCCGCCAGCCCCGTGTTCGACCGCCAGGGGCGCCTGCGCTGTTCGGCATTGCGGGGCCTGATCGGAATCGCCCTCCGGTTCCGGGATCTGCGGAGTCTGGGGCAGGCCGTGCTACAGGGCGAAAGTCGCCCCGGACCCCCGATCGCCGACGCCGGCGCCAGCCCCGCGGACGCGGACGGCGATGGGGCCGCACAAACGGCGGTGGACATCCCCCGGCTGATCCCACCCTCGCGGTCGCCGAAGCGAGTACTGATCCTGGGCTCGGGTCCGAGGGTGCCGCGGGTGGTGATGGAGCTGGTGGGCTTCTTTCGCCACCTCGACATCACCGTCCTCGCGAAGGGGGATCGTCCCTTCGCCTCCGTCACCTACGACGTCCAGAGCATGCTGAGCCGGGCCTTCGGGGACACCCCCGAAGTCCTGGAGGAGGAGGGGCCGACCTTTCGGCTGTCCCTCGACGGTCCCCGTCGCAAAGCGGAGATCCTCATCATGGTCGGGGACTGGATCCACGGCCACCGACTGGAGGGCTCGGGGGCCGTCACCCTCGAAACCGCGGATGTGATCCTGCTGCTGCCGGAGCACGGCGTGGAAGTCGACAGCGACGGTCGCATCGCCCTCGACTGCCTCCACCTCGCCAACCTCGAACGGACTGGGGCCGTGCGGTTCCAGGCCGGCGTCCACATCCTGGCCCTGGTGCGGGACCCGGCCAAGGGGCAGCTGCTGGAGCGCCGGCTCACGGACATGACCCGCGACGGCGTCTCGGATCGGCGCTGTCGCTACACCGTCATCGCCCGGGAGCTGGCCCGCCACCATTTCCTGGTGCAGAGCGTCTTCGTCCGGGGCCTGAGCACCATCTACCTCCACCTCCTCAGCTCCCGGGGTCAGTACCTGAGCCGGCTCCTGCCGTCCCGCGCCACGTCAGCCGGGCCCGAGGGGGAGCCCAAGACCGTCCACGTCGAAATCCGCTCCCTGGCGGACCGGCTGCTGAAGGAACACGGGGTCCTGCTGGTGGGGTACGAAACCCAAGACGACGCGGGCGCCGTACGGGTGGTCATCGATCCGCGGGCCCTCACCGCCGGCCGACGGGTCCCCTGGGCCGAGATCAGCGCCCTCTTCATCCTCGGCACCCACACCGACCTCCAAGCCCTGTCGGGCTGAGCGGGTGGGTCGCTGCCTGCCCTTCAGCCCTCGACGAAGAAGAACGGGCTCGACCACGCCGCGCCGCCGTCCCGCTGCACGGCGCGGACGTAGAGGTAGCCGCCTGGGGCGAGGCCCTCCACCGGGACGAGGAAACGGCAGGCCCGCTCGCCGACGCAGTCGACGGCGAAGGAGATCGCGCCGTCCTGCACGACGTCCACCCGGTCCACCTGGCCCGGCGCCAGAACCTGGACGAAGAGGTGATCCAAGGGTATGCCCGGGACCACCCCACGCCCGTCCCCAGGCACCACCCCGCCGGAGCGTACCGGGACCTCCGCCCCCATGGGGTAGCCGCCGAGGACGGTGCGCAGGACGATCCGGGGACCGTTGGTGGCGTAGGTCCGGCGGAGCTGCAGGGCCCGGTACACGCCGTCCCGCGTCAGCTCCTCCGCCAGGATCGCCGCCAGACCCGACACCCCAGCCGCCAGCTGGCCTAGCCCGGGATGACCGTCATGACTATCGGAGCTGCCGACGAAGCCCAAACGATAGCCACGGGCCAGGGCGTCTCGAACCCCGTTTCCCGCCACAAAACCACGGATCGGGCGGGGGGAGTCCAACGACTCGCACGAGCCGTGGACGGAGACGATCTCGGTGAGGGTCTCGAACCGGGGGTCCGGCGGGATGGTCCAGTCGGTGGCGATGGGTGCGCCGGCGGAGTGGTGGGCGAGGGTGAGCGCCCGACGGTCCGCCAAGGCGCCCCAGAGCTCGTCGGGGTGGTCGGAGGGGGCGGTGACGGAGCTCACCATGAGGGCGTCCTCCGAGTCGAAGAACAGCACGTACCGATGTCCGTGAAGCCAGCTGGTCCATTCGAACCCCGGCAGGGTGACGAAGGAACCAGGTTGATGGAACCGCTCCCCCACCGCTAAGGACCCGCGCCAGATCTCCTGATTCTGATCGAGGAAACGCATGCCCCAGTGGTCGTGGTCGGTGATGCTGACGACGTCGAGGGCGGCGACGTCCCGGGCGTAGCGGTAGAGATCTTCGGGGGCGCCGGTTCCGTCGGAGAGGGCGGAGTGGTTCTGGAGGTCCCCCCAGAAAATCGGCACCACGCCGTCCGCCACCTGCATGGGGGGGGTCTCCGCCCGCAGCCCGCCGGGACCGGTGACCGCCAGCCGCGCGACGCCGGCGGACCGCGGCGTCACCGACAGGGCCACCACCCCGTCGTCCCCCAAACGCAACGAGATTGGACGCTCCGGCAGATCCACCTCCCCCTCCAACACCGCGAGGTCCAGGGGACCGGCCACGTCGATCCCGGCGTTGCCCACGGCGTCGAGCACCGCCACGGCGAGCCGCACCGGTTCGCCGGGGCGTCCGGTGGAGGGCCAGGTGGCCACCAGGCGGGCCGCCGGCCCGGCCACCACCTCCACGGCGGGGGGGTCGTCCACGAGCCCCCGCACGCCGTCGCCGTCGCCGTCCACCGCGAACCAAAACCGAGAGCCCCGCTCGGCGTAGCGATCGACCCGGGCGCCGGCGGGGCCGGCGCCGTAGACCACCTCGATCTGCTCACCGGCGGCCAGATCCCGACCGCCTACGCGGATCGCCAGCAGCTGCTGGTCGGCGGTGGACGCTTCGAGCGCGATCCCCTCCGCCGCGCTAGTGACCTCGGTGTAGCCCGGGGCACCCCGCCGCTGCACCTGGGGGGTGGACCAGCCCCAGAACGGGGATACCTGGAGGTAGACCGCACCCCCTTCGGCGACCCCGAGGGGCCCCGCCTCATAGCGGAGCACGAAGGTGCTCGACGAGCCCGCCACCACCGGTTCCACGGTCTCCAGCCACGCTCGACCGCCGCCGTCGGACGGATGCCGGGGCGCCGCCATATCCGCTACGAGGGAGCGGTGGACCTCCGACCTGGGGCGGCGGGCCGAGGGTCCCTCCCCCGCCGGGCTCGATTCCCGGGGATCGACGACGGGCTCCACCGCACCCGCGGGAGGCTCCTTCGAAGGCGTCCCGGAACCGGACCCATCGGGTGGGGCGCATCCCGCTCCGAGGAGGGCGACCCCGAGGGCGCCGATCCCGAGGGCGCCGACCCAGCCGACCATCGGCGGACACCGCAGCTTCAGGGGACTTGCCTTCGGGGTCATCTTCGGACTTTAACCGTTCCCCAGCGGGCGGCCGACCACTTTTCACTCCGCCTTTTCTGGATCTTTACACGGGATCAGGAGACTGGCGCCGCCGCGCCACTCCGTGATTCCCGGAGCGCCCGTGGCGAAGCTCTCTACCCCCTGCAGATGAGACCGGGGCGCTACCCCGGAGGCTTTTTCACGATCGCTTCGCCGCGTCTTTAAACATCTGCCGCATGCTCCGCGGCAACCCGGCGAGCCCAGCAAACCCGCACCTCGCCAAGATGGCTCGATGCTGTCG
>JBCDIS010000331.1:0-5752 GCA_038748685.1 Acidobacteriota bacterium | reverse complement strand
TCCCGCGCCGCCAGCGCCCGGGTCAGCTCGCGGCTGACGGTTCCGAGGCCGTCCGGACTCGTGATCTTGCCGACATCGATGGCGAAGCGCATCAGGGCTCGCGGGCCTCCTCCGCCATGTCGAGGGCATAGAGCTCGAGGGCGGTGGCGGGGGCCTCCGGCAGGTGGCCGCTGCGGTGGGCGAATCGGATCAGGTCCTGGAGATGGTCGATACGCTGGCGCAGGGCTTGCCGGCGCAGCCCCTCGGTCAGGAGATCGCATCGGTGGTCGAGGGCTTCGGCGTTTCGGTGGAGGGACGCAGCGAGCTCGTCGAGGCGGCCGTCCAGGTGCCGACGGTGATCCCTCTGCTTGCGGGCGAGGACGTAGAGTCCGGCCGCCGCGAGGGCGAGGACGGTCAACGAGAGGAGCGCGGCGGCGAGAAGGGTCAGGGGCATGGCTCGGGGAGGGGAAATCTACCACAGCGGTCCAGCCGCCGGTGGTCACCGGCCATCCGCGAACGTGGGGGATCCGACCGGCGGTAGGCGGTACACCCGCCCGGAATCGAAGCTGGCCAAGGGGGTGGCCCCCAGCCGCCCCACCAGGGCATCTTCGTCGAAGAGGTGGCGCCGTCGGGCCTGGATCTTCTGTTCGAACCACACCAGGTGGAGGGGATCGGAGGGGTAGACCCGTCGCAGCTTGCCGATGCGCTTGGCGAGCCTCCCGTGGGCCTCGTCGTTCGAGAACCTCTGGTTCCGCGGCAGGGGGAGGGTGGTTTGGCGGGTAAACAGGTAGGCGGCGGCGGGCTCGTTGCTCAGGTAGATCCCTTCGGGGGCGCTGCGTCGCAGCCAGTCGGCGAGGGGGGTGGCGCTCCAGGCGGGGTCGGCGAAACCCTTGGCGAACAGGTCGTCCCCTTGTTTCCAGACCCGCGATGCCAGATGCAGGACGGGGAGGGTCGCAAGCAGGAGGACCAGCGCCTGGGCCGCCGCCCAGCGCCGGCTCGGGGTGCGGGATCTCGCCGCGTGGAGCAGCCGGTCGAGAGAGAAGGCCAGGCAGAAGACCAGCGGCACGTAGATCGGTGACAGCAGGCGGTCACGCAGGGGATTGAACTCGAAGGCGGTCCGCATGGCCACCACGAAGACGAAGAAGACGGCGGCGAACGCCAGCCACGGCAGCATCGGGCCGGGGCCCTGGGGATCGCCGTCGTCCCCCCGGCCCCGCGGTCGTCGTCCCCCCGGCCGTCGTCCCCCCGGATCCCGCACGAAGGCCCCCGCCGCCAAGACCGCCACCACCAGGGCGCCGGCCACCAGGGGCGGCGTCCCGAAGACGGCGAACCAGCGGCCGACGGTGGTGGCCGCCTGCTCCAGATTGGCAAGCAGCGACAGGGAGGAAGGGTTTCGCTGCCCCGCGCTCTGGCCCGTCACCACCCAGTTCCGCAGCATCCAGAGCGCGGTGGGGGCGACGGAAAGGCCGCAGTAGAGGGCGGCATCGGACAGCCGCCGACGCAGGGGCCCGCGGTTCGGCGCCAGAATCCGCCCCGCGTTCACCAGCACCACCGCCACGCCGACGAAGCGGGTCAGCAGGGCGAGGGCCGAAAAGGCCGCCGCCAACCAGGGGCGCCGTCGCTGCGGGGTCCCCTTCCCACCGTTCCCAGCGCGCCCATCCAAAGACCCGAGGGCGAGGAGGGACAGCAGCCAGAAAAGGGGCTCGGAAAGTGCGGCGGTGGAGAACTTGGTCAGGGGCCAGCCGAGGGCGACGAGGGCGACCCCCATTCCGGCGAGGGTGGCGGATCGCAGATGGCGACCGAGCCAGAGCCCCGCGAAGGCGACGATGGAGACGTAGCAGAGGATCGCCAGCCAGCGGGCCCAGACCACCGGATCCACCCCCGCCAAGGCCCCCGCCGCCAGCACGGTGGGGTACAGCGGAGGCCACAGGGTGTAGACCCGATCCCGGTGGTCGACGAAGCCGCGGCCTTCCGCCAGGGAGACGGCGGTGGAGACGTAGTCCACCGAGTCCGGATACAGGCCGACGCCGTGGTCGGCGGTGGCCCCCAGGAGCCAGAGGGCTACGGCCGCGGAGGGCAGGGCGACGAGGAGGGCGCGGCGGAGACCGGACATGGTTCGTGGTTTGGCGAAGGGGGGACCGTGACGGGCGAAAAGCTACCACAGGGGGGTGGACGAGCCGTGGGCCGCAGGTTACGAGCCGTGGATCGCAGGTCGAGGGGCGCGCGCAGCCGGTAGGGTTTTGTGGAACTCGACAGAAAGGACGGTCCAGATGCTGCGTACCGATGGGTCTCGACGACTTCGAAGGCTCGGCTGGCTCCCCGTGGCTCGGTGGGGTTTGTGGGGCTCTGCCGTGCTGGCGGCTTGGATCTGCGTTTCGGGCGCGGTCTCGGTCGCCGCCGACGGCGGCCCGCGGGACCTTTGGGGAGCCTCGCTGGAGGCGGAGGCGGCGTTCCCCGACCCGTCCGCAGCGGAGGTGGTCCGTCAACTGCCGGTGGAGGTGGATTTCCGAGCCCTCGCCGTCGACTCGCGGGACCGCAGGGCTTCCGGCGGGCTGGCGCTCCCCGCCTTCGCCGGCGAGCGGTGGGTCCTGGAGGTGGACGCGGAGTGGCCGACGGCCCACGGCCAAGCCCTCACCGGACGCCTGGCGGGAGACCTGGGCTCGGCGGTCTTGGTGTGGGGGGACGGTCTGGTGACCGGCAACCTGTACCTGGATCCGAGGAGCGGGCAGGGTGGCACCTATCGGATTCGACCGACGCCGTCGGGACACGTCCTCGAACAGGTGGACCTCGGGAGCCTCCCGTTTTCGAAGGACGACACGATGACCCTGGATCCCCGGGATCGGGCGGCGTCGGCCCCGCCGGTCACCCAGCCGTCGACCCCTCTATCGACCCCTGTTCCTCGGGACGATGGGGGCGCCATCGACGTCATGGTTGTTTATACCTCGGTGGCCAAGGACGCGGCCGGCAGCCACGCCGCCATCCGTCAGCTCATCGACCTGTCGGTCGCCGAGGCGAATCTTGCCTTCATCGACAGCGGCATCCCGAGTCGCTACCGGCTGGTCCACGTACGGGAGCTGCCCTACGCCGAGCTGGGGGTGGCCGTGTGGACGCACCTGGATCGGCTCCAGCGGCAAGGGGACGGATTTCTCGATGTGGTCCACCCCCTGCGGGACCAATACGGAGCGGATCTGGTGGCGATGATCGGGGAGAGCACCATCGGCGCTTGCGGCATAGCCATCAACATAGATGGTCTGGCGGGGGCCGGCGCCGAGCGAGGGTTCAGCTACTCGTCCCGCCGGTGCCTGTCGCCGGGTTGGCTCTTCACCCACGAGTTGGGTCACAACCTCGGCTGTAGGCACGCGCCCGAGGACCCCTCCGGCATCGGGGCCTTTCCGTATTCCTTCGGCTATAAGGATCCCGACCGAGAGTTCCGCACCCTCATGGCCTACAACTGCCAAGGGGCGGGGTGCCTGCAACTTCGCCGATTCTCGAGCCCCGAGGGAACCTTCGACGGCAAACCCGTCGGCGCCGCCGGGCAAGACAACACGCGTTCGATCAAGAACGCCCTACGGGTCGTCGCCAACTACCGTCCATCCCGGGGCGGCGGTGGTGGCGGTGGTGGGGGAGGTGGCGGAGGCGGAGGGAATCCCGGTCGCTTGACCTTGGCGGCGTCGGAGGTGGAGGTGGCGGAGGGAGCGTCTGCGGTGACCCTCGGGGTCCGCCGGGAGGGGGGGACGGACGGCGCGGTTTCCGTCACCTGGGGGACGCAGGACGGAACCGCCGTCGCCGGAAGGGACTTCGAGGACGTCTCCGGCACCTTAGAGTGGGCCGACGGGGACGACGCCGAGAAGCAGCTACGGATTCCGCTCCTGGACGACGCCGAGCGGGAAGGGCCGGAGTCCTTCACCGCGCTGCTGGAGGATCCCGTCGGGGGCGCCACCCTCGGGAATTCCCGGGCGGAGCTCACCCTGCTCGACGACGACCTGGTGCCCTTCGAATGCGTCTCGGACGACACCACCGCCTGCCTCGGTGACGGCCGGTTCGAAGTGCGGGTGGAGTGGCGGGATCCACGCGGGGAGCGGGGCTTTGCGAAGGTCGCCCCGGTGGGCTCGGACCGCTCCGGCCTCTTCTGGTTCTTCGATGGGGACAACTGGGAGATGCTGATCAAGGTCCTCGACGGCTGCGGGGTCAACGATCGCCAGTGGGTTCTGCTGGCGGCCACCACCGATCTCGGGTTCACGGCGACGGTGATCGATTCTCGGAGTGCGGTGCTCCGCCGATACGTCAATCCCCTGGGGGCGCCGGCGCCGGCGACGACGGATATCGACGCCTTCCCCTGCCCGTGAGGCGGCGGGGATCGGCTTTCAGGCCTCGCCGGAAGGGCACGGGTCGCGGTAAGCTCACCAGGCGAAAGGACGAGACATGCACCCGACCCCCCGATTTGCCTCGACCCGAACCCTGGATTCCCTCCGCTTTCTGGCCGCGCCGCGTCGATCCCTCCGTTGGGTGGGCACGTGGATCGGCGCTATGTTCCTGGCGTCGGCCTGGGCCGCTTCGGCCGGCCCCGCGGCGGGAAGCGAGCCCGCCCTACCGCTTTGGACCGCCGTCGGCCGCGCCGTTGCCGAGCCCCCCGCCGATGACTCGGCGGTGACCCGTTGGCGCCCGCTGGAGGTGCGCTTCGACGTTTTGGATGCCGAGCTGAGGGATCGGCGGGCATCCCTCGGCCTGAGCCTCGACCTCTTCGACGGCCGCTCCGTGGTGGTGGAGCCGGAGTCGGAGCTGACCACCCGCAACGGCCTCGGCCTCGTGGGCAAAGTGAGGGGCGGTGGGGGATCGATGACCATGGTCTGGGGGGACGGGCATCTCTTCGCCAACCTCTACCTCGATGGTGACGCCGCCGACGGCGGCGGGATCTTCAGGATCCGTTCCATCCCGGGCGGCGGCCACGTGCTGGAAGCGGTGGACTTCTCCGCCTTTCCGCACCGCGCCCACGACGCGGTCAAAGTGGACGCGCGGGAGGTGGAGGCGCGGATCGCCGAGGGCAAGGTCCACGGCCTCGACGTCGAGCCCAGGGACAGCGGCAGCCAGGTGGACGTCCTGGTGGTCTATACGCCGGCGGCCACAGCGGGGGTCGGCGGCCACGCCGCCATGGCACAGCTGCTGAATCTCGGAATCCTGGAGACCAACCAGGCCTACGCCGTCAGCGGCATCCAGACCCGTGTGCGGCTCGTTCACGCCCAGGAGCTGCCCTACGAGGAGCGCAACATCGACATCGCCTACCACCTCGGCAACCTCCAGAATCAGGGGGATGCCTGGCTGGAGGAGGCCCATCCGCTGCGTAATCAATACGGCGCCGACCTGGTGGCGATGGTGGGGGAGAGCACGAACGGTGGTTGCGGCATCGCTTTCCTCTTCGACGGCTCCTACGGCGCCGCTTTCGAGTACAAAGCGTTCAGTTATACCGCCAGGCGGTGCTTGGCCCCCGGATGGCTCTTTACCCATGAGCTGAACCACAACTTCGGCTGCAACCATGCCCCCGACGACCCCGTCAAACCGGGCGCCTTCGACTACTCCTTCGGCTACAAGGACCCGCAGCGGAGGTTCCGCACCATCATGGCCTACAACTGTCCCGACGGCGGCTGTCCGCCGCGGGGACGTTTCTCCAGCGCCGACCAAACCCTGGACGGCATGCCCCTCGGCAGACCGAGCCAGGACAACGTCCGGTCGATCAACAACGTCCGATCGATCGTGGCGAACTTCCGGCAGTCTGTCG
>JBCDIS010000330.1:0-5832 GCA_038748685.1 Acidobacteriota bacterium | reverse complement strand
GGGCTGGAAGAACGGGGCCGGCCGGGCCGGGGTCGCGGCGCTGGGCGTAGCGTGGGTGGGGGTCTTCATGGATGTCTCCGGGCTCAGCGCCGGATCATCGGCGCAACCACCACACCACCAGGATCACCAGCACGATCACGACCCAGAGCCACCAGGGCAGGTCGGGCAGGCCGGATCCGGTGGAGCCCTGGGGCGGGCCGAAGTCCGCCGCCGGCCCGCGGTAGATCTCCTCGCCGAGGAGGTCGACGCCGATCTCGGTTTCGGGGTCGCCGGTGAGGGTGACGGTGTAGCGGCCGTCCTGCAGGTCGACGATGGGGCCGACCTGCAGGCCCCCGCCGTCGATGGTGAAGGCTCCGCCGTTCGCCGGGCCGACGAGCCGTCCATTGTCGGTCTTGGGTCGCAGCGACAGTGTGGTGGTCTGACCCTTGACCGTGGTGGTCACGTCGGACGACCCCAGGTCCACCTCGCCGAAGCGGACGTAGACGCTCTGCATCGCCAAGCGTTGGATTCTGCCGAAGGCGGGGTCCTCGGCGCGGATTCGGTAGAGGACCTGGTAGACGCCGGAGACGTCCCCGGGATCGAAGTCGGCGGCGTAGACCCCGCCCCCCCGGTGGGTGAGGGTGGGGCGCTGCTCCTCGGGGGTGAGCTGGGCCAGGAAATCCGGGTCGTTCAGCAGCTCGAGGTACTTCTGGTGCCCGGGGGAGCCGGCGTCCGGCGCGCCCTCGCCCCCCACCGCGTCCACCACCAGCGGATGCTTGGCTAGCAGGTCCCCGAGGTCGTCGCCGGGTCTGAGGATCCAAGCCTCGACGTCGGCGCCTTCGATGGGCGCGTTGAGCCACCGCAGCTCGACGGTGGGGCGGAACGGCCGGTCGACCCGGGGGGCGGCGGGCTCAGCCCGCCAGGTGACGTCGAGCCGGTGGTCGTCGGCGAAGGCCAGCAGGCGGTAGGACAGGTCTCCGTCGATCGCGGTCGGCTTGGCCAGCTCCACCGTGTAGGACCCGGCGGCGGTGACGGGCCCAATCTGGGGCGGGTTGAAATCGTTCACCAGGAGGATCGAGTTGCCGAAGTTGCCGGTGATCACCGGCCGGAACAGCTGCGTGACGTCCTGGGTTCCGGAGGTCGTGGTTTGGGTGATGCGGACCCCCGACAGCAGTTGGGCGAGGCTCGGGGTCTCGAACCGGCGGTCGAAGGAGAGTTGGAGCAGAAGCTTGTCGACCCTGTCGTTGAGGTCGAAGGCCGGAAGGCCCACCGGAGTGGACGTCAGCTCCCCCTGGTGGGTGGCCACCAGGACCGGGCTGTTGCCCTGGAGGGCCGGTGCGATGGCGTTGTCGAAAGCCTGGCCGATGTCCCCGAGGGCGGAGCCGTCGGACCAGGTGAAGCCGGTTCCGTTGCTGGTGATGATGGCGTAGCCGCGGTTCTGGACCGCCAGCTCCTGGAGGGTGGAGAGGTAGCTTGCGCTGGGGGCGCCGACCCCCACGGTGATCACCTTGATCGAGCCCGGCGGGGCCGGGTAGACGGGGTTTATGGAGGTGCCGTCGGAGAAGCCCTGGCCGTTCCCGTTGACTTGGGGCTCGCGGTTTTGCTCACCGTCGGTGAACAGCACCACCACCCGCGGCCGGCCCGGCGTCGGCAGGTCGGCGATGCCGGCCTTGAGCCCGGTTCCCATGGCGGTGGACCCCGAGGGGCTTTGTCCGGCGAGCTCGGCGGCAATGTCGTTGGCGAGGTTGGGGGTGGAGGCGGGGATGGGGCTGTTGAGGGCCGGATTGCCGGTCGGAACCTCGGAGCCGGCGAACAGATTGACGCTCAGGTTGGAGCCCGTCGGAGCGGTGTTGACCAACAGCGGCACAAAGCCGTCCATCCCCAGCTCCAGGGCGTCCCACCGGGTGACCGCCGGCGGGCTGACGTGGGTGGTGCCCCCCATGCTGCCGGAGCGATCGAGGACGAAGGTGAGATCGAACGGGGCGGTTACGTTGACCTCGTACTGGCGGGTGCAGATCTCGGAGCCGTCGTCGGCTTCGAGGGCGAATTGGAACGTCTCGCCGACGGTGGGGATCCCGGCCACCGAGTCCCCAGGCTCGTCCGGAAGCGCGATGGTCAGGCCGCTGCCGCAGGTGAAGGTCGAGGGGCCGCCGGCCACTCCGTTGCAGTTGGGGCTCGAATCGAAGGACCAGGTGACGGGGCCGTCGGCGGAGAGGGCGCCGATTTCGAGGCTGGCGACGACCCCCGCCTGGAGATCGATGGGGTAGGGGATCCCGCTATTGGGGCAGCCGGGGGACAGGTCGATGTCCTGCGGAGCCGCGAGGGCGATGGGGGCCAGTGCGAAGGTGAGAATGAGGGCTAGGGCCAGCCTCGGGAGCGCAGCGGAGGTTTGGGGGATCGGGCGCATGGTTTTCCCTCCTGGGGGATGCGGTTGAAAAATCCTAGGACCGCCTAAGGCCGGTCCTGAAAGCCTTGGTGTGGGTCGTCTCGCGATTCTGCGCGCGGCCTGAGTTTCGGCCGTGCTCGAATCTGCGAGACTCGTCCGACCGCGTGCCCCAGGATGCGAAGTCCTGAGAGCCTCGGCGGGGTCGTCCAGCGGTTCTGCGGGCGGCCTGCATCAGCCCCAGTCCACGTGGAGAAGTTGGGACATGAAGGGCAGGCGGATGACGCCGACGCCCCATGGAAGCTTGCCGAGGAGGACGTCCTGGGCGCGCCGATCGATGGTCAGCTCGTGGCCGTGGTCGACCCGCCGGAGTCTGCCGTCCCGCAGCAGGAACTGGTGTCGGAGCCAGGGAACGGAGGCGCTGCGCAGGGCCCGCCAGTGGCGTAGCACCGCCGACAGCAGGTCGTCGGCGGCCCGGCGGTCCCCTTCCCAGGTGGGGTCCTCTGGGTCGAGGGGCGCCACCGCCGTTGCCCAGGGGACGCCGCAAAGAAGCTTCGCCAGCACCAGATCGTGCTCCGGAACGTCGGCGGTGCCAAAGGTCAGGTGGGCCAGCAGGAGGACCCCCCGTTCCGCCGCCTCCGGGTGGCGGAACCTTCCCTCCGCGAGGAGGTCGCGGTCGGCGAAGAGCTCCGCCAGGAAGGGATGGAGCAGTACGGCGCCGGCCCCCGTCAGGTCGATCGCCCCTCCGTCGTCCAGGTCATCGGATTCGGGCGAGCGGTGGCCGATGGTGCGGTCTGGGCGGTTCGGACCCCGGATCTCGGGTGTGGACGGTGCGTCCTGCGGTGCGCCGTCGGCACCCGTCGGAATCGTCTCGGCTGCGGCTCCCTCGGTCCCCTGCGCCTCTGTGGTCCGGGCCGCGGAAGCGCCCGTGGGCTTGCTGGCCTGCGTCGGCTGATCCGGCCCGGAGCCGGCCGCGATGGACCCCGGGGTGGCCGTAGGGGCCGCGGGGCCGTTTAGGGCTTCGGCGGCGCCTTCCAGCCACCCGCGCCAGGGTTCGGGGACTTTGGGGGGAATCTCGAACACGTCTCCGCGGGGCGACCCGCCGCCTAGTGGAAGCGCCGTGGATCCGCGCCCGGTGGGGGGAGGAGGGGCGGCGGTGGGGCTCACCCCGAGGCCGCGGGCGCGGCGGGTGAGGAGACGGCGTGCGCACCGGGGACCGGGATCGATCCCGGGTTGCAGGGTCGTGGACGGCCCGAAGCCCGCCAGTCCCAGGATCGCCAGCCAGGCGTCGAGGCGCCACCGGCGCCGTGCCCTCGGGTCGGCGCCGGTGGGGGCGAGGGCCGCCAAGACCCTGCGGGCCCCCGGAGGCACGCCGAAGCGCCGAACGAGGGCGGCGAGGGCGTCGTCCCCGAGGCGGTGGACAAGGCGGCGGCGGGCGTTGGGGGAGCGCCGAAGCACCTTGGCCAAGGCCCCGGTCTGGGCGTCGTCGACGGCGGCGACGTCCGCCGCCGTCCAAGGCTCCGTGGAGGAGGGTCGGGATCCCCACCACGGCAGGCGCCCGTGCTCCAAGACAAAGAGATCCAGCTCGAACCGCAGTGCGGTATCGCCCCCGGGGGCGCCGGAATCTCCGGGAACGGTCGGAGACGGGGGGGCGCCGTCCCGGTCCCGGGCTGCCTCCAGGGTAGGCCGCAGTCGATCTACGAGCCGATCCACCAGATGCCTTCGCCAATCGCCGCCCCGGACCTCCCCGAGGTCCAGCTCCAGGCGGTTCAACCGGATCAGCCGGTCGTCGCCGGCCAACTCGTCGAAGAGATCCCCCAGGGGGCTGGAGCTCCCGGGGTGGAACGGTTCCGCCAGGGCCCTCTGGATCTCCGCCGCCCCCTCGGGGGACGGCAGCTCGACCTCCAGGACCTGACGCAGGATTCGGTGCCGGGGCTCGGACGTTCGGCAGGGATCGACGGGGGGCACAGTTCAGGTACCCCCCAGGGCTTCGAGGCTCTCGATCATCTCGGAACGGGCGTCCGCTGCGGTGTCCAGGTCGACCCCCGGAACGAGGACGGTCCGGAGCCAGGCCAGGTAGCGGATCTCGAAGGCGTCGAAGCTGGCGGGGGCCACCGGCGTCCCCGGCAGGGCGCGATCCACCCATCGCACCGCCGGCAGCAGGTGGGCGGGGCAGGATTCCCGCACCCGCCGCTCCAGATGCCTCCGAAACTCGAGATCGCGGAATCGGTGGGGGGCTTGGGCAACCCGGGGAGCGGTGGTGGGGTCGAGGGCGAAGTCCCTGGCGAAGCCCGACGGAAGCACCAGGGTGAGCCGGTGGCCGTAGGGGTCCGGGGCGTTGTTACCGCGGACCTCCGGGGGAATCGTCAGGAACGGCTCGTCCCCGCGCCTGGGCCGCAGCAGGAGGTGCTCCACGAGGTGCATCCCCTCGGCTCCGTAGTGCCGATAGAGCAGCTCGGCGGCGCGGCCGATGGCGGCCTCCCCGGCCTCCTCGGAGTCCACCTCCGGGGTGCGGGCGACGGCGTTTCCGTCTTCCCCCACCAATTCGGCGACGAATCGGTCCCCGGGGGCAGGGGCCAGCCGATAGTTCCAGGCATCGATCCCGAGGTCCGCGGCGCCGTCGATCGCCGCCAAGGCGAGGGCCAGGGCCTCCGGCTCCGCGGCGGCGGTGGACGGCGCGACGGCCGACAGCAGGACGTCCCCGCCGCCTCCTGTTTCGCTCTGCAGGCGCCAGGTCTTCGAGGTGGGGGCCCCGTCGTCGACGATCTCGAAGAATCGATCCGTCGGCACCAGGAGGGGGCGCCGCTGCCGAATCCGCAGACCCGTGAGATGGGCGACCCGGCGCTCGAAGGGGGTCGTCGACTCCTCCACGAGGAGCCCGGCGAGTCGCTCCGCCAAGGCGGCGGCGGCGAGTTCGGCGTCGGCCACCGTCGCCAGGGCCTCGGTCCCCTGCGCGAGGGTCCGAAGGCCGTCCGTGAGGAAGAAAAGCTGCCCTCCGGGGACGGAGTCCACCCGGTAGGACGCCGGTTGGGCACCGAGGAGGACCGCCTCCTCCGCCTCCAGCTCGGCTTCGCCGGCGCTGGCCGCGGGCTCGGCGGCCCGCAGGACGTCCTGACCCCCCAAAACGAGGGTCCACAGGAAGGCTCCCGCCGCACCGTCGATCCGCACCAGGTCCGGACGCCATGGGAAGGGGTGGGGCAGCCCTTGGGGCCTGCGGGTCGAGAGGTCGGGGGCGTCGGCGAGGAACGCCGCCTTCGCCGCCACCAGCCGGGCGTTGACGGCCCGCCGGCGGCCGTCAAGCCGCGCCGGCAGGTCGGCGGGGTCGACGGCGAGGCGGCCCAGCTGGGAACGGCCCCAGCGGTGGAGCTCCTGGCCGAGGGCCACGGCGTCTTCCCCGAGGCGGGCGAGGAGGTGGTCCAGCATTCGATTGCGCCGGTCGAGGAAGCGGTCCGGCCCTTCGGCGGCGCGGC
>JBCDIS010000329.1:0-5886 GCA_038748685.1 Acidobacteriota bacterium | reverse complement strand
TCCACTCGCCGAAGAGCCGCTGGATGAGGATTCGCAGCAGCGGACGCACCCGCTCGTAGTCCCGCGGCGTGCCGGTCAGGTAGAGCGACGTTGGGTGGCGCAGCAGATCCTTCGGGTGGAAATCCGAGCCCACCATCCGCGACGCCAGCACCGGATCCTTGAACAGCTGGAGGTACTGCGTCGTCGACGCCACCACGCTCGACCGGGTCCGCTCGTCCATCGACAGCAGGGCCCGGGCCGTCCCCTCCACCACCGGGTGCCGCGACGTCTCGGCGCCGTCCGGCGTCAGCCAGCCCCGCGTCCGCTTGGGGTCATGGTCCGTCAGCGCCATCGACGCCAGCAGCCGCTGGACGTCCCCATCAAAGGCTCGCGCCAGCTCCGGCAGGCTCTTCTCGTCCCCGGCGTAGAGCACGTCGAGCATGCCAGCGACGAGGAGATTGGCGGCCTGGTTGTCCCAGAAGTCGAAGGTGTCCTTCTTGCCCGCCGGATCCACCAGGCCCCGCGCCAGCTCCTGAAGAGCCGCCACCTCGGCGTCCCCCGTCGGCACCCAGAGCAGCGGGTTGATCGAGCACGAGCCGTTCGCCGACGCGTCGAAGCGCAGCACCTTCTGGCCCAGTGCGGCCCTGCGGCCGGCGGTCATGGAGTAGATCTCGCCTTTGACGTCCATCACCACCAGGCTGCCCACCGCCTCGAGAGCCGTCGGGACCACAAAGCCCGACGTCTTGCCGCGACGGGTCGCGGCGGCCACCAGCACGTGGCCGGGTCCGTTGTCCCACAGTCGCTCCCGGCGGGGGCCCCCGAGGCCCGAGTCCACCTCCACGTCGCCCAGGCAGACGCCGCCGGGCTTGGGGCCGTCGAGGAGTCCCAACTCTTCTACCTGGACCTCGCTGGCGAAGCCCGCCGAGCCGTGAGTGGTCTGGGCGTCTTCGAGGGTCCGCCGCTGGTGCCGAACCTCGATCACCACAAGCGCGATCCCTACGAGCCACCACGTCGCCACGGCGGCGGCGAAGCCCAACAGAACGGGCAGGTGAGTCGGCGACGGCGACAGGTGCCAGGCCCACCGGAGGCCCTCGGCCACGGGGTGTAGAGAACCGCCGCTGGCCAACATCCCCAGCGCCGGCGGAAGGAGGATCCACGAAGCGACCGGACTCCTACGAAGAAGCCACGCCGCTGCGTGGGCGAGGACGATCCCCAGCCCCACCGCCCAGGGCCACGCAAGCACGAGCGACGGCGAGCCCAGGGCCGGCGCGAAGTCGAGCCACCGCGCCATGCCCTGCGTCGCGGCCCAGGCCGTCGCCCAGGCGCCCACCAGCCACAACGCCGCGCCCCGGATCCGCAGACGGCGCACGTCCCGCGGCCCGAACTTGCGGACTTCGAGGAAGGCATCCTTCATGGCCATCGCCTCCACTCCGCCCGCAACCAGCGGACCGGCACCGGCCCGAAGAGGCGGCTATCGACGCTCCGAGGATGGTGCCCGGCGTGGAGCCACACCTCGCCGGGGCTCAGGACGTAGCTTCCATCCAGGAACGGCCGCGGCGGCCGGACGTCGGCCCGCGACGAACCCGGGAGACGCAGGCCGTCGACCCACACTCCCCAAGCCCGCACATCGACGACGTCGCCCGCCACCGCGGCCACCCGCTTCACCACCGGTCGCGACAGGTCGGGGCAGGTGCCACGACCCAGGACCTTGACGAACCCCGGCGCGCAAGCCTCCACAAGCATCCCCCGCTCCACCTCCCCGAGGCCCGATCGCCAGTAGAAGCCCGTCGGCTGACTGCCCTCCGGCAGCCACCGCAGACCCGCCGCCACCGGCAAACCCAGAAGGCCGACGACCAGGGAGAGAAAAAGAACCCCGCGGCGCCAAGGGGTCAGCGCGCGCGGGGTGGGAGGAAGTCCAAGAGACACCCGTGCTCCTATCGGTCAACGGCCCTCGATCCCAAGCTCGACGAGGCGGGAAGCCCATGCGTCCCGTAGTGGCGCGAGCTCACTGCTCAGCGCCACCAAGGGCTCCGAGGCCGCCCCCTCGACCAGCATCAGGGCCAAGGACCGACGTTGCTGAAGAGTCATGGCCCGGGTGCCGATGGAGATCACCCGTTGAAAGACCAAGAACGGGGCGGCCAGCGTCGGAGCATCCAGAAGAAGCTGGGACCACGAAGTCGCCGTGCCGTCAAGCGTGGGCACGTAGGCCGATGTCCGGGCCTCATGCCCGATCGCGTACCGGCCTATGTGCCGCGCTCTGCCCTGTTGTTCTGCACCCGTAACCATGACGGGTGTGAATCTAGGGGCTGGGTCGGGGAATCACGAAGGAATGGCGGTAAACGTACCGGAGTGGTACGCCGAGCGGTAAACGTACCGGAGTGGTACGCCGACCTACCTCCAGCTCAGCATCAGAGACTCAGGATCGGCACTGCTAACCTGCCTGTAGAGAGGATCCGCTTGGCAACGTCGTATACGTACCAGAATGGTACGCCTGGAGCTCGGCCGCTGGAGACAGACCGAAGGGGCCCTACAATCTACCCATGGAGAGAGCCCTGCCTGAACGAAAGCCGTCAGCAGATAACGAGGGGCCGCATGTAGGGAGCGGATTTGACAAGGAGCATCTACATGCGGCCCCTCTGGGTTGCCACGCTCGTTACTAGAAGAGGGAAGATCACGTGACCTGACCAACCATCTTTCGGCTCTGGCCCCCGCAGCGGTCTTGACGAGATAGCAAGCGGGCAAGATGACCAGACTCCGAGACCGGATCTCCTCGCGGAGATGCCGCTGCTGAGGTAGGTAGCTCGACGAGGTGACAGGCTCTCCAAACCTTGATGCGGCAAGGAGAGACTATGGGGACCGACCGAGTTCCCAAACGCGAGGGAGGATTTTGGTGGATCTCCCCATTTGGAGCAGACCCTCTGAAGAAAGTGTCCGTCGGCATGCCTCCCACAAATTCGCACCGAACTTGTGTTTGGAACGATGATGACCACAGATGCCAACGAAGCCCTGCGCGAGATCTTGAGAGTCTCCTTCGAGAGCCTCTACCGCCAGATCCTGGCTGTAGAGGTCAGTACTTTTTTAGCGAAGCACGCCGATCTAAAGGACGGCACCAACCGTCAACTGGTAGTGCGGAACGGCTTCCTTCCACCGCGCCAAATCCGGACCCCAGTGGGCTCCATCACTGTGCGTAGACCCAGGGTGCGCGACAAGCGCGTTGGAACCTCAAAGGCCTGCCCATCCATCATTCCCACCTACAAGAGAGCTGGAGCTACTCGGTTCATGCACAGCCTGGTCCCTTGGCTCTACATCAAAGGGAAGCTAGAAGGAACCTACCGATACGTCCTCCCTGCACTCATTGGCCCGACCGCCGTTGACCTGCCACCAAGGGAGCTTCAGATCCTCGAACATCAGTGGCAGACAACCCACTCCGCATGGACAAAGGCCACCTACCCCACCGCAAGATCAGTTGGTTTCACCACCGTCGGCCTGTCCGAGGAATTCGGCGACGAAGACCTTTGGGTGCTGGTCGCAACCGAGCAAGCTGGGCCAACTATCGTCGATATTGTGCCTGGACACCCCTGGGACAGGACTATTCCTACACGATGGGAGAGCCGGCTTTCGAGTTGGGGAATTCAAGGATCCCTTACCTCCGTCCAGGGACATCCGCGGTTCCGAATCTGACAAACAGGACGCTAGCAAGTCGGATCAAGTGTCCTGGCCAGTTCATCCGTGGACTTTATGTGGGACAATACCTGAAGAACGACTGTCCCGGAGGAGAATCCATCAATGAGCCGAGCCAAGCCCACCTGTCTAAATTGCCCAGAGGCAGATTCGCTCGTCTATGGGTCCCTGGAGAGCCTTCGAAGTTTCCTTATCCACACCTACGGGAGCGTCAAGGATGCGGAACGAGAGCTAGGGGTCCATGAGGGAGCCATCCAGCGAAGGCTCATCGACCGGCAACCTCTTCGACACCGAGACTTCCTTAGCCTGATTCACAACGCCACGGACGGTCGTCCTCAGTTGGCGCTCTCTGAGATTCTCGGACTCCAAATCCCGCAAAGCGTTGATCCCGCCTACTGCCTACAGCGCTTTGCGCCTCCGTTCAAAGGCACGAGCAAGCTTCTCGAGTCACTCGCGAAGGTAGAGGTAGAGACCTCTTCGTCGACTCAATTTGAGGGTCTTGAGGCTGGAGTGTACCCAGAGTTGCATCGGCTCAGGGTCACAGACCCCAAGGCCGCCCGGGTTCGAATTGCATCAGAGCTACCAAGAGCAACGGACTCGGCTCGGGCTAAGCCCGCGGCTCTACCAACGTTGCTTGGACTGATCTCCCTCTGGGTCGCTTCTTTGAGGGCGTCGAACAATCCATCAACAGCCTACAGGGCCCTAATCGAGGCATTTCGCCTTTCGAAGGCCCTCCCTCCACAGCACGAAGTCCACACCATCCTCAAGCAGAACGCCATCTATCTACTCACACATCAAAGCTTGACTCACGCCACCGCGGTAGCGGCGCAGAACACACACCTCGCCGCGCTTTACGCGTCCAGCCGCTACGGAGAAACCCTCGTTGACCTGGGTATGGTCCACTCTCTCGAAGGACAATTCCAACAAGCCCGAACCTACTACCTTTCATCCCTGGATCACCTTCCCGCCGAGAATTGGAACAGTCGATGTGCAGCGCTTCTGAGCCTAGCGATCGACTCTCTCCGACTGGGAGACCCGGAGACGGCACGGCACTTTTCCAGTCGAGCGATTGAACAGCACCCCGAAGACCTGATTTCGTCTCTCACTCCACGACTCTTCTGGATTGAGGGACTCTTGGCCTACCTCCGGCAGGACTTCGAATGTGCGCTTACACTGGTCACGCAGGCCGCCGATGCCATAGGGCGCTACAGTGCCCAAGAAGACGTCGCTCTAGCGACACTCCAACTCGTCGAAATCCATCTGCGGTTGGGCAATCGAGCCGAGGCTATGACCTTAGTCTCCAGTCAACTCACCAGGCTGATCTCCCAGGCGTCCACTACGAAGCACACCCGAGACCTCCTTCTGGACTTCCTCACCACTTTCCTAAGCACGCCCGAGCCTACGCCTAGGATTGTCCTCGGAGCTATCCGAGCCATAGCTTCGAAGGCCGCTACTGGCCTCCAGCCCTTCCATGCCAGCTTGCCGAGGTAAGTGATCAGGCTTGCCCCCCCTTTGGCAGAGGGGGCAAACCATCGTGCCAGAGTAGCGACTACCCACCACCGTGAGGTTCAGGGTACCCGCCAAGTTCGTCATCCGGATTCGGCGGGTCGTCGCCGTTGGGTTCCGGATAGCCTCCGAGTTCGTTGTTGTCCGGACCTGGCTGACTATCCCCGCTCGGCTCTGGGTAGCCTCCAATTTCTTCCCCAGAGCCAGACCAGAGCGCAGTCAACGATTCGACGACCTCTTCCTTGAACGCCTCCCACCAGTTCTGAAGTCCAAATGCGGGCTCAGCACTCACTACAGGTGCGGTCATCAAGAGGATCGCGACCACCACGACTGAACGCTTGAAGCAAGTCATTCTGACTCCTCCTCGTGTGCAGGTCATCCACCAGCTTTATGCTGGGCGCTGCCTGCTACCTCGTCACCCACATTTTTCCCCGATATACGACGATTGTCTTCTACTCGAACGAAAATCGTGCCCCTAGATCAAGGTCATTGCCCAAAGAAACACAACTTCTCTCCTATTCGAGCTAAAGCCCCCCTCTTACGCTGATTTCATGCGCCTTCCTGCCTTCCTGCCTTCCTGCCTTCCCGCCTTCCCGCCTTCCCGCCTTCCCGCCTTCCCGCCTTCCCGCCTTCCCGCCTTCCCGCCTTCCCGCCTTCCCGCCTTCCCGCCTTCCCGCCTTCCCGCCTTCCCGCCTTCCCGCCTTCCCACCTTCCCGCCTT
>JBCDIS010000328.1:0-5937 GCA_038748685.1 Acidobacteriota bacterium | reverse complement strand
GGAGCGCCGGGCCCGCCGCCGCCGCCACCAGCAGAATACCCATCAGAGCCATCAGCACCAGGTGCAGGACCATCGACCCCTTCGAGTGGGCGGTGAACAGTCCGCGGGACCTCGGCGCCACGTTGGCGTCGATCCAGGCGAGGGAGCGGAGCTGCCGGCGGCTGAACTCCGCCAAGAACAACAGCCATGGCACCAACAAAAGGAGCAGGCCGGGGTGCTCGAGGTCGATCATCGAAACGGCCTCCGCGCCAGCTGGCCGGTAATCGTCAGCTGGGCGACGAGGAGAAGGAGCATCAACACCGAGAGCAGGCTGGTGCCGTAGCGCCGGGTCGTCACGTCGCGGGATTCGAGGGGAGCGCTTTCGAGTCGCGCCAGCTCGGAGAAGATCGCCTCCAGGGCTCCGACATCGGCGGCCCGGTCGTATCGTCCCCCCGCCGCCTCCGCCAACTCCTTCAGCTGACGGTCGTCGAGGGCGGCTAGGTACGGCGACTCCCCACCCACCGGCCTCCCCTCGAAGCTCACCTGAACCGGCTCTTCGCCGCCGACGCCGATGACGTAGAGGCGCACCCCGGATTCCGCCGCGTAGCGGGCCGCCAGGACGGGATCGATCCCCTGGTTGGACTCACCGTCGCTGATCAACACCACCGCCTGATCTCGACCCTCCACCTTCTGGGACGTGAGCCGATCCGAGGCCACCAACAGGGCGTCTCCGATGGCGGTTCCTCCACTTCGGGCCTGGTCGAGGGCGTGGACCGTGACGCTGTCGAGCATCTCCTCGACGGCCCTGAGATCGGAGGTCAGGGGGCTTTGGACGTAGACGTCGGCGGCGAAGATCAGAATTCCAAGGCGATGGCCGCCGCTGCGGGCGATGAAATCGAGGGCGATACGCCGCAGGGCCTCTAGCCGATTGGGGGGAAAGTCCTCCGCCAACATGCTCAGGGAGACGTCGAGCACCAGCACCACGTCGATCCCGACGTCGTCGATCAGCGCCAGGTTCTCCTCGCTGTAGGGCCGCGCCAGGCCCATCACGATCATCCCCAGAATGGCCAGCTCGGCCCCCAAGCCTGCACGTGCGGCGAGCCGGCGCCACCGCGGGGGTTGCCGATATTGGAGGGGCGCGTGGGGCACCGCGGCCATCGCCTCAGTACGACCCCGCCACCAGCCGTAGGCGGGAAGGCCGAGCAGGCCCCAAAGCCAAAGGGGGCTGTCGAAGCCATCGGCACCCAGGATCGCCGCCAGGGTTTCGATCATGCCGAGGTCCCCCGAATCCGAATCTCCTGGGTGGTCACCGACGGCGGCGGGGGGCCGCTACCCACCACGAAGAGGGCGAGGTCGCAGGCCCTTTCCAGGTCGTCCGCGCGGGGTGGGCGGCGGCCGAACTGGAAACGCGACAGCATGCCGAACAGCCGGGCGACGACGGGGTCCGGAGTACGGTCGGCGATCTCATGGGCCGTCAGGGTGGCGACGGGACGTCGATCGTCCGTCGTCAGCCTGCCCCGCAAGTGTTCGCGGAGGAGATCCGCCAGGCGATGGCACCCCTCCCTCGGATCGCCGCCGCCACGGCCGAAGCGCCTCTGCAGGTCACGAATTCGGGCCGCCAGCTCCGGCGGAGGCTCGACCGCCGGAGGGGACGGCACCTCTACGGGGGCCGGTTCGGGAGCCGCCGCCCCCCGGCGCCTCGCCCGCCACCAAATCGCACCAGCAGCAGCGAGCGCCAGCAAAGCCCAGGGGGGCAGTCCCCAACCCTCGGAGGTTTCCCCGAGGATGTGGAGGGGCTCGGCCAGGTCGGCGGGAAGATCGCGCATGGGAAGGCGGCTCCAGCTCAGTCCCCGAGGGCCCGGCGTTTGCGGTGGAAGAAGCGATCGAGGCCGGAGCGGACCGGCAGGTCGGTGGGAAACGACGCGAAGGCCATCCGCAGCTCGCCGCAGCGGTCTCGGAGGAAAGCCTGGATCTCCCCCAGGCTACCCAGCTCCGGAGTGCTCAGGGGACCCCGCAATCCCCGACCTTCCGGGGTGTACCCGGGGAACACCAGCTCCGTTGACGCCGCGTACTCCAGCGGATCGTAGACGTGAAGCAGGGAGACGTCATGCCTGGCCCGGGCGTACTTCAGGTCCTCCGGCAGGTCGTGGTCGATGAAGTCCGAGATCAGAAAGACCACGAAGCGTCCGCGCCGCCGCTCGATGGCGTGGATCGCCATCCGTGGGGTCGCTTTCGAGCACCGGACGGCTCCACGGCTCGGTGTGGGCGAGCATGGACCGCAGCGCCCGGAACAGCTGCGGCCGGCCGCCCCTGGGGTGACCTTCGTCGAGCACCTGGTCGGCGAAGATCACCCACCCCAGCCGGTCCCCCGATTCGACCGCCGTCACCGCCAGGGTCGCCGCCAGCTCCACGGCGTGCTCCAGCTTGGTCTTGTATCCGGTGCCCAGGTGCATTGAAGGGCTCACGTCGAGGGCGACGATCACCTCCCGCTGACGCTCTTCGAGGTGAACTTGGACGTGGGGCTCGCCTAGACGGGCGGTGATGTTCCAGTCGATGCGACGCGCCGACTCCCCCACCACGTACTTCCGGGTCTCGTGGAACATCAGGCCACCGCCCCGCACAGCCGTGAGGTAGTCGCCGGGCCGCAGTCCCGCGGCGTTCTTGCGGGCCACCAATTCCAGGCGGTGGACCTGGCGGAGGAGGTCCCCCACCGCCCCGCCGACCGCGGCGTGGCCCGCCCTCACGGCACCTTCACGGTGGCGAGGATCTCCTCCACCACCTGGTCGCTGGTGATGCCCTCGGCGTCGGCGTAGTAGGTCGTCAGGATACGGTGCCGGAGCACGGCGGGGGCGACGGACTTGACGTCGTGGGGCACGGCGGCGTCCCTCCCCTCGATCAGCGCGTGGGCCCGAGCCGCCTGGACCAGGGAGATCGAGCCCCGGGGCGACGCGCCGAAGGCCACATACCGAGCCAGGTCCCGCCCGTCTTCCGACTCACCGGTGAGGCGGGAGGCCTGCACCAGCCTGGACGCGTATTGGATGACCCGATCCTCGACGAACACCCCCTGCGCCGCGCCCTGGAGATCGAGGACGTCCTGCTCCGAAAGCCGCCTCTGGGCTTTGGGGAGACGCCGCTCGTCGATCACCATGCGGACGATCCGTTCCTCCTCGTCGGCCTCGGGGTAGCCCACCACCAGCTTCATGAGGAAGCGGTCCAGCTGTGCCTCCGGCAGAGGATAGGTCCCCTCCTGCTCGATCGGATTCTGGGTCGCGAACACGAGAAAGGGGGCGGGGAGCTCCAGGCTTTCCTGGCCGATGGTGACCTGCCGTTCCTGCATGGTCTCCAGCAGCGCCGACTGCACCTTCGCCGGGGCTCGGTTGATCTCGTCCGCCAGCACGAAGTTGGCGAAGATCGGGCCCTTCACGGTTTCGAAGGTCCCCGAGCTCTGATTGAAGATGCGGGTTCCCAGAATGTCCGCGGGCAGAAGATCGGGGGTGAACTGGAGGCGGCGGAAAGCGAGGTGGCAAATCCGGGCCAGGAGGTTCACCGCCCGGGTCTTGCCCAGGCCGGGGACCCCTTCCACGAGGATGTGCCCGTCCGCCAACATGCCCACCAGTAGGCCGCGGATCAAGTCCGTCTGACCGACGATGCCGCGGCCCAGCTCCGCTTCGAGGGCCCGGAGGACATCGCTGGGGGATTCTCCGCCGTTCTTTGTCGTCATTGGCCTTAGCCTACCTCAGCCTCCGGCCCGATTCCCCCTCGACCTCAGGGCAGCCGTTCCGAGGTGATCTCGTCGTCCTCCGCCGGGTCGGTGTCGTCGCTTTGGAGGCGTCGGTAGAGCCACAGACGCGCCACCTGCCAGTCCCGCTTGACGGTCCGCAGGGAGGTCCCCAGAACCTCCGCCGCCTCCGCGTTGGAGAAACCTCCGAAGTAGCGAAGCTCCACCAGCTTGGCCTGCCTCGGGTTGATCGTCGCCAGTGCGTCGAGGGCGTCGTGCAGGAGGAGGACGTCCACCCCAGGCTCCACCGCCGGCTCCACGACCCCCTCCAGCGAGATCTTGTCGTGCGCTCCGATCCGCTTGGCGGCCCCCTGGCGTCTGGCGTGGTCCACCAGGACCCGGCGCATGGCCTGGGCGGCGATGGCGAAGAAGTGGGTCCGGCTCTGGGCCGCGACCTGCGCGCCGCCGAGTAACCGTACGAAAGCTTCGTGGACCAGGGCCGTGGGCTGGAGCGTGTGCCCCGCCCGCTCTTTCCTCAGATAGCGCGCAGCCAGGCTCCGCAGCTCGCCCTGGACCAGGGGAAGCAGGTCGTCCAGGGCCCCCGCGTCCCCGCTGTTCCAGTTGTCGAGGAGGACGGTGACCTCCCCCTGGGTCCGCTCGTCGACGCGGTCCGTCGCCCTCGGACCCTCCGGCACCGCTCCCCCGCCTTCGGGCGGGTCCGATTCGATCGTCATCGACTGGGTCTCCTAGTCTGGATCCTCGATCGTCGTGGGCTGCCCCGGCGTCGCCACCAGCTTAGAGCATACCGAACCCATGCAGCCCTGTGCCGGCCGCCGGACCCTGGCGGAGTGGATGCTAGGATCGATCGCGAACCCTCGCCGCAAATTCCGACTCAAGTGGGGTCCTGCACGATGTGGATCTTTGGACTGCTGTTGCTGGCGGCGGCCGGCGGGCTGGCCTACGGTCATCGCTCCAAGCTGAAACGACTCGGCCGTTTGACCTCCACCGATGTGCATACGGCGGCCCACCTCCGGGAGCTGGCATCCTCGATGGCGGACGGCCTGGGTGCCGGATCCCTCCGCTTCCCGGCGGCGGTCTCGGGTACGGCGCGATGCGACGCGCCGCTGACGTCCGAGCTGACGCAGACGCCGTCGGTCTACTACGACATGCGGGTGCGGAGGGAGTTCGAAGAGGAGCGGGAGCGGGACGGCCAGCGGGAGACCGTGACCCGAAGCGAGTCGGTGGCCCACAACCGACGCGCTTCGGACTTCCAGCTCGAGGACACCACCGGCGCCATCCCCGTCGACCCTGACGGCGCGTCGTTTGTGGCCGAGAAAGTGCTCTCCCGCTTTGAACGGGAAGCCATTACCGGGGATCTGCAGATCGGGGCCTTCACCCTGAGGGTCCGGGCGAGTGGATCGGGACGGACCCTGGGCTACCGCTTTGAAGAGGAGGCCATCCCGGTGGGCACCGAGGTTCTCGTAGTGGGCGAGGCCACCGACGAAGGCGGTGAGCTAAGACTCGCCGCCCCCGCCGACGGCGACAAGCTGCTGGTGAGCGTCAAAGGAAAGCCGCAGCTGATCCGTGAGCTCGCCTCCGGGGCCAAGGGACTCAAGATCGGCGCCGTGGTTTGCGGCGCCCTGGGCCTCCTGCTGCTGATCCTCTGACCCCCAATTCCCCGGGGGCAAGACACAGGGGATCTTCACTCGGTCCTCATCCGTTCTTCACGCGGGCGTCGTTTCGTCGGCGAGACGGTCCGACTCGGGCCGTCTTTACCTGAAGGAGCACCGCCATGCGCCAGACCCGAGCCCCACAGCTCTCAATCCTAGGAACCCTCCTCCTCGTCGCGCTCTGCGCGGTGTCGCTTTCAGCGGAGGAGACTTCCCCCCGGGATCCGGTGATTCAAGGGGTGCTCGACTTGCTGTCGGCGGAGGTTTCTGAGGAGGTGGTCCTCAAGTGGCTCGACGCCTCCGCAGGGAAACCGGCCGTCCCCAGCGCCGCCGACCTGGTGGCGCTGGCGGAGGCTGGGGCGTCCGACGCCCTGCTCGGTAGGCTCCTGGATCGCGCATCTGCCCCGGTACCGCCCGCGGGGCCCCGTCCCAACCAAACCCCATCCCAAGGGGCCCCTGCCCCTGCGACCCCTGCCCCGGTCCGACCTCCCCCCAAGGCCAACTCCGCCGCGCACCCCATCGGCGAGGAGCCGGTGCAGTTCTCCATGTCGTACCTTCCCCACTTCGTGG
>JBCDIS010000327.1:0-5984 GCA_038748685.1 Acidobacteriota bacterium | reverse complement strand
CGGCGAGCAGGCGGTCCAGCTTGGCGACACCCTCCATCGCCCGGGAATCGTCGCTGGAGCTGGCGACGTCATCGAGGTCGTCGAAGAACGCCGCCGCGGCCGCCAGGGGATCCCCCGACGGTGGGGAGGTCGGGGATTCGGGCCCCTGGGCTTCCTGGTTCTCCTGGGCTTGCCGCAGGGCTTCCTGCTGCTGGGCGACGAGCTCAGCCCGGCGCTCGTCCTCCCGCTGCCGCCTCCTTTCTTCGCGGCGAAGACGGATCTCTTCCTCCCGTTCGGCGCGCATCGCCTTCTCTCGCGCCAGCTGCTGTTTCTGTCCCCTCCTGGAGAAGGTCCTGAGGACCCGGGCGAGGTCCCCGTGGCCCTCCGCCATGGCCAAGTCGATGGCGGTGTAGCCGTCCTCGTTGCGTGCCCGGGGGCGCCCCCCGGCACGTAGCAGCATCGAGGCGATGTCCTCGTAGCCGGCGACGGCGGCGGTCATCAGGGGGGTGAAGCCTTCCGCGACCCGCTGGTTGACGTTGGCCCCGGCACTGATGAGGATCTCCACCAACTCCGGCTTCCCTTCGAGTACCGCGGCTTCGAGGGGACTCGTGGCACCTCCAATGTCCGGGTCGGCGCCGGCTTCCACCAGCAGGCGGACGATTTCGGTGTGCCCCAACTCGGCCGCGAGGGCGAGGGGAGTCAGCTGGGTTTCTTCGTCGAGGGATTCGAGCTCGTTGCCGCGGGTGGCCAGCTGCCAGATACGTCCCATGTCGACTTGCTCGATGGCATCGAAAATTGTCATCGAAGGCTCGCTAGGCAAAAAAGGCGATTGAAAAGCGATCGAAACACGACTCCCCGTGTTCGGACCTGAACGGCGGGGCCAGGTCCGGATCCCAGGACGAGATAGAAAGGTACGGGAGCGTTTCTGCCGCGTTTGCCCTGCCGTGGGTGACAGGTGGGCTCAGACGTCGGCGTTTGCGAGCAGGTAAGGTGCCCGCCGCGGCGGGCTAATGGTGTGCCGTTCCGTGTTGGCCGTCGCCGATGGGAACCGGCACTTTGGCCGGGGCACCGGGGACATCGGTTACCAGGCGTGGAACCAGATATCCCGGCAGATGCTTGGCCAAATCCCAGGCCAGCCGTTGGGCGTCGCCGGGTCGCAGCGCGAAATGGGCGGCGCCCTGAACCGGATCCAGGGTATGGAGATAGTACGGCATAACGCCGCTTTCGAACAACGCCTCGGATAGTTTTTCGAGGATACGGACATCGTCGTTCACCCGGCGCAGCAGGACGGTCTGGTTGAGGACCGTGACCCCCGCGGACCTGAGCCGACCGATGGCCGAAGCCACGGAGGCGTCGAGCTCATTGGGATGGTTGGCATGGATCACCATCACGGGGCGCCACCGGGATCGGTCGGCGAACCAGGCGAGGAAGGCATCGTCGATCCGATCGGGGAGGACCACGGGCAGGCGGCTATGGATTCGGAGCCGACGCACGTGGGGGATGGCGGCGATGCCGTCGGCCAGGCGGGCCAGCTTGGTGTCGGTCAGGGACAGGGGATCCCCGCCGCTGAGGATGACCTCCTCGATGCTCGGATTCGCCCCGAGGTAGACGAGGGCCCGGCTCCAGTCGCGGTCGCCGGAGCGCTGTTCGGTGTAGGGGAAGTGACGCCGGAAACAGTACCGGCAGTGGACGGCGCAGGCCCCGGTCACCACCAGTAGGGCCCGTCCGCGGTATTTGTGCAGCAGGCCCGGTACGGGGTTGACCGCCGCTTCGTCTAGGGGGTCGTCGGCGAAGCCCGGCGTGATTCGATGCTCGTCGGCTACGGGCAGCACCTGGAGGAGGAGGGGATCCTCCGGGTCCCGCGGCGCCATGCGGGCCACGAAGCCCCGGGGAACCCTCGTCGGAAAGGGGGTGGAGTACGCCGGTCCGCCGAAGGTCTCGAAGGCGTCCGGGTCGAGGTCGAGCAGGCCGAGGAGGGTGTCGAGGTCTCTGACGCCATCCGCCAGAAGGCGCTGCCAAAGCGGTGGTCGTGCCCGCGTTTCGCCGCCCATCTCGGCGGTTGCGACGGCTGTCGGACTTCGGGTTATCATGCCGCGACGTTAACCCCCACCGGAGGCGCGATCAAGCCTCCCCCGCGGGCGCCCACGGCGCACCGCCCCCGAACGAGCTTCCGAGGAGATCATGGCGAGCTATAGCACCAACCAGTTTCGAGGCGGCCTCAAGGTCATGCTCGACGGCGACCCCTGTTCGATTATCGAGAACATCGTCGTCAAGCCCGGAAAGGGCCAGGCCTTCAACCGAGTCAAGCTGCGGAACCTGAAAACGGGCCGAGTGCTCGAGAAGACCTTCAAGTCCGGTGAGTCGATCGAGGCGGCGGACGTCATGGAGACGTCGATGCAGTTCCTCTACAGCGACGGCACCAACTGGCACTTCATGGTTCCGAGCACCTACGAGCAATATGAGGCCAACAAGGCCGCCATGGTCGACGCCGTGAAGTGGATCAAGGACGAGGACATGGTCGACGTCACCCTGTGGAACAACAATCCAATCTCGGTGACACCTCCCAACTTCGTCAACCTGCAAGTGAAGGAGACGGACCCCGGGCTCAAGGGGGACACCTCCTCAGGCGGCAGCAAGCCGGCGACGCTGGAGACCGGCGCCGTGGTTCGGGTGCCCCTCTTCATCAAGGAAGGGGAGACCCTGAAGATCGATACCCGGACGGGCGAGTACGTCTCCCGGGCCAAGGACTGAGCCCAGGCCCGTGGCTCCGCAAGCAGGGGGAGCCACCTGGCGGCCCGCCGCCGGCCTCGACGCGCTGTTGAAGCGGGCCCAGATCCTGGCGCGGATCCGCGCCTTCTTCGCCGAACGCGGCGTGCTCGAGGTGGAGACGCCGGTGCTGGCCGCGGCGCCGGTATCCGACCCCCACCTCCAGGCCCTCTCCTGCCGGCTGGACGCCCCGGGGGGCGAACGCCGGTTGTTCCTGCAAACCTCGCCGGAGTACGCCATGAAGCGGCTCCTGGCGGCGGGAAGCGGTCCCATCTACCAGGTGGTGCGGGCCTTCCGGGATGGGGAGGTCAGCCCACTGCACAACCCCGAGTTCACGATGCTCGAATGGTACCGCCCGGGGTTCGACCACCACTCCCTGATGGACGAGATGGACGGCCTCCTTTTCGCCACCCTCGGCGCCGAGCCCGCGGAGCGCCTCGCCTACGGGGACGTCTTCCGTCACCGGGTGGGCCTCGATCCGCACCGGGCCGAGGGCGCGGACTTGGCAGCGGCGGCCGCCGCCCGGGGGATCGAGGTGGTGGGGATGGACGCCGCTTCCCCCAAGGACGACTGGCTTCACCTGCTCATGAGCCACGTCGTCGAGCCGACCCTGGGCCTTGCGGACGATGAGGGCGAGCCCCCCAGGCCAACCTTCCTCTACGACTACCCGGCGTCCCAGGCGGCCCTGGCGCGGGTGCGCCGGGGCCAGGGCGTCGAGCCGGCGGTGGCGGAGCGGTTCGAGGTTTACGTGGCGGGCGTCGAGCTGGCCAACGGTTTCCACGAGCTCGCCGACGCCGATGAGCAGCGCCGCCGCTTTGTCGGAGATCTAGAGGAGCGACGGCAGCGGGGACTACCCGCCGTTCCCGTCGACGAGCACCTGCTCGCCGCCCTCGCCCACGGTCTGCCGGACTGCGCCGGCGTGGCCCTGGGCGTCGATCGCCTGGTGATGCTGGCCTCCAGCGCGGAGCACATCGGGGACGTGCTGGCGTTTCCCGTAGATCGGGCCTGATTCGCAGCGGACCCCG
Source organism: Acidobacteriota bacterium (assembly GCA_038748685.1). GTDB lineage: Bacteria > Acidobacteriota > Thermoanaerobaculia > Multivoradales > J023 > JAUIJL01. The sequence goes on along the minus strand of JBCDIS010000327.1, from coordinate 2,214 downwards.
GGGCGCCTACGGGTCCGCTGGGTGCGAATTGTCCATTGCTTTGGTGAAGGGTCCAGTCCCACGGTAGAATCCCGGGGTCCCTCCGATTCGCGCCGGTGACCTTCGGCGCGCTCTCCATGTTGGCCCTACGGTCGATCCTCCCGGTTCCCGTCCCCAATCCCAACGCAAGGAGCCCCCGCATGTCACCGTACCGGTCTGTACGTCAGTCCCGTGCCCTCGGCCTATCCGTCCTTCCCTTCGCCTTCTTCTTTCTCATCGCCGCGCTGTTCGCCCCTGCCCAAGCCCAGCTGATGCGGATCTACTACCCCGACATCGAGCAGGGCAGCGCCACCCTAGTGGTGTCCCCCACCGGCAAGGCCATGCTGGTGGACTCCGGCACCGGCCTCAAAACGGTAGAAGACGGGATCGAGGACTTCATCAACGACCTGATCGAAGCCGGCGTGGTCACCAGCCTCGAAGCTACCGTCGCCACCCACTACGACGAAGACCATATCGGGAGCATGGAGAACGTCTTTCAGTTGGTGCCCTTAGCCCCCGGCGCCGTCGCTTACGACCGGGGTGAATTCGGCACCGTGCCCTCCACCTTCGCCTACTCGGACTATGCTTTCGGCGCCTCGCTGGTAGGCCGCACCACCGTCGCCTGCTCGTCGGCGGCCTTCGACCTCGACCTCGGCGGCGGCGTGACGGTGAAGTTCGCCTCCGTCAACGGAGAGGTCTGCGGCGGGCCGACGGTGGACCTCACCGGCGTTAGCCAGTTCGAGAACAACGTCTCGATCTCGTTGGTCGTGCGCTACGGCGACGTGGATGTTTGGATCGGCGGTGACCTGACGGGTAACCCCGCGGTCGGCGTGGCCGACCTCGAAACCCCCACCGGCTTCGAGGTCCAGGACGTCGACATCTACACCGTCAACCACCATGGTTCGAACACCAGTTCCAACGCCAACTTCCTTTCCGATCTCTCGGCGGAAGTGGCGATCAACCAGAGCTCAATGGTTAGCGGCTTCGGCCACCCCAATTCGATCGTCGTCCAAAGGTTCTTGGCGACGCCGGATAGCAGCGGCTCACCGCCTCTCTTCTTCCAGCAGAATCCGGGGGATCCCGCGGACAGCCGTTCAGACAACTCCCTAGCGAACGGTATCGCCGACTGCGATGACGTCGCCGCTGGGGAAGTGATCGGCGCTCCGGGCACCATCGTGGTGCTGTCGGACGGAACGAGCTACCGGATCCACGCCTGCGGCATCCCCGCCACCACGCTGTCCGCCGATCAGGGCCCCGGAACGTTGGGGGACTACCCCCCAGCCATCCGGAGGGTCCTCCGAAGCCCGCGGGTTCCGCTGGCGACGGAGTCGGTGACCGTCGAAGCGGACCTCGAGGATACGGCGTCGGCGGAAATCCGCTGGCAGCTGGACGGAACAAGCCAGGCGCCGGTGACCATGGCCCCCGTTTCCGGCGTCACCTGGGCGGGTGCGATTCCCGCCCAGGCGGACGGCGCCAAGGTGGAGTTTCGGGTCGCAGCCACCGACGCGTCGAGCCAGACCGAGCTGTCGGCGGAGGGCTGCTACTACTCCGGCACCACGTCGGTATCCACCTTCCGGGTCAACGACGCCCAGAGCGTCCTGGTGCCCAAGACCTGCGGCGTGCGGGTGCAGGGTTCCATGACCGTTGAACCCGGGGTGCTCCACCCCTTCGTTACCCAGGCGTTCGTGCAGGACGCCACCGGCGGCGTTCAGATCTTCGATGCCGTCATCGACCCCGCCATCCAGCGGGGGGATGTGGTCAGCTGGGTAGGTGAGCTGGAGCAGTTCGGCGGTGCCACCGAGATCAACGCGGCGGAGGATTTCGGCAACTTCGGCTCCACCCGCGTCGGTCCGGGGACGGCTCCGGCGCCCCAGGTGGTGACGGTGGCGCAGGTGGGGGAGGGGCTGGAGGGCCGGCTCATCCGCATCAACGGCGTCAGTGTCGTAGCCGGCACCATCCCCGACTCGGGCAGCGGCAACGTGGTGATCAGCGACGACGGAGGCGTCAGTACCCTGACCCTGCGGATCGACGGAGACACCGATATTCCCGGCGCCAGTACGCCGACCCAGACCCTCGATGTGATCGGGATCGCCAGTCAGTTTGACAACTGGGTTGCCCTCGACGGCGGCTATCAGATCATCCCCCGAGGTCGCACCGACCTGCTCAGCGACGAGGTGAACTTTCCGCAGGTGATCG
>JBCDIS010000326.1:0-6000 GCA_038748685.1 Acidobacteriota bacterium | reverse complement strand
CGTCGCCGCCGGGTACCTGAACCGACCCGCGATGACCGCCGAGCGCTTTGTGCCGGACCCCTTCGGAGAACGCCCCGGACAACGCCTCTACCGAAGCGGTGACCTGGTGCGTCGTCTGGGGGATGGCACCCTCGACTTTGTGGGCCGAACCGACCACCAGATCAAGCTGCGGGGCTTCCGCATCGAGCTCGGCGAGATCGAAGTGGCCCTGGCGCGTCGCCCGGAGGTGGACGGCCAGTTGGCGATGGTGCGGGAGGATCTCGTCGGCGACCCTAGGCTGGCGGCCTACGTAACCCTCCGATGCGCCGCAGACGACGATGTCGACGCCATCAAGGGCACCATCCTGGCTGGGCTCGCCGCGGAGCTGCCCGAGTTCATGCTGCCATCCACCCTCACCGTCCTAGAGACCTTTCCCCTCACCGCCAACGGTAAGGTCGACCGCCGGGCCCTGCCGACGCCGGAGGTCACCCCCAACGCAGAAGTCACCCACCGCGCCCCCGATTCGGCCCTCGCAGCCGCCATCGCCGACATCTGGGCCGAGACCCTCGGCGTCGAGGGGGTGGGCCTGGACGACGACTTCTTCAAGCTCGGCGGGCATTCGCTCCTGGCCACCAAGATGCTCGCCCGACTCTGTGACCTCGTGGAGATGGATCTCCCCCTGTTGACCCTCTTCGAGAGCCCGGTTCTTCAGGAGTTCGTGGCGCGCATCGACGCGGAGCTGCGGAGGACTACCGAGGGGCAGGAGGCGCTGGCCCTGTTGGAGGAACTCCACGGGATGTCGGACGACGAGGCCATGGAGCTCCTGGACGGAGAAGACTCCGCCGATTGAGGCCTGAAGCCCGACTAGAGGCTAGAAATCAGGCGTCGGGCTCAAATACTGAGCGGATGCTCTGCCGCGAGGGAGGTTCCCGGCAACCTTCGGGGATGGGACCAATCTTGAACTTTAAGCCTTGATTTCAACGGACTCTGTCGACCATCATCCGAGGCTCCGCGGCCCCTGAAATCGACTCTCTCCGCGTTCGTGGATGGCTCGCCGCCTCTCGAACGGAAGCCGACTCAATGCCTTAATTTCCGGCATCCTGAACGGGTAGCTAGCTTCACCGGATCCTCCGCTGCTCGATGGTGGGGAGCTTGGGCCGGTTGTCGGCGACAGGGAGAAGGAGGCGCGGCCTCCAGACCCTTCGTTCATAACGGGTTCCCGTTCGCCGATGGCATTTCGCCGCAGACAGGTGTACAATTTGACCCGATTTCTGTCGCTGAGGTTTAGCCAACAGGACCCACTCTGGCCACCGTACCGGGCGCTACACGAGCCCCTCTGAAGCCCGGCCACGGCCTCACCTCCTACTGCCAACCCTGCTGCCAACACTGCCGGCTGGACCTCAGGTAGCAGACCTTCTTCTGATCCGAGATCGCTTTCCGCGGTCCCGAGTATTTCTGATTCACCAATAGGGCCACTCGTCTCATCCCTTCCAGGGACGGGTGCGACCTGAATCCGGCAACCCCGTTCCACGGAAGGCCCCATGAGCCAACGTCAAGCCCTCCTCGACAAAAAAGCTCTGCTGCTCAAGAAGCTCCGCGAGCGCAAAGCGGCCGGCGGTGAAGGCACCGGGAATGCTCCCGGAACGACGTCCCCTGCGCTGCCGAAAAAGGGGCAGGACCGCATTCCCGCGATCGGACGCAGCGGTCCCTTGGCGGTCTCCTTCGGGCAGGAACGGCTATGGCTCTTGGACCAGCTCCAACCTAGCGACGCCGCCTTCAACATGCCGCTTCCCCTCCGGCTGCGGGGCCGCCTCGACCGCGACGCCCTGCGCCGGGCGGTGGCGGAGCTGGTGCGCCGGCACGAGTCCCTCCGCACCACCTTCGCCGTGGAAGGGTCCCTCCCGGTCCAGCGGATCCATCCCCCCGGCTTCGTGGCACCCGTCGAAGTCGATCTGCGGGATCTGGATCCCGACGCCCGCCGGCGGGAAGCGGAAGCACTCATCGAGGCCGACGCCGCGGAGCCCTTCGACCTGGCCCGCGGCCCCCTCTACCGCGCCACCCTCGTCCGGCTGCAGGACGACGAGCACCTGCTGCTCCAGAACATGCACCACGTGATCTCCGACGGCTGGTCCACGGGGGTCCTTTTCAAAGAGCTCCGGACCCTGCTGGGGGCCTTCACCGAGGGGCGTCCGTCCCCCCTGCCGGAGCCGGAGCTGCACTACGCCGATTTCGCCGCCTGGCAGCGCAAGCGTCTCTCGGGGGAGGTTCTGGACCGCCAGGTCGCCTTCTGGAGACGGCAGTTGGAGGGCGCCGCCACCAGCCTCGGCCTGCCCACCGACCGGCCCCGCCCCTCCGTCGCCACCAGCCGAGGGGACCACATCGAAGCGCGGCTGGTTGCGGACGCGGTGGGGCCCCTCCGGGATCTCGCCCGGGGCGCCAAGGGCACCCTCTACATGGTTCTGCTGACCGCCTTCAAAATCCTCCTCCACCGCATGAGCGGCCAGGGGGATATCTCGGTGGGGACGCCGGTGGCTGGGCGGGAGCGGCTCGAGACCCAGGACCTCGTCGGATTCTTCCTCAACACCCTGACCCTCCGCAGTCAGATCGAAGGCAAGGACACGTTCCGCGATCTCCTCGGCCGGGTGCGGTCCACCGTGCTGGAGGCCAAGGCTCACCAGGAGGTGCCGTTCGAAAAGCTGCTCCAGGAGCTGCAGCCGGAGCGGCACCTCAGCCAGGCGCCGTTCTTCCAGGTGATGTTCAACATGGCGAACATCCCGGACCTTCGCTTCGAGCTGCCGGGGCTGGAGATCGAACACCTGTCCTGGGGAGAGGTGGGCTCCAAGTTCGACCTCACACTCTACGTGCTCGAAGACGGGGACGGCAGCCTCGCCCTCAATCTGGCCTACAACGTCGACCTTTTCGACCGCGCCCGCATGGTCGAGATGCTGCGCCAATACCAGGCCCTTCTGTCCCAGATCGCCGCCGCCCCAGACTCCCCCGTCGGCGGCTTCGACCTGCTGACCGACGCCGCCCGTCGGACCCTCCCCAACCCGGCGGCGCCCCTGCCCGCAGGGTGGAACGGAACCGTCGCTGAAGGCGTCGCCCGCCACGCCGCCGCTGACCCGGCCCGGCTGGCGGTGACCGACCCCGTCGCGGCGGTCACCTACGGCGAACTACTGACCCGCAGCCGGCGAATCGCCCGGCGCCTTCTGGGGCTGGGGATCGAAACCGGCGACGTCGTCGCCGTCTGGGCCCACCGCAGCGCGCCGCTGGCGGAGTCCATGCTGGGCATCCTCCAGGCCGGCGCGGCCTTCACGATGCTCGACCCCCAATACCCCGAGGGCCGACTGCTGGACTACCTGTCGCTGGCGAATCCCAAGGCCCTCCTACGGATGGAGAGGGCCGGCGAGCTGCCCCCGGAGGTGTTGGACGCCCTCGCCGCCGCAGGGACCACCGCATTGGATCTTCCGGCGGAGGGCGCTGTCAGCGGGCCCTGGGCCGACGCTAGTGATGGTGGGCCAAGTGACCGGGATCCACAGGTAGCCATCGGTCCCGACGACCTCGCTTATGTCGCCTTCACCTCCGGCTCCACCGGAAAACCAAAGGCCATCCTGGGTCGGCACGGATCCCTCACCGCCTTCTTGCCTTGGCTCCAGGAGACGTTCCACTTCGACCGGCGGGATCGACACAGCCTCCTCTCGGCCCTGTCCCACGACCCGCTACACCGGGACGTGTTCATGCCCCTCTGGTACGGCGCCGCGCTGGCGATTCCCGACCCCGAGCGGATCGGTGAGCCGGGCTACGCCGCGACCTGGGCGAGGGACCAGGGGGTGACGATCCTGAACCTGGTGCCGGCGATGCTCCAGCTCCTCACCTCCACCGCCGGGGACGTTCGGCTTCCGGCCCTCCGCCACGCCTTCACCGTCGGTGACGTGCTAACCCGCGCCGACGTGGACGCCCTCTACGGCGTCGCCCCCAACGCCGTGGCGGTGAACCTCTTCGGCTCCACCGAGACCCAGCGAGCCGTGAGCCACGTGATCCTTCCCCGGGAACCGCAGCTGGATCCGCGGTCCGAGCTGGGCACCGGCGGCCTCGGCAAGGCGGCCCTGCCCCTCGGCAGGGGCCTCGACGGGGTGCAACTGCTGGTGCTCGGCGACGCAGGCCGGCAGGCGGGGGTCGGCGAAGTGGGCGAGATCCACGTCCGCTCCCATCACCTCGCCCTCGGCTACACCGACGCGGAGCTGACCCGGGAGCGCTTCCTCCCGAACCCCTTTAGCGATACCCCCGGAGACCGCCTCTACAGGACAGGGGATCTCGGCCGCTACCTGCCGGACGGGGGCGTCGAATACCTAGGCCGGGCGGACTTCCAGGTCAAGATCCGCGGCTTCCGGATCGAGCTCCAGGAGATCGAAACGGCCCTCGGCCGCCACCCCGCTGTCGCCGACTGCGCCGTGGTGGTGCGTGGGGACGCTGGCGAGGATCGCTTCCTCGCCGCCTACCTGGTGGCCGTTGACGGAGGTGAAATCCCGCCGCACAGGGCGCTCCGGGCCCACCTATCGAAGCAGCTTCCCGACTACATGGTGCCGGCGACGTTCACGGTGCTCGACGCCCTGCCGCTGACCCGCACCGGCAAGCTCGACCGCCGCGCCCTGCCGGAGCCCGAAGCGCCATCGTCCGACGGCGCCCGCCGGCCCCCCTCGACCCCCGAGGAACAAACCCTCGCGGCGATCTGGGAGAGCCTCCTCGGGCGGGAGAACCTCGGGCTCGACGATGGCTTCTTCGAGCTCGGGGGCCATTCCCTCCTCGCCACCCAGGTCCTGGCGCGGCTGCGGGACGCCTTCGAGGTGGAGCTCCCCCTGCGGGTCTTCTTCGAGCATCCCACCCTCGGCGAGCTTGCCGCAGCGTTGGCGCAGGCCCGCCGCGACGACCGCGGTGTCGCGCCGCCGCCGCTGGTGCCGGTGCCCAGGGACCGGGCCCTCCCCCTCTCCTTCTCGCAGCAGCGCCTCTGGTTCCTCGACCGTCTGGAGCCGGAAAGCCCGGCCTACGTGCTTTCCGGCGCCGTCCGCATCCGAGGTCCCCTCGACGCGGGCGCCCTCGAACGGGCCTTCGTGGCCCTCGTCGAGCGCCACGAGGCCCTGCGGACGCGGATCGTCGAAGACGCCGGGCGCGGGCTCCAGCGTATCGACCCGCCGCGGAGCCAGAGCCTGCCCGTCGAGGATCTGAGCCACCTACAGCCGGAACCCCGGCTCGAGCTGGCGCGCCGGAGGGCCACCGCCGAAGCCCGGCGACCCTTCCGCCTCGACCGCGACCCCCTCCTACGCACCGGGCTCCTACGGCTGGCGGGCGACGACCACGTGCTGCTGGTGTCGATCCACCACATCGTCTCCGACGGCTGGTCTTTGGGGATCCTTTTCCGCGAGCTCGGAGCGTTCTACGCCGCCGAGAACGGGGGCGCCGAGGTAAACCTCCCGACGCTGCCCATCCAATTCGCCGACTACGCGGCGTGGGAGCGTACTTGGCTCGACGGCCCGGTCCTCGAACGGCAGCTCGCTTTCTGGACCGAGCACCTGGCGGGGGCCCCGCCGCTCCTGGAGCTACCCACCGATCGGCCCCGCCCCGCCGCCCAGACCTTCTCCGGCGCCCGCCACCACGTCCGCATCGACGCCGCCGTCGCCCAGGGCCTCGAAGGGCTCGGACGGGACCTGGGGGCGACACCGTTCATGGCTCTCCTGGGGGCCTGGGCCCTGGTCCTAGGCCGTCACGCCGGGCAGGACGACGTGGTGGTGGGCACGCCGATCGCCCACCGTGGGCGGACCGAGCTAGAAGGTGTCCTCGGCTTCTTCGCCAACACCTTGCCGCTGCGCACCCGCCTGGCCGGCGACGGCGGCGAAGTCCCCACCTTCGCCGATCTCCTCGCCCGGGTGCGCCGTTCCGTCCTCGACGCCTTCGCCCACCAGGATCTGCCCTTCGAGAAGCTGGTGACGGAGCTGGACGCTCCACGGGATCTCGCCTACTCGCCGG
>JBCDIS010000325.1:0-6011 GCA_038748685.1 Acidobacteriota bacterium | reverse complement strand
GTCGGTTCAGGTACCCGGCGGCGACGCCGTCGCCGCCGATCCAGAGCTCCCCGTCGACGCCGATATCCACCCGGCGCCCCACGGGGTCCACCACGTGAAGGTGGGTGTTGGCGATGGCGTGACCGATGGGGATCGACGCCGCGTCCTCAGCCACCGCCGCCACGGTCTGGGCGGTGGTGAAGGTGGTCACCTCGGAGGGCCCGTACACGTGGACGGTGCGTTCCGCGCCCTCCTGGAGGGCCGCGGCCACCGCCTTCGGATCGCAGCGCTCGCCCCCGAAGAGGACGACCCGGAGCTTCCCCAGGAGGCGCGGTGCCCGCCGGGCCAAGTCTTGGAAGAGGGCCGTGGTGAGGAAGAGGACATCGGCCCCGGTGCGATCGATTTCCGACTCGAACTGGGCCGGGTCCAGCAGCTGCCCGCGGTCGAAGATGACGGTTCGGGCCCCGTGGAGGAGGGCCCCCCAGATCTCGAAGGTGGCGGCGTCGAAATTTATAGTGGATGCCTGGCAGATCCGGTCCCCGGGGTAGAAATCGTGGTACCCGGAGCCGAGGACCAGGCGGGTGACGCCCCGCTGCGGAACCACGACTCCCTTGGGGCGTCCGGTGGACCCGGAGGTGTAGACCACCAGGGCCGGAAACCCTCCGTCCACCGCCGGAAGCGACGGGTCCGCCGGACCGCCGCTGCCGTCTGACATCAACTCGTCGTAAAAGGCGAGGGGCGCGGACGACGGGAGGGAATCGGCCAGGTCCCGCTGCGCGACGACGACGGAAGCCCCTATGTCGGACAGCATGAAGGACAGGCGATCCTCGGGGTACTCCGGATCCAGGGGCACGTAGGCCCCTCCGGCTTCGAGGATGGCCAGCATCGCCACCACCGCTTCCGCGGATCGGGGCATGCAGAGGCCGACATAGTCTCCGGGACCGACCCCGCGGCGAACCAGGGCCGCCGCGAGTCGGCGGGAACGATCCTCGAGTTCACGGTAGGTGAGGACCTGGGAACCGTGGACGACGGCGACGGCATCTCCCCGTGCGGCGACCTGCCGCGCGAAGAGCTGGGGTATGGACGACCCAAGGGGCAGGTCGACGTCGGTGTCGTTCCAGCGCCGCAGCTGCCGACGGGCGTCATCCCCCAGCATCGGCAGGTGAGACAGACGCTGGCCGCGGTCCCCGAGGGCCGAGCGGAGGAGGCGTGCGTAGGCCGTCAGCCAGCGCTCCACGGTGGCGCCGTCGAATAGGTCGAGGTCGTACTCCACCTCCGCGGTGGCGCCGCCGTCTGCCCGCAGTCGGAGGTGTACCGAAAGATCGAGCTTGGCGGAACCGGAGTCTGCGATGACCAGTTCCTTGTGAAGGGGACCGAACCGGTCGCCGACGGCGTCTCCGTCCGAGATCTGGAAGGTCACCTGGTAGAACGGGTGGTGTCCCCGGGCCTGTTCGGGCCGCAGGGCCTCCACGAGTTTCTCGAAGGGGACCTCCCGGTCGGCGATGGCGTCGAGCACGGTATCCTGGGTGCGGCGGACGATCTCGGCGAAGGTGGGGTCCCCGGAGAGGTCGGTGCGAAGCACGAGGTTGCCGACGAAGAAGCCCACCAGGTCCTCTAGCTGGGGCAGCTCTCGCCCCGCAACAGGGGAACCCACCACGAGGTCCCGCTGGTGGGTGAGGCGGCTGAGGAGGATCTTGAAGGAGGCGAGGGCCATGACGAACGGCGTGGTGCCGCTGGACCGGGCGACATCCCTCAAATCGCTCCCCAGACCTTCCCCCAGGTCCCGAACGACGAGGGCACCCCGATGCCGCTGCACCGCAGGCCGGGGTCGGTCGGTGGGCAGCTCCAGGAGCTTCGGCGCGCCGCGGAGGCGCCGCCGCCACCCTTCGACCCTCCCGTCGAGGCTCTCCTCGGTGAGCCGGCTGCGCTGCCAGGCGGCGAAGTCGGTGAACTGGACGGCGAGGGGGGGCAGGGGGTCCCCGACGTGGTCCTTCGACGGCCCAGTGAACCTCAGGTAGGAGGCCTCCAACTCCTGGAGCACCACCGCCACGGACTCGCCGTCGACGACGATGTGGTGGAGGGTGAGCAGGAACAGATAGTCCCGGGTTCCCAGGCGGGCCAGCGCGGCGTGGAACGGAGGGCCGGTTTCGAGGTCCACGGACTTGCGGGCGTAAGCCTCCGCCAGCGCTTCGGCGCTCTCTCCGCCGGCGTCGAGGTGGGGGAGGAGGGGGCCGGCGGCCTCCAGCTCCGCCAGGGCAAGAACCCGCACCCGACCCTCGCCGCCGCGGCCCACGAACCGGCTCCGCAGGACGGCGTGCCGCTCGACGAGGACCCGGAAGGCGAGCCCCAGGGCTTCGGTGTCCAGGTCCCCCCGTAGCCGCAGCGCCAGCGGCACCAGATACGTGGCGGTGCCGGGCTCCAGGCGGTCCAGGAACCAAAGGCGTTCCTGGTCAAAGGAGAGGGGCAGGGTGCCGTCGGCGTCCGGGGATACCGGCTTCAACTCTGGGGCCACGCCCCCTGGCCCTTCGCCGTCCACCGCCTCCGCCAGACCCGCCAGCGTCGGCCGCTGGAAGAACTCCCGCAGGGTCAGGTCGACCCCGAGCTCCCCCCGCATGCGGGCGAGGACCTGGGTGGCGAGGAGGGAATGGCCGCCGAGCTCGAAGAAATTGTCGTCGACCCCGACCCGTTCTCGGGAGAGGACGTCGGTCCAGATCGCTCCAAGGGCCCGCTCGGTTTCGGTCCGCGGCTCAACTACCTCCTCCGGTTCAACCAGCAGCTCGAAATGGGGCAGGGCCCCGCGGTCGACCTTGCCGTTGGGCGTGAGGGGGAGCTGGCCGAGCACGGGAAACGACGAGGGCAACATGAACTCCGGCAGGCGCTCCCGCAGGAAGCCCCGCAGCTCCGTCGCCGTCGGCGGGGCGTCAGGGTCCACCGCCACCACGAAGGCGACGAGCCGCTGCAGTCCGCCCCGGTCCCGTTGCACCGCCACCGACTGGGCCTCTACCGACCGATGCTGGCCCAGCACCGCCTCGATCTCCCCCGGCTCGATGCGGAAGCCTCGGATTTTCACCTGATGGTCCACCCGGCCGAGGAAGTCGAGGATGCCGTCGTCGAGGAAGCGCACCAGATCGCCGGTGCGGTAGAGGCGGAGGCCGTCGGCGAAGGGATGGGGGACGAAGCGCTCCGCGGTCTGGGCCCGCTGGCCGACGTAGCCCCTGGCCAAACCCTCGCCCCCAAGGCAGAGCTCCCCGGGGACGCCGTCGGGGCAGGGGCGGCCGTCCCTGCCGAGGACGTAGATGTCCGTGTCGTCGTAGGGGTGGCCGATGGGCACCGAGGTCGCGTCGCCCTCTAAGGGGGGAACTTCATACCAGGTGGCGATGGTGCTGCACTCGGTGGGGCCGTAGGCGTTGTAGAGCCGCCTCGGTCCCGCTTCCTGGGTGGCCCGCATCACGTCGGCGTCTGCGCGCTCGCCCCCCACCACTACCGATTCGACGCCGTCGAAGAGGTCCGGCTTCTGTCGGACTAGCTGGTTGAATAGGGCGGTGGGCACCACCAGGGATTCGATCCCCTGGGTCTCCAGACGGCGGCGTAGGCGGGCCGGATCCACGGAGTCGTCGCGGGTGATCCCCACCAGCCGACCGCCCCCGAGGAGGGCGGTCCAGATCTCCAAGGAGGCGGCGTCGAAGGAGATGGTGGAGAGCTGTCCGTGGACGCGGCGGGCCACCGGAATGCGACGGGCGGCGCCGTCCGCCAGGCGGGCGATGCCGAGCTGGGTCAGCTCCACGCCCTTGGGACGCCCCGTCGACCCGGAAGTGTAGAGAATGCAGGCCACCTGGGAGGGATCCACCCTGGGCAGCGGAGGGGCCCCGTCTACAGGATCCGAAGCCCCTTCGAGGACTCCGCCGTTCCCTATCCGCAGGACCTCGGGGTGGGCCGGGAGCCTCGGAACCAGGTGTTCCTGGGACACGAGGACCGGTGCTGCCGAGTTCTCCAGCATGTAGGAAAGGCGGTCCGCGGGGTAGTCGGGGTCGAGGGGTACGTAGGCTCCGCCGGCCCCTAGGATTCCCAGGAGACTCACCACCATGGTGGAGGAACGCTCGACGCACAAAGCCACCGGGGTATCGATGCCGACCCCGAGGGCGCGGAGCCGCCCGGCCAGGCAGGTCGCCCGGCCGAGGAGGGTTCCCCAGTCGAGGGTGTCGTCGTCGAAGACCAAGGCGATGCGTTCGGGATGTCTATGGGCCAACTGCGCCACGCGGTCGAAGAGGCCGAGGTCCCGAGGCCGCTCTGTGCGGGTGTCGTTGACGGAGTGGAGACGCGCCAGCTCCTCCGGCGGCAGGGCGCTGAGTTTCGATAGGTGGGCCTGAGGATCGTCCGCCGCGGCTTCCAGCAGTCGGCGCCAGTGGGCCGCCAAGCGCTCGATGGTGGAGGTCCGAAAGCGGGAGGCGCGGAAGAGCCAGCGGCTCCACAGACCGCCGTCGGGGCTCTCCCAGGCGGTCAGATCGAGATCGAGGCTGGCGCGATACGTCGGGAACGGTACCGGTTCTGCCTCGACCCCCGGAAGCCCATGCCCCAGGGGGGCCTCCGTCAACAGCTGGAACGCAATCTGGAAAAAGGGATTCTGGTTCGGTTCCCGCACCGGCGCGAGCTCGGTGGAAAGGTGCTCGAAGGGCAGATCTTGGTGGGCGAAGGCCTCCAATGCGGTGGCCCTGACCCGCTTCAGCAGGTCTGAGAAGGAGGGGTCCCCTGAGACGTCCAGGCGCAGAACCAACCGGTTGACGAAGATGCCGAGGAGCCCCTCCAGCTCCGAGCGGTGGCGGCCGGAGATGGCGGACCCCACGGCGAGATCGTCCCGCTCGGTCCAGCGACGGAGGACGACCGCAAAGGCCGCCAGCAGGGTCATGAACAGGGTCGAGCCGTGGTGCTGGCCCACCGCTTCGAGCCTTCGACGCAGGTCCGCTCCGAGGTCCAGCGTGACCGCCGCACCGTCATGCTCCGTCCCCCCTCTGGATTCCCCTGGGGCGCCTGACCCCGGGTCGGCGAACAGACGGGGGGGCTCTCCGAGTCCTTCGAGCCGCCGTCGCCAGTACGCCAGCTGCTCTTCGAGGACGGCTCCCTGGAGCCAGCGCCGTTGCCACACCGCATAGTCGGAGTACTGCAACTGCACAGGGGGCAGGTCCGCGGGGACCCCCGCCAGGCGGGCGCCGTAGAGCACGGCGAGCTCGCGGGCCAGGACCTCGTCGCAGCCGCCGTCGAAGGCGCTGTGGTCGAAAACGAGGGACAACACGTGCTCGCTGTCCCCGAGCTGGATCAGATGCCTTCGCCAGGGGGAGCTGGAGCTGAGATCGAAGGGCTCGTGGAGGGCCTCCCCGAGGAGGGTTTCGACCCGGTTCGCCATTTCCCCGCCGCGGTCTCCGGGCCGATCCAGATCCGTGGGGTCGATCCGGTGGATGGGGGCCCCGGAGGGAGGGTCCACGACAAGGGCGGGTCTACCTCCCCTTTCCACCATCCGCGTGCGGAGCACCTCGTGACGGGCGGCGAGATCGCCGAGGGCCGCCTCGAGGGCGTCCACGTCAAGCTCTCCAATTAGGCGGACCGCGGTGCCGATGTTGAACGACGCGGCGGCTTGGGGATCCCACTGGTGGACGACCCAAAGGCCTTCCTGGGCGAAGGAGGGAAGGATGGCTTCGCCGGTCCGCCGCGCCTCTGAGGCCAGGCCCGACTCCAGGCGCGGCGGGGGCGGGGTGTCGGCGCCGCGGCGTCCCTCCACCACGGCGGCGAGGTCGGCCACGGTGGAATGGGCGAAGACGTCGGTGACCCGCAGATCTACGTCCAGCCGGTCCCGGAGCCTGGAGGCCAAGCGGGTGGCGATAACGGAGTGTCCGCCGAGCTCGAAGAAGTCGTGCCGTCGACCGATGATGCCCCGCGGTGCAGCGGAGGGGGAGTCCTGGGGCAGGAGCAACTCGGCGAAGGCGTTGGCCACCGCGGCCTCGACATCCCCCCGGGGGGCGTCTGCGGCGGAGACCGTCGTC
>JBCDIS010000324.1:0-6127 GCA_038748685.1 Acidobacteriota bacterium | reverse complement strand
CGGTCGGGGAGTGCGGAGGGGAATCCATGCCCGAACCCTCCCCCGGCCAGGGGCAGGGCGGGCCGCCCAGCCCGGAGGTCCGGGGAACGGTCCACCGCGTCACCGTCGCCGGCGTATGCGCCTCCTACTCAGGGACTGGGTTCGCGGCGGAGACGGCGTAGGGGTAGGCGGCGACTGGGGTCCTGGAACCGTCGGCGGCAATTCCGTAGAGCCGGACGACCGCCCCGTCTCCAGCTTCGGAGACGGCGTCGCCGCGGACCGCGAGGACGATCTCCCCGCCGTCTCCGCGGCGAAGATCGGCGGAACTCCAGAGCACGTCCCCCGTCAGCGCCGAGATTTCGGCCGTGAAGGACGGGAAGCTCTCCGGGGTCTCGGCGGGGAGCACCAGCACCAGAAGGGCGTCGTCCCCAGCCTGGATGCGGTTGGCGGGCGGAATCTCGGCCGCCCCCGAGGCCCCCCGCAGCACGACGTCGTCGGCGAAGAGGTCGGCGATGACCACCTGCCCCGGCGCCCGTTCCAAGGCGGAGACATCCGCTTCGGCCGTTGCAAGGCGTTGGCGGAGGGCGTCGACGTCGGCACCAGCATCCGCCGGCGGATCATCGCCCGGCTCCGCAGCCCGGCGGCGAAGGTCGTCGAGCTCCCCCCTGGCATCCGCGAGCTGTCGCTCCAAACGCTCCGCCTCGGCCGCCCGGCGATCCAACTCCTCGTCCAAATCAGCGCGGCTCTGCTGCCAGCGGGCTTCGCCGTCCTGGAGCTGCGGCCACATCATGACGCTGGAGACTCCGAAGATCACCGCCAGGAAGCTGGCGGCGATGGCCCCCCAGCGCCAGGGGCCGGAGGATACCTGGGGCCGCTCGGCGGGCCGGGCCAGGGGCACCACCGGGGCCACGCCGGAGTCGCCGTCGTCGGCGCCGGCGATGCGCAGCGCCTCCCGGACCATTTCCAACTCTTGGGCGTCCAGGGGGGAGACGGCGAGGTGGGCCTCGATCCGCCCCCGCTCGTCGTCCCCCATGGGGTCGCCGGCGGCGTAGGCCACCAGTGATTCCGCCGGCAGGCCGCTGGCCACGGCTTCGCCGACGAAGGCGGCCTCCCGCAGCATGGCCTGGGCCGTCTCCCCGTGTTCGGCCAGCCAGTCCTCCACTTCCCGGCGCTCGCCGGGGTCGAGGCTGCCGTTGAGATACCACGGCAGTAGGGATTCGATCCGTTCCTGTTCCTGTGCTCGTGTCATGTCAGCAGATTCCCATGGGATGTGATCAGGAGCTTAGGTGCTCCCTTTTGGTCCATGGGACCCGGTGGTGTCCAGGCGTTACGTCATCTCCTTCAATTGGGCTCCTGGCCCTCCTGCTCCAGCTCGGCTCGGTATTCGATCGCCTTCTGGCGGCAGCGTAGGACCCGCACCCGCAGGGCCCCCTCGCTCACGCCGACCTTGCGGCTCATCTCGCGGTAGCTCCAACCCTGGACCACCATCGCCCAGAGGTCCCGGCAGTCTCGGCTCATGGCGGCGAGAACCCGCGCCAGCAAGTCTCGGGACGCGGTCCGCTCGCCGGTGGCTATCCTCGGCCCCGGGTCGGGGGAGGCCTCCACGGCGTCTAGGTCGGTGAAACGCCAGCGGCGCCCAGCGCGGAGGCGATTCAGGCAGTAGTGACAGACGATCCGAGAAAGGTACGTGCGGAGGCTGGATTCGCCGCGGAAGCGGCCTTCCTTCAGCAGCCGGGTCAGCTCGAGGCGAAGATCCTGGAGGCTGTCTTCCCAGGCATCGTCGCCGAGGCGTCGGCGAAAGGGGTAGGCGGCCCCGAGGATCCAACCGTCCACGGTGTCGTGGGCACCGTGGTCCCCGTCGAGGAAGCGTTCGATGAGGGCGGCGTCGTCCCGCTTCACGGCCGAAGCCCCCTGTCGGTTGGACGTCTCCGTTCCGCCCGGCGTGCCGGTTCGGCGCTTCCAGGTTTGGTTGGGGGCGCCGAGGCCTTGGCCCCGCGGACCCCGTGATAAATTTCCCCCCGCGTCATCGCTGGCAACTTATCATCGCGAAGCCATCCGCCGCTCATTGCGAAGCTCTACGTCGCTCATTGCGAAGCTCCACGCCGCGACTTCCCACGCTACGACCTCCCTCGCAAGAAGGCCGCTCCCCTAGGGTCGGCCCCCTGGCGATCCTGGTCTCCTCGGTTCTGGCGCTATCCTCGATGGTCAGGGCGGGGGAATCACCCTGCGATGGGTTGGAGGGCTTGGAGCCGTCCACCGGAAAGACGATCCCCGGTGAGACAGTCCGCCGGCACCTGGAGCTGCCCGCGGGGGTCTACCTGCGGCTGTTGATCCGCCAGCGGGGCCTCGACCTGGTGGCGGTGGCCCGGGGACCTTCCGGCGACGAGGTGGCCCGCAGCGACGGCCCCGCCGGCACCCGGGTTCCGGAGCAGCTGTGGTGGATCACCGAAGAGGGCGGAGGCTTCGTCCTGGAGCTCACCGCCGCGCCGTCCCCGGAAACCACCGACGCCGAAGGGAGCTTCACCGTCGAGGTCGAGCTCTGCCGGTCCGCCGTACCGGAAGACGTCCACGGGGTGACGGCCTCCGGCCTCTACCTGGAGGCCGCCCACCGTCTGGCGATGGACGGGGAAGGGGAACGGCGCAAGGCGCTGGACCTGTTCCGCCGTACCCTTCCACTCTGGCGGCGGGCGGGGGACGATGCGGAAAGGGCCCGGACCTGGAATCAAATCGGCATGATCCTGCACCGCGACGACCTGGACGGTGCCTTGGAGGCCTACGGAGAGGCCCTCCCCCTGTTTCGCCGGGTCAAAGAACAAGCCGGTGAAGCGAGTACCCTGATCAACCTCGGCCGGGCCCAGAGGAAGGCGGGGAGGCTGGAGGAGGCAGTTGTCACCCTTGGGCAGGCGGTGGCCCTGGTCCGGGAGCTGGAAGATCTGGGGCGCCTCTCCACCTTGCTCAACAGCCTGTCCCTCGTGGAGCGGGACCTGGGGAACCTGGAGCGGGCCTGCGGCCTGGCCTCCGAGTCGCTGGCGGCGGCCCGTGCCGCCGAGAACGTCGCGCGTCAGGCTCTGGCCCTCAACACCCGGGGGGAGTGCCGGCTCGAAAGGGGGGACGGCGGGGGCGCCGAGGAGGACCTGAAGGCCGCCCTGGACCTTGCGTCGTCCCTCGGCGACGGCCCCGGCGCAAGGCGCTTGGCGGCGGCGGCCCTCGGCAACCTGGGGCCGGTGCTGCGGCGACGGGGGGACATCGAGGGGGCACTGGCGGTCTACCACCGAGCCCTCACCCTCACCCGGCGTTCGGGGGACGGATTGGCGATTTCCCACGTGCTGCGCAACTTGGGCTCGGCCCAGGCGGAGCTCGGCCGGCTGGACGAATCCCTGGCGGCGTATCGGGAGGCCCGTGACCTGCTGCTGGCGGCGGACGAGGGGGTCGCCGCCGCGGATGCCGCTCGGCAGATCGGTTGGATCGAAATCTCCCTCGGTCGGCCCGAGGTCGCCCGGAAGACGTTCGCCGCCGCCGCCGCCGATCTTCGAGGCTCCGGCCCCGCGTCCCTGGGGGCCGGCCTCGCGACCGCCCGAGGACAGGCGCTGCTGCGCCTAGGGGATCCCGGAGCGTCCATCGACGCGTTGGGGGACGCCTTGGACCAGTGGCGCTCGATCTCGGATCAGAACCAGGTCGCCCAGACCCTCGCTTATCTTGGGGAAGCCCACCGCGCCTCCGGAGATCTGGACCAGGCCTTGGACTTCCTCACATCGGCCCTGGGTTCGGCCCGGCAGGTGGGGGACGGCCCGATGGTGGGGTTCTGCCTCCACCAGCTGGCCCGGGTCCATCGGGACCGTGGAGAGCTGGAGGCCGCCCGGGATCTTCTGGAGCAGTCGAAGGCTGCCGTCGAGGACCGGCGTCGCCGTGTTCCCGGGCCGGAGCTGAGGGCGACCTTTCTGGCCCGGCAGCGGGAGGTCTACGAAGACCTGGTGGACGTTCTTCTCCGGCTTTCTCGGCGCGGTGCCCCGGAGTTGGAGGAACAGGCTTTCGAAGTCAGTGCCCGCGCCCGGGCCCGGGGCCTCCAAGACTGGCTGAACGAGCGGAGCCAGCAGACCCGCCGCGGTCTCGACCCCGGCCTCGAGGCGCGGGAGGACGAGCTGTGGCGGCGGACCGTGGCCCTGGAGCTGGTGCGCGCGGAGACGTCGGAGGTGGAGGCCCTCCGCGAGCTCGACCGCAGACTGTCGGACCTGGAGCGGGAGCGCCAGGCGTTGACGGTGGAGATCCGTCTCCGCCACCCCCGCTACGCCGAGCTCCGGGACCCGCGCCCCCTGCCCCTGGAGCAACTCGTCGCCCTGCTCCCCGAGGGCACCGTCTTCGTCGAATACCTGTTGGCGGCGGACGGGGGGTCGGCGGCCTTCGTGGTGGACGGCGCCGGCCTCCGGGCGGTGCCCATCGCCGCCAAGGCCGGGGAGGTGGAGGCGCTGGTGTCCCAGGCCCTGACCGGCCTTCGCCGCCCGGGTCGAGCCCGTTGGGGGGCCTACCGGCGGGCGGCCTTCGAGCTCCATACGCTTCTGGTGGCGCCGGTGCTGGAGCTGGCCCCGGAGGCGGAGCACCTGCTGGTGGCGCCGGACCGCAGCCTGCACCTTCTGCCCTTCGAAGCGCTGCTCACCGGGGATCCCGCGTCGACGACCGGTGCGCCCGGGGATCTGCCCTATTTGCTGCGCCGTGTGGCGGTGAGCTACGTGGCGTCGGCGGATGTCCTGGGGTCCCTGGCGGCGGGGCCCCGGCGGCGGCGGGACGCGGCCGAGGGACCGAGCTTCGTCGCCCTCGCCGACCCCACCGGCAGCGAGCCACCCCTTCCGGAGGCCCGACGGGAGGCGGCATCGGCGTCGGCGGTGTTTCCCTCCGGTGGAGCCCTGGTGCTCACCGGGGACGGCGCCTCGGAGGCGGCCCTCAAGGGGGATTCGCGGCTGGCGTCGGCGTCGATCCTCCACCTCGCCACCCATGGCGAGCTGGGCCGTCCACAGCCGCGGTTGCGCCTGGCGGCCGGCGAAGGCGAAGACGGTGTCCTGTACCTGCACGAAGTGTTCGGCCTCGATTTGCGGGCGGGTCTCGTGGTCCTGTCCGGCTGCGAGACGGGCCTGGGGGAGGAGGTGGCGGGGGAGGGGATCCTCGGCCTGTCCCGGGCCCTTTTCTACGCCGGCGCGTCGAGCGTGGTGGTGAGCCTGTGGCGGGTCCGGGACGCCTCCACCGCCGAGCTGATGGCGGGGCTATACGAAGCCATGTCGGAGGGGGAGGGGGCCCACCGGGCTCTGCGGCGTAGCAAGCTGGCGCTGATCGACGGCGGCACCTGGGCCCACCCTTTCCACTGGGCCCCCTTCGTGCTCCAGGGGGACCCCGCCGGGGTCGAGCTTCCACGCCCCGAAGCGAAATCAGCCCCGGGGTCGACGGCCGAGTAACGGATCCGAGGACGCTCCGCCTATACTCGGAGGAGCTCAACGGCTCCAGCGTCCATTGCCGTGTCGGCGCCTTCGAGGCCCGGCGCGTTCTGTGTTTTCGGCCAAGAGGAGCAACCGATGCCTGTTTCCAACTGTACCGGCGACGATATCGCCTACATCATCGACGACCCGCCGCCGGGGGCGAACACCGCCTTCCTGCTCATGGCGGCGGGAACCTTCACCCTCGCCCTGGCGGCCTTCCTGTGCCGACCGATCCTGATCGTCGTGGGCCTCCCCCTGCTGGTGGGCGGCTTCCTTCTCTACCGGAGGTCCGTGAAGTTCGTTCGCGGCAAGGGGACGCCGCTGCGGGAGGCCCTGGAGAGGGGGCTGGTGAAGAAAGAGTCCCTGGAGAGGGCGAGGAACCCGCGGGGGAAGCTGGGGCAGCTCGAAGGGGACGGCCCGTCGGAGGACGCGCCGTCCCTGGGGCCCAAATCGGCCTGCTCGAACTGTACCTTGCTCGGCGCCGGCAAGGTGACCAACGGCCCCGCCCAATTCGCCGCCGGGTCCACGGTCACCCTGTGCAACGCCGCAGGCACCGAGGTGCTGGCCAAGGTCGAGATCGGCCAGCTTCAGGGGTCGAAGGTCCAGTGCGACATCGTCCACTTTCCGGACAAGCCCCCGCTCACCCAGCACCTCAGCCCGAAGGTGGACTGGCCCGTGGGCCTCGT
>JBCDIS010000323.1:0-6169 GCA_038748685.1 Acidobacteriota bacterium | reverse complement strand
GGGGGGCCTCGATTGGATCTACCTCTACACCGCATCGGGGGAGCGGGTGGCGACCCTGATGCCCTCCAGCCAGCCGGTGATCCGCTGGACCGACCGCGACCTGGGCCAGCGGGTCCTCAGCGAGCACGTCCAGGTGGGGTCCGTCGGCGCGCCGGGGGCCACCTTCTCCACCAAGCGCTATGTCTGGGCCGGCGGCAGGCTGCTGGCGTCGGACGGGCCCGACGGCGTGCGTCACTACCACCCGGACCAGTTGGGAAACCTGCGCCTCGCCACCGACAGCTCCGGCGTGGTTGCGTTCGGCATGGGATTCCTTCCTTTCGGCGAGCCGGCGGACCCCATCGATTCGAGTGAGATCCACCATTTCACCGGCCACGAGCGGGACCACCCCACGGGCCTCGACTACATGCACGCCCGCTTCTACAGCCAGAACCAGGGGCGGTTCCTGTCGGTGGACTCCTGGCGCGGGGCCCCGGGGACGCCCCAGAGTCTCAATCGCTATGCCTACGCCCTCGGCTCGCCGATCCGTTTCGTCGACCCCGACGGCCGCCAGCCCGTCGAAGGTAGCCCCTTTGGACGATCCGTCGCCGGGGCAGTCGACTCCCTGGGCTGGACCTCAGACCCTACGACCCTCCAAGGCATCGCCAGGTTGTCCGATGGCGGCGGCAAGATGGTCTTCGGGACCCTCGGACTCGTGGGCTCCGTCGGGGCCGTCACGAGCGGCAGGAAGCTGGGATTCGCCACCGGAGCCTGGTCTTTCAACACGGTCATCAGCGGTAGCGAGAACATCGCGTTGGGCCTTCACGAAGTGTTTCCCAGCGTCTTCGGGGACCCGAGAATCCCGAGTCCGTTCGACCTTTCGGGACTCTTCCGCCGTCGGTCGACTCCGATGACCTTCGAGGCCGGCGGGGTGATCCACGGCGGATATGGCGAGACCGTAGAGGTCACCGAAGCCGCACCTCAGCTGCCTCTGCGGCCGCTACTCAGTCCAGGAGTAGAGGTTCCGGACGAGCTCCGCGAACTGGCCGGGGGGGCCCAATCGCAGTCGGGAACTACCACGATCGCGGCCGGAACGAGCACCGTCTGCAACCAGCAAAGCTGCTTCCGCATCGGGGTCGTCGGCGAGAGTCTCGAGGAGATCTCGCAGGAAGCCCGGCGCATCACCGAGGAGATCCTCGCCATCGGCGGTCTCAACGAGCTGCTCGAAGGAGCCTGCCAGCTGAACGGCGGCATGGTCTGCGCCCTCGGCGGCGGTGGGGGCGGTGGCTCCAATCCCTGGCAGGTGATCTACCACTACTGACCGGTGTCCGCATCGCCCCGCCCGCGGCCGAGGCCGGCGGGTGGGGGCATTCCCGTTCCAAACAACAACGAGACTTGAAGGAGAAACCCGTGTCCAATCGTCTACGCACCCTCACCCTATCCGTCGCCGCGCTGCTCTTTCTGACCCTTTCCCCAGTCGCCTTCGCCGGGACCCAGATCGCCGACATTCCTGTCATCGGCGGCTATTACATCTCTGTGCTCTATCAGACGATCACGCCCCCGGGCTCCGAGGTGGTCAGCGTGTCATTCATCGCCACCTATGACAACACCGGCACCGGCGAGAACGCCGCTAACGCCAAATTCCAGATCCTGGGCCCCGGCGGCCGACTGTGGTCCCTCACCGGCGCCCAGCTCGGTTGGTCCGGCGAAGGGGTGTTCCAGGCGGTGCGCACGACCTCGTCCCTCGACGGCCCCCTGGTGGGCAGCCAGTTCTGGGAGTCCGTCACCAGCTGGGCCCCGGGTCAGCTGAACGGCAAATTCCGCGTCGTCATCAACACCCAGAACCAGGGCGGGCCCGGGCGGCCGGATCGCCCCTGAGACTGTCCACGACCCCGCCGGCTTCGTGCCCGGCGGGGTCGTGGATCCACTCAGATATCGGTCAGCGCCTGGTGGAAGCGCTGCGCCACGGCCTGGAAGCCGACCTCTTCGGGGTGGAGCTCGTCGTTCCACCAGTCCCTGTAGCTCCCCCCGGCTCGTTCACCAAAGCCCCCGCATCCGGCCCCTCCCCCGTCACCCCCAGGTCGAGAACCTCGGCCCGCCGCTGCCCCCGGCTCCCCGCCGAGCCAAGCTCCTCCCTGCCACTTGGTCTAACGTTTCCGGTCCCCTCATGGATTTCCCCCTGGGCGTCTAGAGGGTGCTTCCAAGGCCCCCCAAGGAGCCGCCGGATAGGGGTCGTTCGCAGGGCCCTCGCCGCTGGAAGGCACTGCCCTGGGACGGTGGACGGACAGAGATCGCGGTCTAGGGCTCCACCGCTAAACTAGGTCTTCCGGCGAGAGTCTCAGCTCAAAGACCGGCATAGATACGGCGGATTTCCCAGAAATAGACCGGATGCCTTATCCGTATCGTGCTATAATTGCATTCGTCAAAGGGTTCAGCCGTAGAACGCCAACCTTTCAAGGCGCGTTCGCTCCTCCCCCACCGCGTCCCCTCGACGCAGCCGGCTTGGACCTCGTTTCGCTTCCTTCGCTGCGCTCCTTCGTTCTCCGTTTGCTAGGACAGACCCGGCCCCGCGGCCAGAGGACTCTGCATGTTAGGCATTCGGAGCGAGATCCTTCGCGTCCAAATCGATGGTATTCGCGGTCCCCCGTTCGGATCGGATCCTCAGGTGGCCCCTGGCCGCCAAGTCCATCCAACGCACCGACGTCAAGGGGCGGCGGTGACTCTGCATCTTCCAAGAATGAGCCGCGTTCGGAACGCGGCGCGCCCATCAGCAACAGGAGACCGAAACCATGACCATCGATACCTTCCACGAACAGATCCAGACCTCTGGTCCTGCGGACGACGGCGTCCTCGCCCTTCAGCGGCTCCGGGATTCCGAGGGAACCCTACAAGCCCTTTCTGAGCTCCAGGGGCTCGCCCGCTGGCAAAGCTGGCTGTGAGGGTGGGGCTCATCCAGCCCTAGCCCCCCGCAGACTGACTCTGTTCTCATGATCGGCTGAAACGCCGTATCCCATCCCGCTTCCCCCCCTCGACCCTGGCTGGACCCGGCAGTGAACGCCGAGTCTCGGGTGACGGCCCCGTGCCGCACGCCCACCTAGACGAGGATCCCCTGTAAATCGGTGCCGTTCAGGGCTTCGCGGCCCACCCTGATGCGTCGGGGAGGAGAACGGCGAGTCGATGGAGCGCGAATGCCTTTGGGGTCTTGACCCACCTTCGGCGCCGCCGGCGACGGGCCCCGCCCCGTCGCCCCAGGGCGGGTCCATCCGCACCCGCGCGGCCACAATCTATCCAAAGGCGGGGGACCTCGCGGGCTCTCGGGGTATCCTAGCGCCGTCGTCGACGGATACCGGTCCCCCAAGCAGCCACGGCGAGAGTCGCTATAATCGATCCTGGACTGCAGAGGCCCAAAGAATGAGCAAAGCGGAACCCACCAAGACCGGGGCGAAGGGCAAGGCGTTTTCGTCCGGCCTAAGCGAAGGCCTGCCCAGGCGTCTGGCGGGCCCCTTGCCGTTTCGCAGCTCGGAACCCCCGAGCGACGCCCCCATAGAGGCCCCCGACGACTCCCTACCGGACCGCTACGAGCTCAGGGATCGCGAAGACGGCCTCGTCCTCTACTGCCGGGAAGCCCCCGGCATCTCGGTCCGCATCGACCGCAGCTTCTCCTTCACCGAGCAGGAGGCCCGTAAGCTTCCGGAACACACCATCCTGCTGGACGGCGCCGGCGCCTTCGGTCCCCTGGTGGACGACGCCCGCCACCTCTACAACCTCGACCACCACGAGGGTTGCCAGCGGGCCTTCACCCTCGCCACCTGCGAACAGGCCCTCATCCTGGTGCTCAAAGGGTTGGAGCTGGATCTCGGCGACTGGACGCTGTACGCCAACGAGCCCGACCTCGACACCGTCTTCGCCATCTGGGTGCTTCTCAACCATCGACGGGTCCGGGCTCTGGACGACGACGCCCGGGACAGGATCATCCCCCTGCTTCGGCTCGAGGGATCCATCGACGCCAACGGTTTCGAGATCGCCGAGTTCAGCGGCCTGCCCCAAGACTGGGTCCGCAGCCAGAAAGAGCGTTTGGACGCCCTTCACCAGAGGGAGTTGGACGTCAAACGCTCCGGGGTTTGGACCGAAGGCGATCCCGTGGAGTACACCCGAGGGGTCCTCGCCGAGATCGACCGGATGGTCTATCTGCCGACGGACTTTGACGACTTCGCCAGCGTCGAGCTCGAGTACGGCCACGTGGATATCGGCCAGGCCAAGGTCGCCGTCGTCTGCCGCGATCCCGGCGGCATCTACGACGTCGAGAAGCGCCTACGGAAGGTCTGGGGTGATCGCCTGGGCCTCATCGTCTTGGAAAAAGAGGCGGGGCATTTCACCCTTCGCCGGGCGGCCTCCCTCTCGGGCATCGCCCTCGCCGACGCCTACTCCAAGCTGAACTTGCTCGACCCTGTGGTGGACGGCCGCCCTCCGGCGAAGCGCTGGGGCGGTTCCGACGACATCGGCGGCTCCCCTCGCCCCATGGGCAGCGGGCTCACCCCCCGCGAGATCGGCAAGATTCTGAAGCTCACCTACCGGCGCATCAAGCCGGTCCAGAGGCTTCAGAAAGTCGCGACGGCCGGACTATGGACCGTCGTCCTCAGCCTGGTGGCCGGGGTCTCCCTGGTGTCGTGGCGATTCTTCGGCAGCCCCTCCGCCGATCCGCAGGGGGCCGCCATCGAGATCGGCCTGGTGGCCCTGATCTGCATCCTCGGCGCCGTCGCCCTCACCCGCCAGCACTCGCGGGGCTGGACGTGGCTCTACGGCTGGCGCAGCCCCTCCGGCCGGGACTGGCTGCTTCTGGTACCGGTGGTCCTCGGAGGATCGATCGCGGGCGGCGCTTGGCTGCCGACCGCCGTGTCCAGCGAAGGCGGCGACCTGGCGAAGCTGATGGTCGCCCTAGCGGCCCTCGCCCTCGGCCTCGAGCTCGTCTTCCGTGGGCTGGTCCACGGCATGCTGCTTCTCGACTGGCCGATCCAAGGATCGGGGGAGCGGTGGTTCCTCTCGTGGCCCAACGCCTTCGCGGCGGGCCTCTACGCCGCGGTCACCACCGCCGTCGCCCACGTGTGGCTACCCGCCCCGCCCCTGCCCTTGGGACCGTGGCTCCTGGGGATCTCGATGTTCATCGCCGCCTTCGTCACCGGCCTGGCCCTCGGCGCGGTGCGGGAGCGGTCCCTGAGCCTGTGGCCCGGGGTGGGTCTGCTGTTCCTCGGCAGCCTGGCTCGCCTCGCCTTCGAGCTGAGCGGCGTCGGCTGATCGACCGCGGGGCCAAGCTTTCGCCCTTTGTTCGAAGGCCCCGAGCCAACCGGATTTCGCAGGCCGACGGACGGGTTCGGCCCCGTGATGCCGCGGGCACCAAAACCACCTTGGACCCGGCGACGGTTTGTGGTAACTTCTCCCGCGCCGCGGCATTGAGACGCCGCCGTCGAGTCCCGCGCTCGACCCCGAGCACAGCTCCTGTGCCCCTATCGTCTAGCCAGGTTAGGACACCAGCCTTTCAAGCTGGCGACACGGGTTCGAATCCCGTTGGGGGTACCATCACCAGCATATCGGAGCGCTGAACTCGGATCCCGTCCCCCTGGTGGGGCGGCATCGGAACCGGTGAACTGAGGCCGCTCGCCTCAGCTCATGTCGTCCGTCGACCGGAGTCGAGCACGTCGCGGACCCGCCGGGCCAGGCTCTGGGGCGAGAAGGGCTTTTGGATCAGGATCGGCCCCGCCTCCCCCAGGCGCTTTCCGAGGATCGACTCCTCGTTGTAGCCCGACATGTACATGATCTTGATCTCCGGCCGCAGCGACCCAAGCCGGCGGGCCAGCTCGGTGCCCTTCATGTGGGGCATGACCACATCGGTCAAAAGAAGATCGATGGAGCCTTCGTAGCGGGCGCAGTCTTCCAGAGCCTGTTGCCCGTTGCTGGCCTCCAGGACCCGGTAGCCCTTCGCCTGAAGGATCTCGCAGGCCACGGTGCGTACGCTTTCTTCGTCCTCCACCACCAGGATCGTCTCGGAGCCGGTGGCCGCCGCCGCCGCCCGTCCCAGCGAGGTTTCGGTGTCCCTATCCACCTCGGGATCCGCCGCCGGCAGAAGAATGCTGAAGGTCGTTCCGAAGCCGACCTTGCTCTCCACTCGGATGAAGCCGCGGCTCTGGTTGATGATGCC
>JBCDIS010000322.1:0-6183 GCA_038748685.1 Acidobacteriota bacterium | reverse complement strand
GGGGGGCGTATTCTCGAAACGTCGATGAGCGCCTGCTTGGGGACCATCGCCGACCTGGTGCCGCTTCGGGGGGAGAATCGGGTGATCGCCTCCCTCGGTTTGGCGGAGCTGGAGCGGACCCGCTCGCCGGGTCTGCGGGCGCTCATCGACGTTTCGAGAATACGCCCCCCCTACGGCGCCGACGACGTCGGCTACCGGCTGGGTCCGAGACTCAACGCCCCCGGTCGCCTGGAGTCGGCGGACACGGCCCTGGAACTGCTCTTGACCCGCGACGTCGCCCGCGCCAAGGAACTGGCCCGGGATCTCGATGCCCGCAACCGCGAGCGGCAGGAGTGGGAGCGACAGGCCGCCGAGGAAGCCCGGGAGCTGTTCCTGGCCCGCCCACAGCTGCCGCCGATCCTGCTGGGTTGGAGTGAAGGTTGGCACCGCGGGGTGGTGGGCATCGCCGCCGGCCGTCTAGCCCGGGAGCTGAACCGGCCGGTCCTGCTCCTGGCGGTGGAAGGGGACCGTGCCACCGGTTCCGGGCGCAGCATTTCCGGCATCCACCTGCACGACTTCCTCTCCGAGCACAAGGACTCCATGGAGCGCTTCGGAGGTCACGCCCAAGCGGTGGGTTTGACCGTCGCCGCCGAGACGCTCCCTGCCTTCCGGGAAGCTTTGGAGAAGGCGGCCGAACCGTGGGCTGAGCGGGTGGCCACCCGCCGCTATGAATATGAGATCGAGATCGAGGCCCGGGAAGCGGGGCACGATCTGTTGGGGGAGCTGCGTCGCCTGAAGCCCTTCGGGCAGGGCAATCCGAGGCCCCTGGTGAGGGTTCGGGGGCCGCTTCGCCTCGCCGCAGCGCCGCGGCTTTTCGGCCGGGGTCATCTGTCGGCGGAGCTGGTGGCGCCGGATCGCGGTAGGATCAAAGTCCTCGGCTGGGGCTGGGCAGAACGGTCCAGCGACCTCCTGGGCGAGGTTGAGCTCCTGGGGCGCCTGGAGCTCGACCGCTACACCGGCGACTGCGTTCTCAAGCTGGTGGACGCCCGCGCCTCCGTCGACGACCGTCCCGCCACCACCTGAACTCAGCTCCGCCGCAGACGAGACCCACGACCTTTGACCGCGACACCCCCACCACGGCCACCTTCCCAGCTTCCAGGCCCGCGGCGGCGCCAGCCTCCGCCGGGCGTTCGTCGACGCGCCAAGACCCCGTTCCGCTGGCTGCGACGGGTTCTGCTCCTCGCGGGGGTGGCCGGCGTCGCCGGCCTCGTCCTCCTGCTGATGGCCTACAGCTTCGGCAACGTCGAAACTCAGGATCCCTCGACGGCGGCCTCCGGGGGCTCCGGGGACGGTACGGACGACGACGCGGTCACCCAGACCGAGAACATCGACTACGTGCAGACCAGCGGCGGCCAGCGGGTCTTTCGCGTGCGCGCCGCCCGCAGCTTCCAGGACGAACAGGACGTTTCTCGCCTACAGGACGTCACCCTCGACATTTTCCGCGACGACGGCGATGTCTACACCATCAAGAGCGACCGGGCGGAAATCGACCAGAGCAGCCTTGAGGCTCAGCTCGAGGGGAACGTGGTGGTCCGCGGCCTCGGGGAGCTGGTGCTCCGGACCCGAGCCCTGGAGGTGAAGCAGAAGGGCGGGGTCCTCGAAAGCAACGGCGCCGTGGAACTAAGCTTCCCGCCCCAGCGGCTCGAAGGACGGGCCAGCCGTCTGCGGTTGGACCGGGTGGGCGATCAGATCCTGCTCAGCGGCGGCGTCCATGTTCGCAACGTGGCCGGCGCCGAAGCGCTGACCCGTCTGGACTGCGATCGACTGGTCTACAAACGGGCCGAGGGGCTGATCCGGGCGGTGGACGACGTCTACCTCAGGCGGGGCGACTCCGAGATCCAGGCCCACTACATCAGCATCTACCTCCAGCAGGACCAGAAGACCCTCCGGGCGCTGACGGCCCGTTGGAACGTCGTCGGTACGGTGGCGTCCCTGATGGAGAGCGGCGGCCGGGTGATCGCCGGCTTCAGTGGGCAGTTCCTCGAAGTGGAGCCCAGCGAAGAGAACCCCGAGTATCGGAAGATCCGCCTCGACGGATCCCTCGAAGAGCCCGCCGACATGCGCCTGGTGCAGGACGACGGGCTCGCCCGCGCCCTCGTCGGCCGGCGGATCGACGCCCGGGCCGAGGGGGACCGGCTCATCGAAGTCGAAGGCTTCGGCGATCCGATGCGCCTCGACGAATACTTCGATTTGCCCCAGCCCTACATGCTGCGCCGGGCCTGCGCCGACCGGGCGGTGGCCAGCTTCCTGCCGGACGGGCAGCTGGCGCGGATCGTCCTCGAAGGGCAGGTGGATCTGCGGGACGACGGCTTCCAGGCCAGCGGCGCCCAGCTGGCGGTGCTGGAGGTGCCGGAGGAGCGGCTCAACCTGCGGGGCCCGTCGGTGGAGCTGTTCACCGACCGTGGTGACGTCGTGGCGCCGCAGATTCGGTACGCCCGTCAAACCGGGTTGATCAAGGCGACCCAGGGGGTCGAGACCACCCTCGTCGACGCCTCCGACGCCGGCCTTTCCGGCACACCCTTGGGGGGCGGTAGCGGTCCGGTCCGCGTGTCCTCCAAGGAGGCGACCTTCACCGAGGTCCCCCCCAAGTTCGTCTTCGTCGGCGACGTTCGCGCCTGGCAAGGTCAAAACCTGCTGATCGCCGACCAGATGCGGGGGGACGAGGCGAGCCAGGAGATGGCCGCCAGCGGCGGGGTCAAGACCGTGTGGATCCCCGAACGGAACCAAGCGGCGACCGCGGCGGAGAACCGTCCCGTCGAGGTGACGGCGAAGACCTTGAGCTACCGTCGGCTCGACCGGCAACTGGTCTATCTCGAGGACGTGAAGGTGGCCCAGGGGGAGCGGACGATCACCTGCGACGAGCTGACCGTAGACCTCGAAGAGGACGGCGGCGCCGACCGCATGCGGTGCCGCGGCGAGGTGGAGGTGGTGGACCCCACGGGTGGCCAGAAGGTCACCGGCGAGAGCGCGGTCTACACCGTCGCCCAGGACCTCGTGGAGGTCTTCGGCGAAGAAGTCAAGCTGCTCGACGCGCAGCGCAACGAGCTGGTGGGACAGTACCTACGCTTCGATTTGGAGACGGGCAAGGCGCGGGTCCTGGCCAAACCCCCCGGCGCGTCCGCGGC
Organism: Acidobacteriota bacterium; assembly: GCA_038748685.1. Classification (GTDB taxonomy): domain Bacteria; phylum Acidobacteriota; class Thermoanaerobaculia; order Multivoradales; family J023; genus JAUIJL01. Next base: position 3,019 of record JBCDIS010000322.1, on the reverse strand, counting down.
CGCTTCGGACCCGGGGATACCCCAGTCGGTCGATGGGGCTCCAGAGGCCGCGGGGAGTGGCACGCCCGGAGCGGATTGGGTATTCTGAGATTATGATTTCGCTCGCTCCGCCGGGGCCGCAGGATGGCTAGGACCACCCTCGGTACCTACAACCTCCGCAAGGTCTACCGCGGCCGCGCCGTCGTCTCCGACGTCTCGATTTCGGTGCAGCAGGGGGAGATCGTCGGACTGCTGGGGCCCAACGGCGCCGGCAAGACCACCACGTTTTACATGGTGGTGGGTTTGACCCCGCCGGACCAGGGGGAAGTGGTCCTCGGCGACACCGACATCACCGACCTGCCGATGTATCTGCGGGCCCAGCAGGGGATCAGCTACTTGCCCCAGGAGGCTTCGGTCTTCCGCAAGATGTCCGTGGAGGGGAATCTGCTGGCGGTCTTCGAGACCCTGGACCTGCCGCGGTCCGAACGGATGCGCCGCACCGAGCTGTTGATCCGCGAATTCAGCCTCGACACGGTCCGTAAGAGTCCCGGCTACGCCCTTTCCGGCGGTGAGCGGCGACGGGTGGAGATCGCCAGGGCTTTGGCCATCGATCCCCTGTTCATTCTCTTGGACGAGCCCTTCGCCGGAATCGACCCCATCGCCGTCCTCGATATCCAGGGCATCATCCGTCACCTCAAGGAGATGGGCATCGGTGTCCTGATCACGGATCACAACGTGCGGGAAACTTTGAAGATCACCGACCGCGCTTATATCATCAACAACGGTGAGATCCTGAGGACCGGCTCGCCCGATGAGCTATCCTCGGACGCGCAAGTGCGCAAGATCTACCTCGGAGAGGATTTCAGCCTGTAGGTCACAGGGCCGGCGCTCGAGGACGCGTATCCCCGGGTCGACCTCGCTACCGGCCGACCTACTCGCCCCGTCCCTCCGGCCACGGATTCGCACCGCCCCCAAGGAGTCGGCCACAAAGCGATGGCTCTCGAGCAAAAACTTTCCCTGAAGCTGGCCCAGAAGCTGGTGATGACGCCGTCACTGCAGCAGGCGATCAAGCTGCTGCAGATGACCCGCCTCGAGCTGGAGGGGGTCCTCACCCAGGAGCTGGTGGAGAACCCTGTGCTGGAGGAGACCGAACCCGGCACCGAAGAGGATCAGGGGGTCGACGCGGCGGAAGACGCCAAAGAGCTGGAGCAGGAGGCCCTGTCGGACATCGACCTAGACGCCTACTTCAGCGAATACGCGGAGAGCTGGGAAGGATCCGGCGCCGCGTCTGTCTACGAAGAGCGTCAGGGCCCCCCGCTCGAGAACACCCTCACCCGTGAGGACGACCTCTACGATCACCTCTCCTGGCAGCTGCACATGATGAACGTGTCGCCGCTGATCCGGGAGATCGCCGAGATGATCATCGGCAATCTGGAACCCGACGGTTTCCTCGCCGCCAGCGTCGACGAGATCCGGGCCATGGGGGCGGACGGCTGGGAAGAGCGCCACCCGATGTTCGCGGAGGCCCTGGCGGAGACGCTGGAGGAAGAGGCTTCGGCCGACGGAGAACCGGGTAGCGATGAAGCCGAAGGCGGGCCCCTCGACGCCGGCGAGTTGACCACGTCGGGCCAAGGCGAGGCCGTCTCCGCGTGGGCGGAGCCCATCGACGAGAACGGCGCTCCGATCGGGGCCACCGCCGAAGCTGCGGCTACCGACGAAGCCGCGGCGGGCGACGAAGGCGACGACGAAGAAGCCTTGGACCCCGAGCTTGCGGCGGCGGTGGAGCGGGGCTACCCGCTGGCCGCCGTCGAAGAGGCCCTGGCGCTGATCCGTAGCCTCGACCCCCCCGGGATCGCCTGCCGAGATCTGCGGGAGAGCCTTATGTGCCAGCTCGACCGCATCGGCGAGCCGGACGACTCCCTCGCCCGCCGGCTGGTGGACGAGAAGTGGGATCTCTTCACCCGGCGTAAGTTCGAGCAGATCGCCAAAGACTTCGGAATTCCCCTCCAGAAGCTGAAGCCGGTGGTCGAAGTGATCTCGGGCCTCGACACCCGACCCGGCCGCAAGTACGACACCGACAGCACCCAATACGTCGAGCCGGACGTCCATATCGTCAAAGTGGGCGAGGAGTACGTCATCCAGCTCAACGACAACGGCCTGCCACGGCTGCGGGTGAGCCGCGCCTACCGCCGGATGCTCCAGGAGATGCGCAAGGAGGGGAGCGAGGCGGAGGCCCAGCAGTACATCAAAGAGAAGATGAGATCCGCCATGTGGCTGATCAAGAGCCTCGACCAGCGGCAGCGGACGATCTACAAGGTGGCGGACTCGATCATCAAGCAGCAACGGGCCTTCCTCGACCACGGCGTCGACCACCTCAAGCCGATGGTGCTGCGTGACGTGGCGGAAGATATCGAGATGCACGAGTCGACGGTCAGCCGAGTGGTGTCCAACAAGTACATGCACACCCCCCGCGGTCTGCTGGCGATGAAGTTCTTCTTCCACAGCGGCATCGACCGTGAGTACGGGGGCGACATCTCGTCGCTCACTGTGAAGCGCAAGATCCAGAACCTGGTTCAGGACGAGGACCCCAAGAAGCCCCTCTCCGACAGTGCCTTGATGCGCATCCTGAACCGCGAAGGGATCCATATCGCGAGACGCACCGTCGCCAAATACCGCGACGAGCTGAGCATCCCTTCGTCCACCGAGCGCAAACGCATCTTCTGAGGACGTTCCGACCGATCGACGACCCGCCGGAGGTGCCCACATCATGAATATCAACTTCACTGGACGTGGCTACGAGCTCGACGAGTTGACCCGTGACTACGCGAACAAGAAGATCTCGCGTCTCGTCCGTTTCCTCGAAGAGCCGATCGAGATCCACATCATTCTTGAACGGGAAAAGCTGAGGCTGATCGCCGAGATCCACGCCAGCCACCGCCACGGGGTCTTCCAGGCGACGGAAGAGACCGAAGACATGCGGGACTCGATCCACGCCGTGATCCACAAGGTCGAGAAGCAGGCGCGGCGGGCGCGGAAGAAG
>JBCDIS010000321.1:0-6212 GCA_038748685.1 Acidobacteriota bacterium | reverse complement strand
GCAGGGTGGGGGTGGGGCCATCGACGCCGGGGATCTGGATCTGGATCCGGAGACGTCGGGCGTCGGAGGAAGGGTCAATCCCGTGGAGGCTCCGGGGGGCTCCCTGGAACTGGCACCCCGCCTTGAAGCCCTGGAGCGGCGCCTTCTGAGGGAAGCCCTGCGCCGTAGCGCCGGCCACCGCGCGAGGGCGGCGTCGCTTCTCGGAATTTCCCGCAACGGCCTGGCGAAGAAGCTGAACCGGCTGAACCTTCAGGATCGCTGGGCCCTCGTGGGGGACCGCCGGTCTGAGGGATGACCTTTCGGCCGGACCTACTCCGACCGGCCTAATGAGCGACGGGTCCGCCGCCCCCGGGGCAATGCCCCTGGAACGGCGGACCCGTCTTTGTATTCGCGTCTCGGACGGATCCCTACTGAGGGGTACCGTCGATCAGGCCGGAGCCCGAGATCACCAGGTAGTCGAGGGTCTCCGCGATGTGGGCGACCTCCGCGTCCAAGGTCGTGTCTTCCTCCACCCGCACCTGCACCGACGACGAGGTCAGGCCGATGAAGCGCAGCCCGGCGTTGTTGGCGCCGTTGTAGCTGGCCATGGCGGTGAAGAAGATCGGCGACGCATACTGGGCGCGGAACGACTGGGTGTACCAGGCGTCGGTGACGGCGTTGGGGGTGCGGCTCGCCTGGAAGGCGCGGCCGCTGGCGTTTCCACCACCGGATTCGAAGGCCAGCCAGCCGACGGTCTCGTTGCCGTGGGCGGTGGCGCTCGCCTCCTCCTCTTCGAGGGCGACCTGGAAGCTCGACGTTCCGATGAGCCTATGGCGGGTCTTCACCCACGATGGATCATTGTTGGTCTGCACCTGGCTGAACACCACCGGGGCGGCGGAGAACGCTCCTCCGTAGCCGACCGTCGCCCAGCTGTTCGTGACCTGGGTGCCGACGGTACTGGCGGTCTGGACCTTGCCGGCCCGGATCCGCGTCCCATCCGTCAGATTCCAGGCTCCGGCCTCCACCACCAGGTAGCCGACGGTTTCAGCGATGTGGGTGCCGTTCCGGTCCGGCGCCTCGTCGACGAAGAAGGTGAACCGGTCCTGCTGAACGTTGGTGATCCGCACCACCGAGGTGTCCCCGCCGTTCTGGGAGACGGTCTGGGCGATGACCACCGGATCCGTGTAGGAACGGGAGAGGAAGATGGTCCGCGGCACGTGGGTCAGGTTCGTGACCTGTCCAACCTCGCCGATGGACGTTTGGGGGTCGGTGACCGTCACGTACACCGTGCAGGTGTCGGTCAGGCCGCCGGTGGGTCGGTCGGCGACGGTGTAGGAGAACCAATCGGTTCCCGTGAAGCCGCCTGGGGGTGTGTAGTTGAAGCCGGCGGCGTGGCCGGAGTCGTTGGTGCCGCCCCGGGCCGTGACCCGGTCGTAGTCCCGCACCCGCAACGGATCGCTGTCCGGGTCCGAATCGTTGCTCAGGAGGCTGCCGAAGGGGATCGACAGGCGGGTGTCCTTGGGGGTAGTGAAGGAGTCGTTCTGGCAGACCGGTGCTCCATTGCCGCTGCGGAACGCCGCGTAGACCGGGGCCTGCGCCGTGGCTACGGCGGCGTTGTTGCGGGTGGAGGTGCCGGTGACGTTCCCCTGGTAGTTGACGCTCGGGTTCGAGAAGTGTGGGATTCGGCCACACACCTCCACCGTTCGGTCCGCGTCGGGGTCCAGCACGCAGCCCATGGCGGACGCCCACTCGGCGAAGCGGATGTCCACCTGCCCGTACATGACCGTGGGGTCGGTGTTGGTGGGGATGGCGTCGGGGTCGGTCAGGGTGGAGATGGCCGTCGCCCCTTCGATCTGGATGGCGCCATAGGTGCGGGGGAAGGTCTGGACGTTGCTGTAGATCGAACCCCCCGAACCGCCGGTGTACATGGCGACGGTGTAGGTGGTTCCGGCCCTCACGTAGATCGGCCTTGGCAGGGCGCGGAAGGACCAGGAGTTCGAAGAGTTCACGAAGAAGGTCTCTTCGTTGGTCGTGGTTGGGTCGTCCACCAGGTCCACACCGGTGGCCTTATCGAACACCCGCATGCGCTTGGAGCCGTTCCACAGGCCGCCGAGCTCTAGGATCAGGCCGTCGGCCTGTGGGGTGAAGTGGTAGCCGGCGGCGAAGCTGCCGTTGACATCGGTTTGGAGGGTCCCGTTGGCGTTCTCTTGCCACGGTTGGTAGGAGTGCACGTAGCCCCGGCCATTGGGGAAGCTGAAGTTTCCGATGGTGCTCTCGTTGTCGTGGCGCATGCCGAAGTTGTGGCCGAGCTCATGGGCGAAGGTGTAGTCGTCGAGGCCGCAGGTACTGCGGTGGACGGTGAACGCCCGGTCCCCGAAGGGGCCGGTGATGCCGAAGTCGCTTCCGGCGGTGATGTTGCCATCGCCGTCCGGCAGGTTGGCGACGCCACAGATCTCGAAGTTGAAGGGCTCGTCGTTCCACTCGAAGGGAATGAACAGGGCCACCATGTCGGCGGCCAGGGTATTGCGCAGATTGACGAGCTCCGCGGGTTCGGTGTTGATCCAGGTCCACCCGTCGACCACACCGGTGGACGGAGGCTGTTGTGGCCCGGTGAGCCTCTCGCGCCCCACCAGGTTGTAGTGGGCGTTCACACCGCTACGAACGAAGATGTCGTTGGCGATGGAAACGGAGATCTGGATGAAGTTGCGGACGGCGGTCTCGGCGGCGCCGGTGAACGCCGAGGGGTACACCGCCAGGACGTCGATCTCGACGCTGCCGTTGCGTCCGGTGGCCGCGGCCCCGGCGCCTCCGAGCGGACCTGAGGCCAGGTCGCCGAAGTTCGGCAGGGTATCGAGGAGCGATGCTCCGGCGCCGTGGTCCATCAGATGGTGCTCGATTCCACCGTGGTCGTGATCGCCGTGGTGATGACCACCGTGGTGCCGGGCGCCGAGGCCATGACCGTCTTCGGGGTGATGGAGGCAACCCACGGAGCTGCCTTCGAGCCGCAGCAGTCGATGGCCGGCGTCCTCCGTGGCGACGATTTGGTAGCGCTCCAAGCCCAGGTTCAGGATGCCCGAAACCTGGTCGCCGTGGTCGACGAGGTGAACATAGCCGGAGAGGCCGTCCTTCTCGGCGGTCAAGACGCCGATCCAAGCGAGGTGGTCCGCCTCGGCGACGAAGCGGTCCCGGTCGACCAGTAGGCGTTTCCCGTTCGGCAGCTCGAAGGAGAAGGACTCCGGGTTGCGGTCGAGGGCCTGGGGATCGAGGTCGATGGCGACCTCTTCGGCGAGGCGGTGGAAATCGGCGGTGGCCGGATGGAAGCCCGGCTCCCTATCGGTGATGGTGAAGAGGGCCGCGTCGCTGCCGAATGCGGGGAAGGCGCAGAGGGCGATCAGGGCGGTGACGACGGACATGCGGACGAAGGCCGAGTGGCGTCTCATGCAGTAGCTCCTAGGTGTCAGGGGTAGCTCGGGTGACCGAGCTCCGGTGGGCAGCCGAGGGGTCTCGGCCGGGCCCCTGAAGGAGCAAGGGGGGTGCCACAACAGCGGTGGCCTTTGGTGCCCTAGAACAGGCAGATCATCCCGGAGATCGAGCCGGTGGTCCCGGGGCTTGGGGTCGGAGCGCCCGGGCCGAGGACCACGGCGTGGGCGAAACGACCACGCCGTGGGCGCTGCATGGGGCGCCTGAGGTTTTTCCCGAGTGCTGTGGCGCCGGTGCGGGGGATCAGGAACGCCGGCTCAGGGGGCCCCGGGGGAGGTGGGTTCCGACGCGGCGGGGGGAGCCCCCAAAGCCCAGAGGTGTCGCTGCCCCCGCAGGTAGATCGCGCCGTCGGAGATCGCCGGGGTGGTCATCAGCGGCTCCCCCATGTCGTGGATCTCCAGCTCACGGTAGGTGGAACCGGCCTGGACGACGTACACGAGACCCTCCTCGGTGGTGAAGTAGAGCCGGCCGTCGGCGGCGACGGGGGAGCCGGTGAGGGTGCCCCGGCGACTGAAGCGGGCGCGGAAGACGGGGGCGCCGGTATGGGCGTCGTAGGCCACGAGGCGACCGTTGTGGTGGGGGAGGTACAGGAGGTCCCCGACGATGATCGGCGTCGGCATGTAGCCGCCGCCGCGGTGGTGGCTCCAGGCGATGGCGTCGCTGGACCGTTCTCCCTCCGGCAGGGTCAGGTCCCCTTTTTGGCCCGGCCGGATGGCGTAGATCGTGCGCACCGGCGGATAGCCCGCGGTTACGAAAATGAGGCCGTGGGCGAAGATCGGCGTGGCGATGACGATCTCGGAGTTGGGCCCGAGGGTCCAGAGCTCCTCGCCGGTCTTGGGGTCGTAGCCCCGGACCGTGGTGCCGTTGGTCACCAGCTCGGCCCGGTCGCCGACCTCCACCACCAGGGGGGTGGCCCAGGTGGACACCTCGTCCCGCCCGGTACGCCAACGCTCGTCGCCGGTTTCGAGGTCGAAGGCCGCGAGGTAGGAACCGTCATGGATGTCCACCTGGAGGATCACGAGGCCCCGCCACAGGATCGGGGAGCTGGCGAACCCCCACTGAAAGACCTTGTCGCTGTTGCCGGACGACAGGGCCCCCAGGTCCCGGCGCCACAGCAGCTCACCGTCCGAAGCGCGATGGCACACCAGACCTGCGGTGGGGAAGACCGCCACCACCCGCTCGCCGTCGGTGACCGGGGTGGAGTTGGCTTGGGAGGACTTCAGATGCCGCTGGCTGAGGGGACGGGCGCTACCGGCGCTCCTCTGCCACAGGACGGTGCCGTCGGCGGCGTCGATGGCGAGGAGAAGCCAATCGTGGGGGGTGTCTTCCTCCGCCTCCCCGGGGCTGCCGTAGAAGCCGGTCTGTAGGCCGGAATCGCCCCCCTCGGCGACGGCGGTGGTGAGGAAGATGCGGTCCCCCCAGACCACCGGGCTGGAGTTGCCCAGGCCCGGGATCGGCGTCGACCATCGGACGTTCTCCCCCGATTCGAGGTCCCAGCTCCCAACGGCCCCCTGGCCGTCGCCGATACCGTCGGCGGAGGCGCCGCGGAAGGACGGCCACGGGCGGGCTGGGCCCCGCTTTGCAGGTGCCCCGCTGTCCCCGGGCTCCCGGGCGTCGGCGGCGCGGGGGGCGATGTCGAGGGCGGCGTCTTCGTCGCGCCGGAGCATGATGGGGGCGGCGCCGCGGTCGACGACCACGACGCCGTCCACGAGTCCAGCGCGGGAGAGGATGAAGAGGCCGCTGTCGGTGCGGGGCGTCGAGCGGAAGTGGTGGGCCTCCACGGGCACGTAGCGGCGGGGTTCGGCGCCCGGCCGGTGGAGCAGCAAACCGCCGTCCACGGCCTCGACCCGTGCGGAGTGGGCGGCGTCGCCGCCGGCGAGGGCGCCGTCATAGATTCCGGTGTGGGCTTCGAGGTCCGACGGGGAGAGCGGATAGGCGGGAACCCCCTCGGCGACCTCGAGGGAGCCCAGGATCGTTACGAGGTCTTCGGAGCCAGCGGCCCGGGCCATCGCGAGGGCGTCGTCCCGCTCATAGGCGTAGACGGTTTCGCGGGCCTCCAGCAGAACCTTCACCAGGTCCGGCGGGCCGGAAGACACGGCGGTCATCAGCTGACGGGTGTCGGCCTGGGCCCCGAGTCCCGCGAGCCAGCGGGCGGTGTCCCACTCTCCGCCGCCGATCAACCGCCCGAGGACCGTCGTCCCCCAAAACCGTTCCCGGGCGTGGATGTCGGCACCCTGCTCCACCAACAGCCGGACGATCTCGACATGGCCGGATCCCGCCGCCACGAGGAGGGCGGTGATGCCGTGGCGCTCGGCGGCCTCGACGTTGGCACCGGCGTCCAGGAGGGTCTTCGCCCGTTCGAGGTCACCGTCGCGGGCGGCGGCCAGCAAGTTGGTGTCGAGGGTCGCTGCGTCGCCGTCAGCCAGGGCCGCCGGAGCCAGCGCCAGTGCGACGAAAAGGGAAGCGAACCAGAGGAGGGTCCGACGGGCGGCGGGAACACTGCGGAGACGACGGGCAGGGGTCAGGCGACGCATCGGGGAGCTCCAGGGTCGGGGACGGTGGTAGGGCATCGTCCACTCTATGCCAGAGGCCCTATCGCCGCCACCGGAGCGGGCGGGGGTGTCGCAAGGGGACGAGCACGCCCCGGGAAGATCCCGGGGGCGCGTCGTCTATGGGGCAGGCTCCCCGGGGGGGGGGGGGGGGCGCCGCCGCGCGCGCGGCCGCGCGGGGGCGGGGGGGGGGGGGGGGGGGGG
>JBCDIS010000320.1:0-6232 GCA_038748685.1 Acidobacteriota bacterium | reverse complement strand
TCTCATATCGACTCTGGACCACACCGGTCGGTTTTGTGGGGCCCGGGGGCGCGGACGGGGCCCGCCGAAACACGACCCCGCCGCCCCGTGCCGGTCAGCAAGGGGCGTCGGGGCGGCAAACCCTCCCAACGGTCTGGGGCGTCCGACGAATCGACGGACGCCCTCTTTCGGCTCACTCGAGGTCAGGCCCGGCGGGGACGATCCCAGGGTGGAGTGGACGTCTCGATTAGCAAGGCGGGTGCCAAGGTTCGCCGGCGACGACCGCAGGCGTTCCGCGTCGTTTCAGGCCTCCACCGGCGGGGATCGGAGCCCGTCGGAGCACCGCCTAGGTCGGCCGTGTCCGCCGGGGCGAGCCGTTGCAGTGTCTCCGGCGGAGACGTTCTTCGTCCCCGCCGGGGGCATGGGGCCGGTGCGGGAAGTCGCCTTGAAGTCGCCACTTCGTCGCCGGAACCTCGGGCACCTGGTCTTGATAGGGTTTCGCCATGACGACGACATCCCCCGGTCAGAAAATGCGCGTGGGCGTGGTTTTTGGAGGCCGCAGCGTCGAGCACAAGGTCTCGGTGGTGTCGGCCCGCACCGTGGCGGCGGCCCTCGGCGAGGCCGGATATGGCGTGGTGCCCCTGGGGATCGCGCAGGACGGCTGCTGGGTCGAGCGGGGCGCCTCCGAAAGGGCCCTTTCCGGCGAGGTGGACGCCCTGTCTCCCGTGGGCGGTCGCCCCGCTGCGTCCCTACACCACCTGCTGGAGGCACCTTTGGACGCGGTGTTTCCCATCGTTCACGGCACCTGGGGGGAGGACGGGACCCTGCAGGGGCTGTTCGAGACCCTCGACCTTCCCTACGTGGGGACCGGGGTCGCCTCCAGCGCCGTGTGCATGGACAAGGCGTTGGCCAAACAGGTGCTGTCGGCGAACGGCGTCCCGGTGGTGGACTACGAGTTGGTGACCCGCCGCCAGATGGCGGATTCGGAAGCGGTCTTGGAGCGTCTCCGCCGACTGCCCCTGCCGATCTTCGTCAAGCCCTGCGTCGGCGGATCCAGCGTCGGCGTCGTCAAGGTGACGGCCTGGGACGATCTGCACTCGGCCCTGGACTTCGCCCTGCGGTTCGACGACCGCCTGGTGGTGGAGCAGGGCATCGACGGCCGCGAGCTGGAGTGTGCGGTGCTGGGCTACGGCGAGCTGCGGGCGTCGGGGATCGGCGAGATCGTTCCCGGCAAAGATTTCTACGACTACGCCGACAAGTACCTGGAGGACGGCGCCCAGCTGATCCACCGGGCCGATCTGCCGGCGGAGCGTTCGGAGGAGCTTCGGGCCTTGGCGATCCGGGCCTTCGAGGCCACCGACGGCTGGGGCATGGCGCGGGTGGACTTCCTGCTCGGCGACGCCGGCCTGTTCGTCAACGAGATCAACACCCTGCCGGGGTTCACCGCGATCTCGATGTATCCGAAGCTGTGGGAGGCCGAGGGGCTCCCCCCCGCCGCCCTCGTGGACCGGCTGGTGGAGGCGGCGCTGCGTCGTCACCGCGATCGGCGCCGCCTCGACGAGGGCATCAAGGGCTGGATCGCCGAACTCGCCGGGGGCTGAGGGGCGCCGGCTGAAGGTGCCGCGTCCGGCGGGCCGTCAGTTCAGCGTGATGATCACCGCGTCGTAACCGCGGCGGCGTAGCGACTTTCGCACCTTTTCGGCGTCGCCCCGTCGCCGAAAATCCCCCACCCGGATCCGGTGGATGGCGCCGGAGGTGACCAATGATGCGTCGTCCCGCACCCGGAGCAGCTCGGCGAGGAGGGCGTCGGCGTTGGCGCGCTCCCGGTACGCCCCCACCTGAACCGTGAAGCGGGTCGCCATGTTGGGGCCGGAGGGGCCGCCGCCGATGCTCAGCACCTCGATCTCCACCCGGGCGGTGCCCGGTCCGATCATGCCGACCTTCTTGGCGGCCCCGTAGGAGAGATCGAGGATCCGGCCGCGGATGAAGGGTCCGCGGTCGTTGACCCGTACGGTCACCTCCCGTCCGTTTTCGAGGTTGGTCACATGGACCACCGACCCGAGGGGCAGCTCCCGGTGGGCGGCGGTGAGTCCGTGCATGTCGTAGATCTCGCCGCTGGCGGTGGCGCGGCCGTGGAAGGGCTCGCCGTACCAAGACGCCACTCCGCGCTGGACCGAGCCGGCGCGGGGGCGATCGAAGCGGTTGGTGGCGCAGCCCACGGCAGCCAGGCAGAGTGCCACGAGGAGGGTGAGACGGACGGCGAACAGGGTCCTGGCCCGACCCCCGTCGGCGGGGTCCACTAGGAGTCGGGGGATGCCCGGGGACTTCGCGGCGTCGTGGGTGGCGGGATCCATGGATCGGGGAAGGGGCTCGGTGTTCGGTTTTCGGAGGCGCCGTCGTCCTAGAAAGCGCCGCTGGGCACGAGCTTCGGAGGCGGCCGGATCGTTGGGAGACAGATCCTTAGTCTCGCTGCTTTTTCGGCCGCTGACAAATCCGTAGCCGCAGCGTCCGCGGACCCGAGGGCGATTCGCCCATGAGACGCTCGGGCAAAGCGTGAAACGTTTGGGACCAGAATGGCATAGACCTACGAGTGACCGCCTCCGGTGACGTGACCTCTGCCGCCTTGGCTAGTCTTTTTGATGCCAGCCGTCACCGGGGGCGTGCGCCCGTTCCGAGCTGTGGACGCCCGCCTCACTCCATCCCTAGGGGTCAGACCCTCGGCGCCTCGACCTCGGCCTCTTCGGCCCCTTCGAGGGCCGGCGCCACCACCTCCGAAAGGAGCTCCTCGACCTGCTGCTCCGAGCGGCCGGTGAAGCGGCTGGGGGCGAGCCACGGCCGCACCTCCTCCTCGCTCAGCCTGAAATCGGGATCGCCGACGATGCGGGCCACTAGGGTGTTCTCCCCCCCGCCCTCTACGATCTCCTGGGCGTCGAGGCTGTAGGTCCTGAGGCGCTCGTGGAGCTCCTGGCGGTCGCCCCCACGCTTCACCGCCTCCATCAGGAGGGTCTCGGTGGCCATGAAGGGAAGCTCCGCGTCGACCCGGGCGGCCACCCGCCGTTCCCTGACCACCAGGCCCTCGGAGATGTGGGCGGCGAGGCCGAGGATGGCGTCGGCGGTGAGTAGGGCGTCGGTGAGCACGAGGCGGCGGTTCGACGAATCGTCGAGGCTGCGCTCGAGCCATTGGGTGGCGGCGTTCATCGGGCCGTTGGCGGCGTCGCTGATCAGGCGCCGGGAGAGTCCGCAAAGGCGCTCGGCCCGCACCGGGTTGCGCTTGTAGGCCATGGCGGAGGAACCCACCTGGTGGGCGTCGAAGGGCTCGGAGAGCTCCCCGACCCCCTGGAGCAGCCGCAGGTCCGTGCCCATCTTGTGGCAGCTCTCGGCGATGCCGGCCAGGAGGTGCAGCACCTGGGTGTCTTGCTTGCGGGCGTAGGTCTGCCCCGTCACGTCGAAGGAGGCGTCGAAGTCGAGGCGTTCCGCGATCTCCCGGTCGAGGCGGCGGACCTTCTCGCCGTCCCCCTCGAAGAGGGTGAGGTAGCTGGCCTGGGTGCCGGTGGTTCCCTTGGCGCCGCGGCAGCGGAGGGTGGCGAGGCGGTGGTCCAGCTCCCGAAGGTCGAGGAGGAAGTCCTGCAGCCACAGGCAGGCCCGCTTGCCGACGGTGGTGAGCTGGGCGGGCTGGAAGTGTGTGTAGGCGAGGCAGGGGATCCCCTTGGTGCGCTCCGCGAAGCTCGAAAGCCCCCGCAGCACCGAAACCAGCCGTCCGCGGACCAGCAATAAGGCTTCCCGCAGGATCAGGACATCGGTGTTGTCGGTGATGAAAGCGCTGGTGGCGCCGAGGTGGAGGACGCCGCCCCCCTCACCGGCGCGCTCGGCGAAGTGCCGCAGGTGGGCCACCACGTCGTGCCGGGTGCGGGCTTCGAGCTCCGCGACCCGGGCGAGGTCGATGTCGTCGGCGGCGGCCCGCATGGCGTCGAGCTGGGAGTCCGTGATGCCGAGGCCCAGGGCCTGCTGGCTCTCGGCGAGGGCGATCCACATCCGTCGCCAGGTGCCGAAGCGGTGCCGCGGAGAAAACAGGCGCGCCATGTCGCGGGAGGCGTAGCGTTCGTGGAGGGGGTTCTGGGGCGCCGCGGACAGGTCCGGGCCGGTGGACGGGCTCGAAGGCTCTGACATGTGGGGATCCTCGTCGGGTAGGTCGGGTCGTCGAACGGGCGGATCTTAACCCGTATGGCAGGCGGAGGAACCGCGGGCTCCGGTCCGGGGGAACCCCGCGCCCTGATAGAGTTAGCCTTCCATTTGCCAACTCGGACTTCGACACGGGGGACTCCATGACGGTAGCAGCGGGCGGGATCGGCGTGCGTTCTGAAATCGGGCGCCTACGCCGGGTGCTGATCCACCGACCGGGCCGGGAGATCGACTGGATGGTGCCGTCGATGATGGACCGGCTGCTGTTCGACGACATCCTCTACGGCGAAGACGCGCGGTTCGAGCACGACCTTTTCCGCGGCGTTCTGGAGGCGGCTGGGGTCGAGGCCCTGGATCCCCAGGAGCTCCTGGGGGAGGTCTTGGAGTCCCCCGAGCCGCGGGCATCCCTGGTGGACGACCTGCACCGCTGGAACCTCGACGACGATGTCGTCTCCGAGCTGGCGGCGGCCCCCGGTCCGGACCTGGCGGCGGCGCTGGTGGGGGGCCTGCGGGTCGAGGAGGCTCACCCGGGGGAGCGACTGCGGCACTTCTACCGGCTGGCGCCGGTGCCGAACTACTTCTTTCAGCGGGATCCCCAAGTGGTGATGGGGGATCGGGTCCTCGTGTCGTCGATGGCGACGGAGGCCAGGGGCCGGGAGCCCTACCTGTCGTCCATGGTGTTCGAGCACCATCCGGCCCTGTCGGGCTGGCGGGAGATGATTCGCCTGCACGAGCCCCAGGCCGAGGAGGTGCCGCGGCGTCCGATGGTCGAGGGGGGGGATCTCCTCGTGCCCCACCACGACGTCCTGATCGTAGGCCTCAGCGAGCGCACCAACCGCTATGGCGTCGACAGCCTGGCGCGGCACCTGCTGCGGGCGGATACGGGCTTCCGCCACCTGGTGGTGGTGGAGATCCCCTCGCGGCGCTCGTATATGCATCTCGACACGGTCTTCACCTTCATCGACCACGGCCTTTGCCTGACCTACCTGCCGGTGACGGCGCCGGGGGGGGCCGAGGCGGGGGACGTCTACCGGGTGGACCTCGGGGCCAAGGAGGTCTCCTACACCCTGTGCGACGACCTTCCGGCGGCCCTGCGGCACGTCGGGCTGGACGTTGAGCTGGTGCCCTGCGGCGGCAGCGAGAGTCTGATCGATCAGCAGCGGGAGCAGTGGACCGATGGCGCCAACGCGTTCGCCCTCGCCCCCGGCGTGATCACCATGTACCAGCGCAATCGCCGCACCGTCGACGAGCTGTCGCGGCGGGGCTTCCGCATCGTACAGGGGGACGAAGTGGTGACCGGTGCGGCGGAAGTCCTGGGCCACGGACCCACGGCCGTGGTCCTGCCGGACAACGAGCTCTCCCGCGCCCGGGGTGGCCCCCGATGCATGACGATGCCGGTCCTGCGGGACCCGCTGCCTTGAGCCCCCGGGGGCCTTGGTGAAGAGCCCTAGGCCCCTTGCCAATCGCCCCCGCAAACAATAGGGTGAGCTGGATGCTGGAGCTTCAATTCTACGTCGACAGCGAAGAGAAGACCCTGGTCCTCTCGGACGCCGAGATCCGATTCGGCCGCAGCGGCGAGAACGAGGTCGTCCTACCGGATTACTCCGTGTCCAGGCGCCACGCCGCGATCGAGCGGCAAGGGGACGCCTGGTTCGTCGCCGATCTCCGGAGCACCAACGGGGTCCAAGTCAACGGTCAGACCGTGGACCGCGCCCAGCTGCGGGCTGGGGACACGCTGAAGATCGGCGTGTTCGAGATCCAGGTCCGCGGTCGCGAGCCCGTCGCCGAGGCCCAGCCGGCCCTGCCGACGTCGGTTTCCCCTGTGGCCGGTCGGGCCGGCTCAGGCGGGATCCCGGTACCGCCGCCGCTGCCGACGGCCGAAGGACCGGAGCCGGCGATCTCCAACGCCACCATCGTCCGCTCCCTGCGGGATTTCTCGGCGGAGTACGGCCTCGACGGCAGCATCGTCATGTCGCGGGACTCGTCGGCCATCCGCCAATCGAAGCGGCAGGCGTTGGACGAAGCCTACGCCAGCCAGGTCTTCGGCTTCCTCACCCGCCTCGCCAGGCTCCTG
>JBCDIS010000319.1:0-6307 GCA_038748685.1 Acidobacteriota bacterium | reverse complement strand
CGGCGAGAAAGCCGCCGAGCACACCGATGAGCAAAAACAAAAAGTTGTCGCGGTTCAAGGGATCCTCCTCCCCGGCACACCTCTGCCCGGCCGCCGAAGGGCCACCGCGGGCCGTGGCCCCAGGAACTTCGACAGGAGCCGGGCGGGGGGACCGTCCGGCCGGGGAATCCAGCAGGTTGAATGCGTACAAAAAAGCCGCTCTCGAACCGGAGAGCGGCTTCTTGGGATCTGGCTAAGAGCTCAGCCGGCGACCGCTTCGGCCACCTCGGCCCCTTCTTCGACGCTTGCCTTGCCAGCCTTCTTGGCCGGCTTCTCCGCCTCTGCGGCGGCCTTGCTCAGCTTGTCGAGGCTGGTTTGGAGAGCGCCTTCGACCATGATCTCGGCCTCACCTTCGTCGACGTCACGGACGTGGGCGACCTCGCTGACGATGAAGTACTTCGCCCGCTCGTACATCTTCTTCTCACGGAAGGAGAGGCTCTTCTTCTGGCTGACCAGGCAAAGATTCTTGAGCACCTCGGCGACCTCCGTCAGCCGGCCCGTCTTCATCTTGTCCAGGTTCTGCTTGTAGCGACCCTTCCAGTCCTTGTACGTGTCGATATTGCCGTCTTCGAGAATGCCGAAGAGCGCCTGGATCTCGTCTTGATCGCCCAGCGGACGGAGTCCGACCAGGTCGAGGTTCTCCTCGGGCACCATCACTTTGGAGTTGTTCGACAGGAGCCGCAGGTGGTAGAACGTTTGCTCCATCTGGTCGAAATTGGCCGAGGAGATCTCCTCGATGAGACTCACGCCGTGATTGGGATAGACGACTTTTTGTCCGACCTCGAATGACATCAGTGTGGTAGCCCCCTTGTATATTGGCTCGAAACGCTGTGGCGGTACGTATCAGGTCCGTCGCCACGCCTCATGCGTCTTGCTGCGTGGCGGTAAACGACATGCCCAGAATCACTTCAACCGACGCCCAACTCGGCTCAGCGAGGGGTCGGATCGAAGAACGGGTGTCGCTTTGAATCGGTGATCTCGGTGTCGAGTGTGAAGAGGGCCCAGTGGGCCCGGAATAAGAATCATACAGTAGTTTGACGGATTAATCAAGGTCCCGGAGCCCCCGTCTCTGCCTGGTGCGGGGCATCTCCGGACACCTCCGTCCCTCCCCCAATCCCTCTGTCGGGCCTCGCCGAAAGACACTCTTCCCTTGGGTCTCAAGCAGCTCTACCACGCCGTCGTCCCCGAGTCTGTTCGCTACCCCATCGGTCGCTACCGCCGGGGCGCCATCGACCGATGGATCCGCTGGCGGGAACCGACCCCGCTGCCCCCGCGCCACCTGCTACAAAGCGTGCAGATGACGCCATGGGTCTGGGAGTTCCTCGATGTCGGCCGAGCCTCTGCCCTCGCCGTCCAGCGGGAGCTCCAAGCGGGGGGCCTCGCCCCGGACGCGACCCACCGCGTCCTCGACTTCGGCTGCGGCCTCGGCCGCACCCTCCGATTCCTGAGCCACCTCCCCTGGCACCTGGCCGGCTGCGATGTCGACACCCGGAGCATCGACTGGCTAAGGCGGGCCATGCCGGACCTCGAGATCTTGCCCAACGAACAGGATCCCCCCCTTCCCTGGCCGGACGGAGCTTTCGACGGCGTCTTCGCCATCTCCGTCTTCACCCACTTCGACGCCGGGCAGCAGCGCCAATGGGCCCGGGAGATCGCCCGGGTGCTCCGCCCCGGGGGTACCGCCGCCGTCAGCACCATGGGTCCCCACGCCTTCGGGGGCTTCCCCAACCTTTCCACCCCCGAGAACGAACGCCAGCTGACCGACGAGGGTTTCCTCTTCCACCCCGGCGGCGAGGCGTTCAACGCCCGCGGGGCCTTCCACACCCGGGAAGGGGTGGAAGAGGTCTTCCGCCCGCACCTCGATCTGATTCGGTGGACCTCCGGGGGCGTCGACGGCTTCCAGGATCTCAGCCTGCTCGTCAAGCCCCCGTCCCCCTGACGAAGGCTTGCAAGCTTCGCCGGAACCGGCCGGTTCAGGCCGCAGCTTCGGACGACGCCGGGGTCCGGTCGCTGGACCGCCAACGCTTGACCTTCTTGCGCGCCCTCATACCCGTGAGGGTTCCGTAGGTCACCGGGATCAGGAAAAGCGTCACCAAGGTGGAGGCGAGCAGGCCGCCGATCACCACGCGGGCGAGGGCGGCTTGGATCTCGGCTCCAGCCCCCAGGCCAAGGGCCAGGGGCAGCAGACCGAGGACCGTGGTGGTGGTGGTCATCAGGATCGGGCGCAGCCTCAGCCTCGCCGCTTCCAGCACCGCGTCGAGGGTCGAGCGCTGGCTTTCCCTGCGAAGGAGGTTGATGGTGTCCACCAGCACGATGGCGTTGTTGACCACGATGCCCACCAACATGACGAGACCCATGACGCTCTGCAGGTTGAGGGTCGTCCCGGTGAGCAGCAGGGTCGGCACGACGCCGATCAGCGCCATCGGCACCGAAACCATCACGATCAGCGGATCGAGGAAGCGCTCGAATTGCGCCGCCATCAGCATGTAGACGAGGGCCAGCGCCATGGCGATGGCGATGGCGAAGTCCCGCTGGGCGCGGATCTGTTCCTGGTACTGACCGCCGAAGACGAGGGCATAGCCGGCCGGCAGCTGAACATCCTTCAGCTCGGCCCGCACCCTCTCGACCGCGTCCCCCAGGGCTTCGCCGCTTTCGAGGTTGGCCCGGATGTAGGTGACCCGCTGCGAGTCCACCCGCTCGATTTCGGCCGGGCCCCGGCCCCGCTCCCGTCGCACGACGGCGGTGAGGGGCACGGTACTTCCTCCGGGCGTCCGCAGGCTGATGTTCCCTAGGTCCTGACCCACCAGACGATCTTCGGGGCGCAGACGCACGACGATGGGGATCTCGTCACCGTCTTCCCGGAATCGGCCGGCCTCCAGCCCGCCGACGTTGGCCTGGACGGTCCGCGCCACCTCGGCCACGGTCAGGCCCAGCTCGGCGATCCGCTCGCGGTCGAAGTGGAGGCGCTCCTCGGGGCGGCCCTCGCGACGGCTGACCCGCACGTCGGCGATGCCGGCGACGCCCTCCATCCGGCGCCGTACCTCCGCTGCGATGGCGTCGGTGCGGGTGAGGCTGTGGCCCCTCAGCTCGATCTCCACCGCCGAATCGCCGCCCCCCGAGCTGAAAATGCGACGCAGCACCCAGAGCCCCGGCTGCGCGTCGATCTCGATCTCGGCACCGGGGACCCGGCCGGTGACCGACCGGCGCAGCAGGTCGGCGAGCTGCGAGCTCGACATCGACCGCTGGTCCTGCGAGACGAGCTTCATCTCCACCTCGGCGTTGCCGCCGCGCACCTTGCTGGAGATCACCTTCACGACCCCGGGCGGCAGCACCTCACGGGTGATGGTTTCGAGCTCCGTCAGGTACTCCCGCACCACGGCGATGTTGGTGCCCTGGGCCATCTCGATCTCGACGTCGATCTCGTCGGCGTCGGTCTGCGGAGATAGCTCCACCGGGATGCGCGGCCAGAAGACGAGCGCCGCGACGAGGGCGGCGGCGGTGGCGAGGAACACGCGACCGCGGTGGCGCACCGCGGCCCGCAGCCGCTGGACATACCATGCTTCGACCGCGGCGAAGAGACCGCCCTGCGTCACCCCGTCGCCTTCCCCGCCGGTCCGTAGAAAGCGCGCCGCGAGCATCGGCACCAGGGTCAGCGCCACCAGCAGCGAGCAAGCCAGGGCGAAGACCACCACCAGCGCCAGCGACTGGAAGAGACGACCGCTGGTGGTGCTGGTGAACACCACCGGCAGGAAAATGACGCAGGTTGTCAGGGTCGAGGCGACGATGGCGCCGGACACCTCGCGGGCGCCGACCTCCGCGGCGGTGACGCTTTCGAGGCCCCCCTCTTCCCGTTTCCTGACGATGCTTTCGAGTACGACGATGGCGTTGTCGACGATCAAGCCGACGCCGAGGGCCAGGCCGCCGAAGGTCATCTGGTTGAGGGTGAGGCCACCGAAGTAGAGCAGGCTGAAGCTCGAGATCACCGAAATGGGGATCGAGAAGGCGATGATCACCGTGCTCGAACGGTTGCGAAGGTAGAGGTAGAGCACCAAGACGGCGAGCAGGGAGCCCCAGAGGGCCGAGGTCTGGACGCTGGCGATTGACTGATCGATGAATTCGCTCTGGTCGATCACCACGGTGAGATGCAGATCGTCCCGCTCGGCGTTGACCCTCGCCACCTCCTCGCGAATCTTGCGCGCCACCTCCACCGTGTTGGCGCCGCTCTGCTTTTGCAGGCGCATCTCCACCGCCGGCATGCCGTTGATCTCGGAGAGGTAGACCACGTCCTCGTAGTCGTCCCGCACCTCTGCGATGTCCCGCACCCGGATCGGCAGGCCGTCCCGCTCGCCGACGACGGTGGCGGCCACTTCGGACGGATCGCCGTACTCCCCCATCGAGCGCACGTAGAGATCCTGCAGACCACGCTTGACGTTACCGCCGGGCAGGGTCACGTTTTCCCGCGCCAGCGCGTCGCGCACGTCCAGGGCGGTCAGCCCCGTCGCCGCCAGCCGGTCGCGGTCGAGCTCGACGCGGATCTGCCTCGCGATCGAGCCCCGCAGCTCGATGGCGCCGACGCCTCGAATCTGCTCGAAGCGCCGGGAGAGGTCGTTCTCCAGGATCCTGGTGGTTTCCTCGAGGTCGCGGGTGGACGTCACCCCCAGGCTGACGACCTCGATGTTGTCGAGGTCGAGCTTCCAGATCCGCGGCGGGTCGGCCTCCACGGGAAGCTCGTCACGAATTCGGTCGAGGGCCGCCCTGAGGTCGTTGGCCGCTTCGTCGATGTTGCTGCCCTGACCGAAGGTGAGCCGCACCCGGCTGCGACCCTCGGAAGATCTGGACGTCACCGATTCGAGGTTGGGCAGCCCGGAGACCGCATTCTCGATCGGGTCGGTGATGAGCTTCTCGACTTCCTCGGGCCCGACGTTGGGATAGCCAACGCTCACCGTGAGCTGGGTGAATTCCACCGCCGGCAGGAGGTCCACGGGCAAGCTGCGGAAGGACACCAGCCCGACGGTGATCAGAATCAGGTAGAGCATCGCCGTCGCCACCGGACGGCCGATCGAGAGCTTGGAGATCGATGCCATGTCCTGGTCTCCCTCAGTCGGCGGCGGGGGCGGTTCCCACCGCCCGGCGGGTGGACGGCGATGGCCGGTCCCCCCGACCCCGCGCTGCGGCGGCGAATTCGTCGCTCGAAGGGGGCTGGGCGCCGTAGGTCTGGGCGAGGCGACGCTGCTTGTCCATGAAAGTTTCGAGGAGGTCCTCCTCCTGGAGACTCTGCAGCGCGAGCACCCGCTCCCAGGGGGCGGCGCGCACCCGCGCTTCGGGAGAGTCTCCGTCGAGCAGTTGGTGACCAACCGTCACCACCCACTCCCCCGGGGAGATGCCCGTGACCCCGACCGTCTCCCGACCCTCGGCCTGCACCGAGGTGGTGCGACGCTCCAGGGGCAACGCTGCGGCTCCGAGCTCGGCGCCGGGGGCGCCGGAGGAGGTGTCGACCACGAAAATCACCGTCTCGCCGGTTCGCGGGTCTTCCCACAATGCGCTTGACGGCACCAGCGTCGCCTCTTCGCTCTCGCCGTAGAGCACGTCGACGGTGACGAACATGCCGGGCCGCAGCTTGCCCTCGGGGTTGTCCACCACGATCTCGCCGACGGTCGAGAAGCTCCCCTCGGAGAGGAAGGGCGAGATCCGCGTCAGCGACGCCTCGATCGCCGGCTCAAAGGCGTCAGAGGCGAGGCGAACCGGCATGCCCTCCTGAAGCCTCGACAGCATGCCCTCGGTGAGCGGGACCTCCACCCGTACCCGGTTCAGGTCGCCGATCACGAAGAGCTCGCTGCTGGTGCCGACACGCAGGCCCGGCTCGGCCCGGCGCTGGCCGACCCGGCCCGAAATCGGCGCCCGGATTTCCGCAAACGCCAGGCGGGTCCGTCGCTCGTCGGCGCTGGCGCGGTTCTGCTCGACCCGCGCCGTCGCCGACTGGGCGCTGGCCTGGGCGGCCTCCAGCCTCGCTTCCAGGGTCTCGAGGTCGAGCCGGCTCACCACCTCCTCCTCGGCGAGCTGGCGCCAGCGCTTGGCCTGGGCCTCCAGTTCGACGACCCGAGCCTGCGCCTCCCTCGCCTGCGCTTCGGCGAGCTTGACGCTGGCCTCGGCCTGGCGCCGCTGGTCTTGGAGGGCAGCGGCGTCGAGGCGAACCAGGACCTGCCCCTTCTCCACCTGCTCACCGCTTTCCACCAGAACCTCGACCACCGTCGCTTCGATCTCGGGTCGG
>JBCDIS010000318.1:0-6328 GCA_038748685.1 Acidobacteriota bacterium | reverse complement strand
CCGGACCTTTACACGGGTCCTGGGCCGGTCCGGGGTGCCTCGAACCGGGCCGTGTTAGCATTTCTTATCCCTCTTATCTCTTCTTGAACCTCTCGCTGTTCTCGCTCAAGGTTGCCCCGCGGCCCCCGCCCTTTGAAGGAGGACACCATGCCCGAAGGCCCGACGGCGAGCGCGCACGATCGCCACCGCGAGCTGCGCTCCAAGCTGCTGCATCCGTCTCTAGTTTTCTTCCAGCTGATCTTCGTTCTGGTCCTGCCGTCGGCCGTGACCCTACTCCGGGTCCGGGAGGGTTACACCCCTCCGAACTTCGCCGACGACCCCTCGCCCCTCGGCTACACCTACAGCCTCCTGCTGTGGATCATCCCGCTGGCCTACCTGCTGCTCTGGTTCTGCCTCCACACCGAATACAAGATCCAGCGCAAGGCGTTCGGCCTGACCCTCGCGATCCTGCTGCCCCTGGGCGTCGTCCTCGACCTTTTGTTCGCCAATTCCTTCTTCACGTTCGAGAACTCCGGCGCGATCCTGGGCATCGAGATCCCGGGGCGCGGCGGCGGGGTGCCGATCGAGGAATACATCTTCTACCTCTCCGGCTTCCTTTTCGTGCTGTTGCTCTACATCTGGGCCGACGAAGTGTGGATGGACCGCTACAACAAGCCCCACGGCCACGACGACTACCAGAACGCCGGGGGGCTGCTGCAGTTCCACGCGGCCTCCGTGGTGATCGCCCTGGTGCTCCTGGCGGCGGCGTGGATCTTCAAAAAATTCGTTTCCGGCGACCCGCAGGGCTTCCCCCTCTACTGGGCTTACCTGCTGGGGGCCGCCCTCGTTCCCTCCGCCGGCTTCTACCGCTCCACGAAGGACTTCATCAATTGGCGGGCCTTCAGCTTCACCTTTCTCCTCGTCACCCTGGTGAGCGTGGTTTGGGAAGCGTCCCTGGCCTCCCCCTACGGCTGGTGGGGCTACCAGAAAGACGCCATGATGGGGCTGTTCATCACCGCCTGGAACCAGCTGCCGGTGGAAGCCGTCTTCGTTTGGCTGGTGGTGACCTACACCACCGTGATCCTCTACGAGGTCGTGACGATCTGGCTGGCTTCGGGCAAGTCCCTGGGGGCCATCCTCTTCGGCGGTTCCGAAGGCTGAAACCGTCACCCACCGGACCGACGAGCCGATGACGGAGCCATCGAGCAGCGACTCCCTCCGTAGCGCCGAGCAGCGCCTGCGGTCCTTTGTACCGCCGGTGGTGCGAAGGCGCCTGCTGGAGGCGGACACCCCACCGGACGGCCCGGTGGAGCGACGCTTCGGGGCCGCCATCCTGTTCGCCGACCTCACCGGCTTCACCCCCTTCGCGGAGCGCCTCGCCCGCCGGGGCGCCGCAGGGGCGGAGCTGGTGAAGGACTCCCTAAACGCCTGCTTCGGGCGACTGGTGGACCGGATCCACCAGCACGGGGGGGAGGTCTTGGTGTTCGCGGGGGACGCCGTCGTCGCCCTGTGGGACGGCGGCGACGGCCTCGACGGCGCAAAGACCCACGGCGACGGCCTCGACGGGGCGGCGATGCGGGCCGCCCGCTGCGGCCTCGAGCTCCAGGCCGCCATGGAGGATCTGCCGGCGGAGCTGGACGGCGGGCTCCGCCTGCGGGTCGGGGTGGGGGCCGGCGAGGTCTGGGCCGCGGTGGTGGGCGGCCACGACGGCCGCTGGGAGCTGCTGGTCACCGGCCCGCCGCTCCACGAAGCCACCCGTGCGGAGTCCCTCGCCGATCCCGGGAGGGTGGTCCTCGGACCGAGCGTCCACCGCCACCTGGGGAACCCCGACGAGCTTCGACCCCTTCCGGCGGCTCCGGATTTCGCCCTGTTGACGTCCTCCGCCGCCCCGCCCCCGGCCGCCTCCCCGGAACCCTCCGGGGCCCTGCCGGAGCTGGTGCTCCGCTCCTTCGTCCCCCGGGCGGTCCAAGCCCACCTCGACGCGGGTCAGCTCCAGTGGTTGGCGGAATACCGACAGGTGACGGTGCTGTTCCTCAACGTCCGCGGCCTCGACTACGGGGGCGAAGGTGCCCTCCCCAAGGCTCAGGACGCAATACGAGCGGTCCAGCAGGCGTGCTACCACTACCGCGGCTCCATCACCCAGGCGCTGGTGGACGACAAGGGCACGGTGGTCATCGCCGGCTGGGGGCTCGCCCTTCACAGCCATGAGGACGACGCCCTCCGCGCCCTCCTGGCGGCCCTACGGATGCGCCGACTGCTGGCGGACCTCGGGCTCGGTGCCGGCATCGGCGTCGCCACGGGCCGGGTCTTCAACGGTCTCCGGGGCGGCGCGGATCAGCGGGAGTTTGCTCTGGTGGGGGACGTCGTCAACCTGGCTGCGCGGCTGATGGTGGCGTCGGGGGACGGCATCCTCAGCGACGGCCCAACCCGGTTCGCGGCCCGCCAGAGGGTGGCCTTCGACGAGCTTTCCCCCCTGACCCTCAAGGGGAAAAGCCGCCCCGTACCGGTCTGGCGCCCCCTCGGCGTCAAGGATCGCCGCGCCGGCAAGCGGATCGATCTCGTGGGCCGCACGGCCGAGACCCAGCGGCTTGCCGCCGCCCTCGAGCTGCTCGTCCAAGACGGGTCCGGGGGCGTCGTGGTGATCGAGGGGGAGGCCGGTATCGGCAAGAGCAAGTTGGTGCTCGACTTCCAGGCCCGCGCCTGGGCCGCAAAGGCCAGCTGCCTGGTGGGGGGCGCGGACGCCCTGGATCAGCGGACGCTCTTCTACGCCTGGCGGTCGATCTTCCGTCGCCTTCTCCACCTCGAAGGCGGTGGCGACGGATCGGGGGCCCACTCCGTCGACGATCCCGTCCGCCGCCTCGAAGCCCTCTGCGGCGACAGCCCGAAGCGTTCCTGGGTTCCGCTGCTGGGGCCGATCCTCGGCTTCAAGGCCGAAGAGAACGACGTCACCCGCGGGATGAGCGCGGAAGGCCGCGCCGAAGGAACCCGGGATCTTCTAGTCCACCTCTTCCGCAGCGCCCCCGAGGGCACCTCGGTGGTGGTGCTGGAGGATGCCCAATGGCTCGACTCCCCATCCTGGGCCCTGGCGGAGACCATGGCCCGGCAGTGCGAGGGCTTGTTGCTGGTGCTGGCCACCCGCCCGGTCCCCGAGCGGGAGCTGCCCCAGGCGGCCGGCCGCCTCCTGGAGGGCTCGGGCACCGAACGGCTGCGGCTCGAAGCCCTTCCCCCCGAAGAGGCCGTCGCCCTGGCCTGCTCCAAGCTTGGGGTGGAAGCCCTGCCGGACGCCGTCACCCGGCTGGTGCGAAACAAGGCCGAGGGGCATCCCCTGTTCACCGAAGAGTTGGTGTACGCCCTGCGGGACCGGGGGGTGCTGCGGATCGAGGACGGTCGGTGCGACCTCACCCTCGACGCCGGCGAGCTCGCCGCGGCCGGAGTGCCGGATACGGTCCAGGGGGTCGTCACCAGCAGGATCGACCGCCTCGGCCCTTCCCACCAGCTCAGCCTCAAGGTCGCCAGCACCCTCGGCCGACGTTTCGACCTGGACAGCCTCCGGCAGGTCCACCCCCTCGATCCCGAGCCCGCCGATCTGGCACGGCAGCTGGACGACATGGTGCGGCTGGAGATCCTCCAGGCCCCCGGGGACCGCAACCACTACAGCTTTCAGCATCCGGTGACCAGGGAGGTGGTCTACGGCCTGCTGGCGCCGTCCCAGCGCCGCCAGCTCCATGGTCGAATCGCCGGCTGGCTGGAGCAAACCGCCGACGACGACCCCGGCGGATACCCGCGGCTGGCGGAGCATTGGAGCAGGGCCGGCGACCGCGTCAAGGCCCTCGAGTGGCTGGAAAAGGCGGGGGAGGTGGCGGCGCGGCAGGGGGTCCACCGGGAAGCCGCGGTGTACTTCCACCAGGTGCTGACCCTCGCCGGGGTGGACCCCGCCGCCGCCACGGTGGACGCCGAAGGCGAGGTCCACCTGCCCACCGACACCGACCTGGACACCACCCCGCAGACGGCCGCGGCGCCCGAGCCCCCCACCGCCGTCAAGCTGGCCCGCTGGCACCGTCAGCTCGGCTACGCCCACTATGGCCTCGGCAACTACCAGCGCAGTCGGCGGCAGCTCGAGTCCGCCACCGACGCGGCGGGCCGGCCCGTTCCCGCCGACGGTTGGCGCCTCGGCGTCAGCACCCTGAGGGAGGTCGGCCGGCAGGTGCGACACAACCTGTGGGGACCCCGCAGGGACCGAGGAGACGCCGCCGAACGCACCGAAGAGGCCGCCCTCTCCTTTGATCGCCTGGCGTCGATCTACTACCTCGGCCAGCAGCCGGAACGCACCCTCCACTCCCTGCTCGTCCGCGTCAACCTGGCGGAACGGGTCCCCGAATCCGCCACCCGCGTCACCGCCTACTCCGGAATCTCGTTCCTCTACTCGATCCTGGGGCTCGGGCGTTTGTCCCGGCGCTACCGGCGTCTGGCGATCCACACCGGCCGGCAGCTCGAAGCTCCCCTCGCCACCGCCCAGGCCCGTTTCTACAACGCCATCCAGAACCTCGGACTCGGGGCATTCGAGAGGGTCCTCTCCGACCTGGAGATGGCCAAGGCCGCCGCCGACCGCCTCGGCGAGCGGGAGCTCCAGCTGATGAGTCTCAACGCCTTCGCCAACTATGAAGAGATCACCGGCGGCTTCGCCGCCTCCCGGGACCTCTACGCGGAATCAAGGGACAAGGCAGAAGCCAGCGGACACGGACAGGTCGGCCACCACGCCCTGGCGGGGGTCGCCTTCGCGGACCTCCTGCTGGGGGACGTCGACGCCGCGGAGCAGGGCTCGCAGCGGGCCCTCGCCCGTGAGGACTCGGCGGCGGACTGGGTCATGGTGTCCAGCCAGCAGGGGGTCCTCGCCTCCGCAGCCTGGCACCGCGGCGACCTCCCCACCGCCTACGCCAAGGCTTCCGAGGTCATCGCCGGAATCGGCGACGCCGGTCTGCCCACCTCCCACGGCCTCCTGGTGACCTATCGGGAGCTGGCGGAGATCGTCTTCGTCTTGCTGGAGACCGAGGGTCACCGAGAGGCGGGGGTCGAGCGGAAAGCTCTGTTCGCCGACGCTCGACGCATCTGCAAGTACCTTCGTCAGCTCGCCTGGCTCTTCCCCATCGCCAAGCCGGCGGCATGGCTGTACCGCGGCTGGCTACACCGCCTCGGCGGACGCCAGCGCAAGGCGGAGGCTCTGTGGCTGAAGAGTCTCGACGCCGCCGATGGCCTGGGCTTGCGGTTCCACTCCGCACACGCCGCCTGGCTCTTGGGGCACCTCTCGAAGGTGCCCCGCCCCGACCAAGCCGCGCGGGCCGAAACCCTCCTGCGGGAGACGGGGGCGCCGCACCGCGCGGACCTGTGGCCGCGGGGCTGACGGAGCTCAAGACAGAACCGCCACCCCTTTGACCTGCACGTGGACCCCCTTCCCGGGGGCCAGCTCCAAATCCGCCGTTGACCGCGGGGTAACGTGGGCGAGGATCGTCACCCCCGACGCCGAAAGCCGCACCGTCGTGCGCCCCGGTGCGTCCGACACCAAATCCTCCACCACCGCCGGGAAGATGTTGAGGATGCTGGTCCCCGATTGCCGCCCCAGGGTCAGGCTCACATCCCGGGCGGCGATCCGGAGGCGCACCGCCTTGCCCTCCGGCAGATCCAGAAGCGGGACCGTGAATCGCCCCGCCGACGAGTCGAGCCAGCTGAGGGGATAGTCGGGGTCGACGCCCGCCACCACCGCCTCCACCAGAGCCTCGGCATCGTCCCCCCGCGACAGCGGGAGGTCGAGGCGGGTCAGCAACTCCCCCAGGGGGCCCGCCGCGCTCACCGCGCCGTCCTCCAGCACCACCAGGTGGTCCGCCAGCCGGGCGACTTCGTCCGTCGCGTGGCTCACATAGAGAAGGGGGATCCCGTAGTCCGTCGGCAAGGCCTCCAGATAGGGCAAGATCTCCCGTCGGCGGCCCCGGTCGAGGGACGCCAGGGGCTCGTCCATCAGGAGGAGACGGGGGCCGGCGGCCAGGGCCCTGGCGATGGCGACCCGCTGCCGCTCTCCGCCGGAAAGTCCTTCCGGCGCGCGGTCCGCCAGGGCGCCTATCCCCAGCATCTCTATTGCTCGGGCGGCCTGGGCCCTCGGATCCGCCCCCCCCATCGCCCTGTCGCCGGTTCGGCCGCCGCCCCGCCGGGCTCCGAACTCGACGTTCCGCCGTACATCGAGGTGCTCGAAGAGAACGGCATCCTGAAAGACGAAACCCACGCCCCGGCGGTGGGGGGGAACGAATCGATCGCCGTCCTGCCAAACCTCGTCACCGAGGCGGAGGGAACCGCCGGGGTG
>JBCDIS010000317.1:0-6398 GCA_038748685.1 Acidobacteriota bacterium | reverse complement strand
GGGAGCTCTGGCACGACGGAAAACCGATCGGCGAACCGGAACCGAACGCCGATCCACAGTCTGCTTCGGGGGGAAACCACCCTCTGCCGGGTGGCGGCGACGAGCCCTCGACTGGGGATCCTCACGCCGAAGAGAAACGCCGCATTGCGGAGGAGCATCGCAGGGCCGTAGCCGCCGCGGTGGGGGCGGGTCCGGCCGGCGGAAGGTCGTTGTCCGCCCCCCGAACGGATCGCCGCGGGGGAGGTGCTCGCCGGGACGGGGGGGCCTTCGCCACCCGCCTCCGACTCCAGGCCCTCGCCAAGTCCTGGTTGGAGAGCGCCGACGTCAGCCGTCGGTCGGAAGATTCGGGGCTCCTGGAACGGGCGAAGCGCCACCGGGGGCTACCGTCGGACGTGGATCCCCACGCGTTGGCAGAAACCGGCTGGGGGATCGTCTGCGCGCTGGAGGAGGAGCAGCGGGGAGTGCTCTGGCAACTCCAAGAGCTGACGGATTTCCGTAGCGACGAGGCGAAGGACCGCTACTTCTTCCAGATCTACGACGGTGACCCCCGAAAGCCGGCCTCGGGTTTCATCTACGAAACACTCGAAGAGGCGCCGGGGATCATCGACCCCGACAAGGTCCCGTATTACATCCTCATCGTCGGCTCCCCGGAGCAGATTCCCTTTGATGTCCAGTACGCGCTGTCGGTGAATCACGTCGTGGGCCGGCTCTACTTCGAAGATCTCGAAGACTATGGACGCTACGCCAGAGCCGTGGTTTCCGCCGAACGGGAGGGCGTCCGTCGCCAGCGGCGGTTGGGGCTCTTCGCCGTGGAGCAGGAGGGGGACGACGCGCTGGAGCAGCTTTCCGCCGGCTTAGTAGACCCGCTGGTCGAGAAGATCCCCGAGAAGACGGGCTGGAACATCGACGAACGGCGGGGGGAGCGGGGCACGGCGGAGGAGCTTCGGAACCTGATGCTCGGGGATGGGGGGGCGGCGCCGGGAGTACTGATCGCCGCCGCCCACGGAGTCGAGAAAGATTTCGGCAGCCCGGACCAGCGAACCCGCCAGGGGGCGCTGACGTGCCCCGACGGCGCGGTGACCGCGGACGATTTCCAGCATCTGGATCCCGACACCCTACCTCTTCACGGGCTGGTCGCAACCCTCGTGGCCTGTTTCGGTGCTGGCATGCCGGTCTTCAACGAATACCCCCACGAGCGGGTCTTCCGAGACGAGGAAGGGGCTGAGCGGAAGGCCGAGGTTCTGGCCACGGAGTTGGAGACCCTCACCACGACACCTTTCCTCGCCAGGCTGCCCCAGAAAATGCTGTCCCTCGGAACCCTCGCGATCCTCGGGCACGTCGATCGGGGCTGGACCCACTCTTTCCTTTGGTTCCACGAGGGGCGGATGATGGAGGGCTCCCGCAGCTTCGTCGACGCCCAAGTCCGACTTCTCAAGGGTTTCCGGATCGGCCACGCGATGCTGCCCCTATTCCAGCGGGCGGCGCAGATCGGTAGCCACCTGACACCGATGCTCGAAGCGGTGCGCAACGGGCTCCCTGTGAACATGGCGGAGCTCGGCCGCCACTGGACCGGCTACGCCGACGCCCGGGGCTATGTGCTGCTGGGGGATCCGGCGGTCTACGCCATGGGGCAGCCGGAGGATCTGCCGGAAGACTTCAACCAGCTGACCGACGGCCCCCCGGAAGCGCAGCCGGTTTACCTGCCGGCGGAGCTGGCGGCGGAGGTCCGGCTCAAGGCCCGGGAGCAGGGCGTGGACGTGGGTGACTACGTCCAGAAGACGTTGAAGAGCGCCCTGAAGGGCCTGGGGCCGTCGTTCGGGGGCGGCGGGGTCCGTCGACTGCACCCGTGGCCGACGGAGTAGCCGCGACGAAGGGACAGACGCCCTGGCCCGGTGGATGACCCGGGGCCAGGGTTGGAACGCCTCCGCTGGCGCGCGGTGACGATCGATGCAGTCCCGATCGAAGGTAGGGCGGAGGGGCGGATGAACACGAGCGTTGCGCGGCCCAGCATTGCCGCCCCGTCGACGGTGCCGTAGCCCTGGCTCATGGCGCAGTCGAGTGGCCCCAGCGCCGCCCTGCATCCGGTGGGACTCCCGGTCTTCACCGTGCTGAAGCGTGCCGTGTCGAGGACGACCGCACGGGATCGACGAAGACGTCCCGCCGGCCGACGGCCTGGATCCTCTCGCCGGACCGAACGTCCCGAGAAGTTTTCGCGGCGGCAGTGAGACCCTCGGCGGCTGCTTCGCGCGACCTCAAAAGAACGTCCGAAGATCACATCCCATGGAATGGGACCCTCGGGTCCTAGTCGTCGAAGGAGAACACATGGCAGGTTTCTGTACGTCTTGTGGGGCGAAGCGTGTTTCTGGAGAGAGCTGCGGTTGCCCGGGTGCTTTCCCTCGATCAGCGGGCGATCCGCCGGCGGCGAAGCCGGGAGCCCTGGTGTCCCGAGGACCCGTGGGCTCCCCCTTGGCGAGGGTGGGGAACCTGCCGAAGGCGAGTACCCCCCGGCGTCTTCTGGGGTCGGGAATCGAGTTCCTCGCCTATTCGATGGCAGCGGGGTTCTTCACCGCGGTCGGCCTCGCGTTCGGCGGGCTCCTCGGGTTGCTTTGGGTGCCCCTGATGCTAGCGGTGGTGGCGTCTCGGGATCTGAACTCCGGGTCCTTCAGCCTCGGCAAGCGGATCGGCAGCATGCGGGTGGTGGACATTCAAACCGCTGAAGCCGCCAGCAACGTCCAAGCCCTGACCCGTAACAGCTACTACTTGGTCTTGATCTTCTTGATGATCGTCCCCCTGGCGAAGATCGCCGTCGAGGGGTTTTTCCTGATGCTGGTGGCCATCGACACGATGATGGTCATCGCGAGCGACCGGGGACGACGGCTCGGGGATTTCTTGGCGGGTACCCAGGTGGTCCCGGTTGCGGGCGGGAACTGAGGGGGTGGCGCCATGTCGACAATCGATTTACACCAGATCCATCCCCGCGCTTTCGCCCATCCCCTGGATCGCAAGGCGATGGACGCCTTGGCCAGCGTGCCGGTACTTCCGACTCTGATCAAGAAGGTTCGCCACCTCCAATTCGAGAAGAAGTTCAGGGCCATGCAGACCCACCGGAGCGTCGAGCTCGGGAGTCACCAACTGCGCAGCCTGTGGCTCATGGTCCAGAAGACCGCGGAGCGGCTCGGGATGAACCCTCCCCGGGCGTACGTCACGTCCCAGGGTGGCATCAACGCCTTCGCTTTCGGGGTCCAGGAGTTCTCGATCCTGTTGACCAGCGAGTTGGTGGACCTCATGAACGACCGGGAGTTGGAGGCCATCATTGCACACGAGCTGGCCCACGTTCTCTGTGAGCACATGCTCTACCGGCAGGTGGGCCTCGCCCTCTGTAGCGAGGCCTTTGCGCCCCTCACCGCCATCGCCCCCGCGGCCGTCGTCAAAGCAGGGATCTCCCATGCTCTGCTGTCTTGGTACCGGTCTTCGGAGTACACCGCGGATCGGGCTGCCCTGCTGGCCCTAGGGGATCCCGAAGTGATCGCCTCCTGCATGGCACGCCTAGCGGGGGTACCCCGCAGGTACCATCACGAGTTCGATGCCAGCCAGTTTCTGGCCCAAGTTCGGCGGTTCGATGAAGAAGAGGACTCGTTCTGGGCCAAGTTGGTGAAGTGGGACATGGAGGCGTTCACAACCCACCCCGAACCGGTCAAGCGGGCGGCAGCGATTGTCCACTGGGCAGAGTCGGAGGACTATCGGCAAATTCAAGCGGGCAACTACTGGACCTGGTTCGAAGAGGAGGCCCATCAAAAGCCCAAGATCGAGGGAATCGAGAGCTGCGTCCTGTGCGGCAGCCCGGTGGGGAACCATCCGGTCTGCCCGCAGTGCTCCCTGCCCAGGGACTCCTCGCGGCACCGTCTCTGCGGCCGCGGACACGTCAACGATGTGGCTTGGAACTTCTGCCGCACCTGCGGTCAGGCTCTTGCCCCCAACACCTCGGGGTCCACGTGACGGTGGTCGGAGAGGACTTGGGTGCTTCGCGGAATCCCGTGGGATCCGAGGAACCGAGCGCTCGACCGCGTACCCTGACGGGTCCTTCGGACCCCAAGGTGGATCTCGATGTTCTTGTTCGGTTGGCTTCCGATCAGAAGACCCTGACCTTCGAGCTTCGGGCGGATTCCCTGGGGATCAACTACCTGCGTTTCGGTCCGGTGGCGCTGCGGCTGGAGCCCTTCGCCCGTTTCCAGGAAATCTCGAAACGCCTGGAGTCCGCCGCACGGGTCGGTTTGTCGTCCGGCCAGGTGGGCTCCCCCGGCTACTGCGCACGTGTCGAACGGGAGCTGAGGGGCCAAGGCAGCTCACTGGCCGAGGACTTGCTGCCCCCCAGCCTGCGGAAGCTCCTCTACCGCCGTCGAGACCAGGTTGGGAACGTTCGAATCTTGTCCGAAGAGCCCTGGATCCCATGGCAAATGATCCAATTGGAGGGGGGGGACATCGGGGAAGATTCCGAGTCGCCTCCCCCTTTCCTCTGCGAGCTCTTCAACCTGACCCAATGGCCCCTCGGGCAGCAGACCCCCAAGCTATTGGGGAGCCCCCCGCAGCTGTCGGTACGATCCATTGCCGTGGTCGCGCCGCAGACCCCGACACTCAGCTATCCCGAGCGGGAAGTCGAGTTCCTGATGTCCCTCGAGAGGAGGGGATATCGGGTGCGCCGAATACCTGCAAAGGTGGAGGCAATTCTGGGGGCCTTTGAATCTGGAACCTTCGACCTCTTTCATTTTTCAGGCAGGGGCCAAGACTTCCAGGGATCCACCGCCGACGATTCGGCGATCCGAACGGAGGGCGCCGACGCCCTCCGGCCCTACCATCTGACGGGACTTGCAAAGCGATTGGGGCGAAGGGCCCCCTTTGTCTTCTTCAACGGTTGCTATACCGGCAGGCGGGGATTCTCCCTGACCGGTGACGGCGGCTGGACCGCCCGGTTCCTGAAGGCGGGGGCGAGCGCATTTGTTGGAGCGCAGTGGTTGATAGAAGACAGGAAAGCATTCGAGTTCAGTCGGGTGTTCTATCGGGAATTCCTGAACGGACTGCCCCTGGCGGAATCCATGGCGTCGGCGCGCCGCGCGACCCGACAGGAAGGGGAAGGAACCTGGCTTGCCTATGCCGCTTTTGGTCATCCCCGCCTGACCTGCCGAGGCCCGGACGTGAAAAGGGACCGCGAAAAGCCGATCCCGAGATCGACTCCTGAATCGGTGGACGGTCTCCGCCGTTCGCGGGCTGATTCCGTCGAAACCCCGCCTCGGCCCGCACCCCCGGCCGAGTCGGAGGTGGTGTCGCAGGGGCGGCCCAGGCCCGAGGGTCTGGAGCAGACTACGCCGGAGCCGCTCAGTTCCGAAGGACCTCCAATTCCGAAGACTCGGCCGGCGCCGCGGCCCGCGCCTCCGTCCAAGAATCCAGATCCTCGTCCGTCGCCACGGCGGGTGCCGCCCCGCCCCGCCGTCGCCGTTCAGACCGAGTCAAACTCGGCCCGGCCTGTGGAGGCGGAGGAAGGGTCGTCTCGATCTACCACTGTGGAACCCGACTTCGAGGTCGAGACCCATCCGCGAACCGGAATGGACTTCGTCCAGGTTCCCGGTGGCGAGATCGAGCTCGGCACCGGGGGCTCCGGCGACGCCTCCCCTGAGCACACGGTCCTCCTATCGCCGTTTTGGATCGCCCGATTCCCGGTCACCAACGCTGAATACGCTCGATTTGTCGCCAACTCTGGGGTCTCCGGGCCGCCGTTTCTGGACGAACCTGGGTTGGGCGATCCGAACCGCCCGGTCGTTGGGGTGACCTGGAAGGAGGTGTCGGCCTTCTGCCGATGGGCCTCTCTGGACTTGCCCACCGAAGCTCAGTGGGAGGCGGCCGCCCGCGGGACGGAGGGCTGGCGCTATGCGTGGGGGAATCTTCCGCCGACGCCGCAGCGGGCCTGCTTCGCTCCCTTTGCTTCCGGACCGCCTTCCCGGGAGGACTACAATGCCGTGGTGGGTCCCTATGGAACTCTGATCCAATCCGGCGGTGTTTGGGAATGGTGTCGGGATCCTTGGTCCGCCAAGGCCTATCGTGGGCGTCATCTGCTCCAGGATCCGGTGGCGACCGGGGCGAAGGATCTTCGGGTGGTCCGGGGCGGTTCGTGGGCGAGCCCGGCGGGGGACCTGCTGGCCACCCGCCGTGAGTCTTGCCTGGTGTCAACGCGGGCGGACTGCCAAGGGTTCCGATGCGTGTGGCAGGGGCCTTCTGCGCCTCCATGAGCCCTGACCAACGCGCACAAAGAAATTCCCCTCCCGCCGGAAAGGCGGGAGGGGTAGGCCATGGAGGACTGGAGAGAGACTGAGGGGGGGCGAGATCGAACCGGCGAGGGGGGAGCCGAG
>JBCDIS010000316.1:0-6421 GCA_038748685.1 Acidobacteriota bacterium | reverse complement strand
GTCCACGTCGTCGGTGCCGAGGCCGCCGCCGTTGGGCTGCGTGAAGTACGCCGCCCCCGGGTTGCCGCCACCCACCTGCCACGCCGTCGAGTCCGGCGTGCCCACCACGAACGAGCCCGTGGTGCAGGTGTCGGCGCCGTTGGTCCAGCCGCCGGCGCCGGAGCCGAAGTCCACGTCGTGGTCGCAGGTGCCGCCGGTCGCCGGGCTCACCGTCAACGAGATCGAATCCGAGGCCGACAGGCCGCCGGAGTCGCTCACAGAAGCGGTGATCGCGTGGCTACCCACCGACAGGCCGGAGGTGGAGAACGAGCCGCCACTGCCGATGGCGCCGTCCAGGGACGACGTCCAGGCCAGGGACCCGGTCAGGTTGCCGTCCTCGGCGTCGCTGGCGCTGCCGGCGAAGCCGACGCTATCCCCCACCGTGAAGGTCGCACCGTCGGCGGGTGCCGAGATGGAGGCGCTGGGGGCGGTGTTGGCGCTGCCGCCGCCCACCGCGAAGACCAGATCGTCGGCGTCGTCGTAGGTGCCGGTGGTGCAGGGCGCGGCGCTACCCTGGTACCGGAAGTTGGCGCGGATCGCCTGCAACGAGCCCGTCGGCAGCGTGTACTGGGCCGACAGGGTCTGGGGACCGGCGGCCGTGGGCTGCAGCGTGGCGATGAAGGTCCACGACGGGTTGTTGGCGTCGGCGGCGTAGTAGAGGTCCAGCGAGTCGTTGCTCGGCGTGGTCCAGGCCCACACGGAGACGTCCACCTGCACGGTGGCGCCGGCAGTGAAGTCGCCGCCTGCCAACGTCGAGACCACGATGCGCTCGTTCGACTCGTCGCTCTGGTAGGTGCCGGCGGTGCCGTCGGTGCAGGTGTCCAGGGTGTTGGGCTGGTTCTGCTCCGGCCCCACGGTGCCGCGGCCCTCGAGGAGGGTCGTGGAATCGCAGGAGCTGCCCGCAATTGAGCACCTCGGCGCCCCGAGGCCGGCGTCGTAGACGGCGGTCTGGGGACCGTTGCTGTTCGGATCCACGATGTCGACGGTGATCGACGACGATCCGGCGGCGCCGCCGGAGTCGGTGACCGAGGCGGTGATGGTGTGGCTGCCCTGGGACAGGCCCGAAGTGGAGAACGAGCCGCCGTTGCCGATGGCGCCGTCGAGGGACGACGTCCACGCCAGGGAGGAGGTCAGGTTGCCGTCCTCGGCGTCGCTGGCGCTGCCGGCGAAGCTCACCGAGGTGCCGATGTCGAAGGTCGAGCCGTCCGACGGCGCCGAGATCGTCACCGCGGGGGCCGTGTTGGTGGGGCCGCCGCCGCAGCCGTCGAACTTGAAGGCGGCGATCCGGGTGGTCCAGTTGGACGAGACGTTGTACTGGCCGGTGAACCAGAAGGTGCAGCCGTCTGAGGGGTCGACCCCCATGGAGGCGTAGTCCCCATAGCGGTTCGACGCGTTCGACGCCGTGCCGTCGACGATCTGCACCTCCCCCTGGGGCAGGGTGCCGAGGGGATCGCCGGCGAGGCGGCCGGCGTAGCGCAGCTCGGGGTGGACGCTGGAGCTGCCGTAGTTATAGGCGACGGCGATGTTGCCGTCCTGATCCTGGGCGATGGCCCCCATCCAGCGGCTCACTGAACCCGGCGAGAAGGTACCCTCCTGGTAGAGGCTCCAGGGACCGCCGGTGCGCCGCAGCTCGAACCAGCGGATGCCCGCCCGATCGGACCCGACGTCCACGGAGTAGGTGCCCACCAGGGCCTCGTGGGTGGGGAAGTTCCGGTACTGGAGGCGGAACATGATCGGCTCACGGAGGGGATCGAGGCGGGTGCCGGTGCCGGGCTGCTGGATGCAGCTGAAGGAGGTCAGCCCGCACAGGGTCGAGTCGAACTCCGCCACCGGGATGCTGATGGGGCCGGTCAAGGTCGGAGAGCCGCTGAAGTTGGCGGTGTACTCGAAAATCTCGAGGTAATCTTCCGACGAATTGGCCGAGCCCGGATTGTGGGACTCGTCGTCCCGGTGCCGCATCATGTAGTTCGGCGAGCCGGCTGGGGGCGGGGTGTTGCCGTTGACCGTCGCCGGGGTGACGAGTTGGAAGCCGAAGCCGCCGAGGCTCGGCAGGGTCGAGCGGTTATTCGTAGCGGGCTGC
Source organism: Acidobacteriota bacterium (assembly GCA_038748685.1). Lineage (GTDB taxonomy): Bacteria > Acidobacteriota > Thermoanaerobaculia > Multivoradales > J023 > JAUIJL01. The sequence continues at coordinate 4,302 of JBCDIS010000316.1, read as the reverse complement.
CCGTTCAGCATCGCCGCCCGGTCGAAGGCGTAGATGGTGGGGGAATTCTCGTTGGACCCGACGTAGTAGGCGTCGGGCCAGACGCCGATCTTGAAGTAGTCGGGGAATTGGGGCGACGAGAAGGCGTAGGCGTACCAGCCGCCGGAGACCGGATCGCTGGTCTGCGAGATGTAGACGCAGATGTTGTTGCCGGCGCTCGAGAACTCCGACAGCAGCCAGCGGTCCGCCAGGTCGTCCCACAGCACCACCGGATCGCCGAGGCCGCTGCCGCACTGGCCGGACCCCAGGGAGTCGAGGGCGGTGGGCCCCGCCACCAGGGAACCGTTGGTCTTGTCGTAGACGGCGTAGATGGCGCCGCCGCCGCCGTTGATCGCCTGGATGAAGTAGTTGGGTCCGATATCCCCCACGGTGTCCGGCGGGTTGACGCCGGAGTACCCCTGGCCGGCGAAGTTCAGCGCCGGCGTGGTGAAGGCGCGCTGGAGCCGGCTCATGCGGACCTGGTCCTGGCGCTCCAACAACGGGTCCTCCGCCAGGGGCGGCGGCGCCGGGACGGTGACCTGCGGCGGGCGGACTTCGCGACGCGGGATCTCCTTGATGGAATCGCCGGGACGCCATTCCGGGACCGTCGGCAGATCGCGGAGATCGCCGTCGTAGACATAGGGAACGGTGGGCGGCGTGTCGCCGGTGAGGTCACTTCCCTGCGCCGTCGCCGGGCCCATCGCAAGGGCTGGGATGAGGGCGGCGACCAGGCAGACGAGCAAGAGGCTCGGCCGTGGGTTTCGTCTTGGGTGCATTTCGGAACGTCCTCCAGAGGTTTTGGCGGGCCGTCGCGGCTTCGGCGACGGACAAGGCATCGATGCATCGACCCACGGGGGGGCAGGGCCCACGGGATCGCAGGCTCTCCGACGTAGGCCCCCGACCTCGAAGGGCCGTTTATGGGGACCGTCTTGGGGTCTTTTCGATATCGATCCTTGCAATTTCCACACCAGCACTCTTCTCTCCGGAGGTCTATCAAGGCGTCCACTCGCCAGGTCCACCGGCGCGGCCGCTCCCGGCGAAGCTCCACCCCCTCCACAGGCCCCCGACGATTGACAAACCTCTTCGAATCAAGCCTTTGGCCGCCGCCCCCTGCCAAACCGAGTGGCCGACTCGGGCCTGGGAGCTCAGGCTCACGGGCAAGGATCAAGGCGGTACGGACCGAACCCCGATCTCAGCCCTGACATCCCGAGGTTCTCAAGCTTGAGACGCAGGACTCCGCCGGTCGTTTGGCCCCCATTCACCCCTCCGTTAAAATGCCGACCTGTGCAGCATTCTCAGAGCGGCAGCGGCGATCCCTATGCCCAGAGCGAGACCCGGGTCACGTTCGGATTCGAAGAGCTCGAAACCGACGAGCTCGAAGTTCCGACCCTGACCATACTCGCCCACCCGGACCCACGGCGGGTCGGCGAGACGTCGGCCCTCTCGGGGCTCTACTCCGGGCTGGAGGCGCGGCTGTCCCGTCTGGAGCCACGGTTCGCCGCCCCGGGTTCCACCCGCGCGCGCCCCCTGGCGGACCTCCACCTCTCCCGCCGTCCGATCCATATGCATCCCGGACCGGGCGCCGGGGACCTAGCCCTCACCCGATCCGGCAGCCGCATGCGACTCGAGATCGACGGCGCCGCCCTCGACCAGCGACGGGTCCTGACCCGAGGTGACATGGCCAGGGGCACGGTGCTCGAAGTCGGCCGCCGAGTCGTCCTGATGCTCCACCTCGGACTGCCCATGTCCCCCGGTCTGCCGAGCTTCGGCCTGGTGGGGGAATCGGCCCCGATGGTGCGCCTGCGGCAAGAGCTCGGGTTGGTGGGGGATCTCGACGTTCCGGTGCTGCTGCGCGGAGCCTCGGGCACTGGCAAGGATCTCGTCGCCCGGGCGATCCACGACGCCAGCCCGCGGCGGGGTCCGTTCCTGGCGGTGAGCTGCGCCGCCCTCTCCCCGGCGACCGCCGCCCTCGAGCTCTTTGGCGGACGCTCCGGTACCCAGGTCCAGGAGGGATTCTTCCGGCGGGCCCGGGGCGGCACCCTCTTCTTCGACGACGTGGGGGCCACCCCGCCCGCCGTGCAACCCCTCCTGCTGAGGGCCCTCGAGAGCGGAGAGATCCAGCCCGTCGGTACCGAGACCACTGAGAAGGTGGACGTCCGCGTGATCGCCGCCACCGACGCCGACCTCGCCGCCATGGTGGCGGAGGGCAGCTTCCGCGCCCCCCTCTACCACCGCCTCGCCACCTACGAGCTGGCGATCCCCCCGCTGCGGGAACGCCTCGGGGACGTCGGCCGGCTGCTCTACCACTTCCTCGACCAGGAGCTGCGCCGCCTCGGGGACAGCGGAATCGGCGGCGCCACCACCGCGGACCGTCCCTGGCCGCCGGCGGAGGCCGTCGCGCGGCTGGCGCGGCACCCCTGGCCGGGGAACGTGCGGGAGCTGAGGAACGCCGCCTGTCGATTGACGGTGGCCCACCGGAGCGGCGACGCGTCGGTCCGGGAATCGCTCCTCGAGTCGATCCTCTCGATCGACGGGGATCTGAATCCCTCCGCATCGTCCCCAACCGCCCCGACGGAGCCCAGCTCCCCTGAGCCCCCCACCTCCTCCGGAACCGGCGGCGAGGCAGCCTCCGCCCCGACGGGTCCTGAGGATGGGATGCGGGCGGTGGACCGGGATCTTCTGGAACGGGTCGAGGGGATCATCGAAACCCACCTGGGCGACGAGGAATTCCACGTCGACGCCCTGGCGGATCACCTCGCCATGGGCCGAAGCCCCCTCTACCGCCGCCTCCGCCGGCTCACCGGCAGGACCCCCGCCAAGATGATCTTGGAACGCCGCCTCCAACGGGCCGCCAAGATGCTCGGCCGAGGGGAGGGGACGGTGGGCGAGATCGCCTACGCCGTGGGGTTCAAGAGCCCGTCCCACTTTTCGCAGGCGTTCCGCGACCGCTACGGGGTGACGCCGTCGGCCTACGCCGCCGACGAGCCCCGGGACCGCGGCTGAGCCCCAGGCAGCCCCCGCTAGGAGTCGACGCCGCCACGCCCGCCGGTCCCGCGGGCGGTTCAGGCATGCCGCGGGATCCGGCGGTCCGCGCCGTCTTTCCTTGGCCGATGAAGGGTTCGGAGGGCGGATCTCGCCGATGTCCTCAGAACCCCGTGGATTCCACGACCCACAATTCATGGCCTAAGGAGCACCCCGTGCAAACCAGAGCCCCCTATGCCCCCCGTGCATCCCTGCTCGCCTTCGCCCTTCTGGCGGCCTCGACGGTCGCCGCCGGAGCCCAGACCCTGGAGTGGAGATTCGACAACGTCACCGACTTCAACAGCAACATCGTCCGCAACCGGTCCGGTTCGACCGCGTACAACGGCACGCTGCTCGGCGGCCACACCCAGACCCGCGGCGCCCTCGGCAACGCCGCCGACTTCAACGGGTCCAACGGCTACCTCCGCGCCAGCGGCACCACCGGCCTGCGCTTCCCCTCGGGAATGACGATCGAGGCGTTCGTTCGGCGTGACTCGAACCACTCCGAGGACGGCGTGGTGAGCAAGTGGTACGGCGGGGACCAGTTTCTACTCACGTTCTACCCCACCGGCCACGGCCGTCTCCAGTTCGGTATCCGCGACGGCGCCAACCACTACGGTTCCCTCTACTACGACTTTCCGGATTCCGTCTATCTCGGGGAGTGGATCCACGTGGCCGCCACGTACAACGGATCCGGCCGTCTTCGCCTCTACGTCGACGGCACCCTGGTGGCCTCGGCGAACCGGACCGTCAGCGGCATGGCCTACGGTGGCCGGCCGATCCAGGCTGGGGACTCCGGCAACAGCTGGTCCCGATTCGACGGCGCCATCGACGAGGTGAAGGTCTGGAACTATGAACGGTCCCCCAGCCAGCTCGACCACCCCCTTCGCCCCAGGGTCCTGGTGGTGGAGTACGACTCCACCAACCCCACCTACAACAATCCCCACGTGATCAGCGACGGCATGATCGACGACATCCGCTCCTCGAGCCAGTTCGTCGAGTTCGAAATCGCCCAGTGGGTCAACACCGGCTCCCTTCCCCCGCAGCGGTCCGGCGGAGGCTTCGACTACGCCGGCCTCTACTCCACCTACAACGTCTGTGCCCGCGCCGGACGCGGTGCGATCCACGAAGTCTGGGTGTGGGCCGGTCCCGACGGCGGCATGTTGGAGTGGGCGGTGAACGGTCCGAGGCGGGAGGCCTACGGCCTCGGGGTCGGCATGCCCGCCTGCACGGTCCAAACCGTCACCATGGGCTTCAACTACG
>JBCDIS010000315.1:0-6475 GCA_038748685.1 Acidobacteriota bacterium | reverse complement strand
TGCTGCGGACACCGATGATCCGAACGGGACCTTTCTGACGGAAGCCGAGTTGGGGGTCGAGAGGTCCGATGTCGAGGAGCACGACATCGTGGTCGTTCCGGTCTCGGACTCGACCACGGAGCTCGAGAACCTCGATCCGAAGTCCCGGGAGGTCGTGGTTCACTTCGATCCGGTCATCCGCGGAACGGAGAACGATCGCAGTTTGTACACAATCTGGCAGCTGAGGCTGCTGCAGGGAGGCCTGAGCCGTCTACGGGATTCCGGCCGAGACTCCCTGACCAACCGCAATACCCGCCAGGTGCCCATCAAGAGGGTCGAGTTCATCCTCTTTGTACCTTCGGCTTCGGCTGCCAGGCTCAGAGCCGAGGCCGGTGGACCGATCGCGATTTTGCCGATCGAGAGGGAACGACTGGCGGATTTCAGAACCTTTACGCCGGTCGGCTTCGAAGCCATCGGCTGGTTCTGTGAGGCGGTTCCACCTGGAGCCCGTGGCGAGGTCGCGTTGACCCTGGAGTGAGCAGAGTAGCGTCCTAGGGAAACGTCTTTTAAGGCAAAGGACTGCTTCAGATCGAGGCCAGAACGGCCTTGGGGAGGGAGATTGGAAACAGAGGGAGGCAGATGTGGGTGAGGCGATTGAACCTCAAGTCGTCGTATCGATCACTGCAAGGCTCCTTTCTTTTTGAGTCTAGCCATGCCTAACAACCATACCTACGGTTTCAGCGATGGTCAAGTTGACCCGTATGGGCCGTACGGTTTGGGGCATCGGGCTATTCAAACTCGGCCCCATTGTATGGGTTACGGTGGTCAAGGGGAGACGAACGGGAATCTGCAGCCCAGGTGAACCCGCTTTTTCGAAGCGTATCTTAACAGCGTTGAGAGGTACCGAGGTTCAAGGTGACCCGGCAGACCCACGTTCAGCCCCTTCGTCGGAGATGGGGTCTTCGTTTGGTTCCTCGACGCCCCCGTCGCGGCCCAGGAACTCCTCCAGCAGCTGTGCCGACAGCTCCATGAAATCCCGTTCGGTGACGATGCCCACCAGCTTGTCCCCTTCCACCACCGGGAGGCACGAGATCCGCTTTTCCCGCATGAGGGTGATGGCTTCGAGGGTGGGGGTTTCTGGGTCGACGGTGATCAGCTGCTTTTGCATGACGTCGCGGACCGCCACCGGCTCCGGCTGGTCCATCTGGTGGCGGACCAGAACCCGCATCAGGGTCCGGTGGGTGATCAGACCCACCAGCCGATGCTCGGCGTCCTCCACCGGCACGTGGCGGATCTTCTGCCAATCCATCATGTTGGCGACGAGGTCGATCACCTCGTCCTCCTGCACGGTGAAGAGGTCGGTGGTCATGAAGGTGCCGACCGATCGATAGTGGCGTTCCCAACCGCGGACCTCCCGCCAGCGGGCCAGGGGCCAGGTGTGGACCGGGTGGCCTTCCTCCTGGCGAATTCGGGTGGCGGCGGCGAGGTGACCCAGGCTCTCGGAGCGGTTGCCCCCTTTGCCCATGCCGACCATGGAGTCCAGCAGCCACTGGCTGCCGGTGCGGCCGGTGTCCATCCGCTGCTCGATGACGTCGAGGTAGCGGTCCCGGTCCTGGGGCTGGATACCGAGGGTCTCGAGGCCGGCGCGGGCGAGGGGGACCAGTTCCTGGGCCACCAGCTCGGTCACCGGCACCACCCGGTCGCCGAGCCAGTGGAGCTGGGCTTTGGGGCCGAGGCGGGCGGCGGCGAGGAAGTTCTCCCGGGCGGTGGCGAAGGAAAGGTGCTGGCGGATGTCGCCGACCTCCTGCTCCAGGCCCTTGATGAGACCGAGCCAGAAGGCGCCGTTGGCGATCTCGTCGATGACGGTGGGTCCCGACGGCAGGATCCGGTTTTCGATGCGCAGGTGGGCGATCCCGTCGTGGACGCCGAAACACGGGCGGTTCCACCGGTAGACGGTGCCGTTGTGCAGCCGCAGGGCCTCCAGCTCCGGCAGCTCCCCCCGGGCCAGGACCTTGAGGGGGCCGTCGTGCTCCAGGCGGTCGCTGAGCAACAGGCGGAAGCGGGAGATGTCCTCACGGAAGATCTCGAGCACCGAATCGTCCAACCACCGGTCCCCGAAGCTGACCCGCGGACGCTGGCGACGGCGGTGGTCGTGGACCGCCCGGGTGTCCACCGCCTGTTGGAACAGGGCGATCCGGGTCTCGTGCCAGAGTCGGTTGCCGAAGAGAAGGGGGGAGTTGGCGGCGGCGGCGAGGACCGGCGACGATGCCACCTGGGCGAGGTTGTAGAGGCGGGCGAAGCGGGGGGCGTCGACCTGGAAGTGGACCTGGAAGCTGGTGTTGCAGGCTTCCAGCATCACGCTCTGGTGTTTCAGGGTCAGCTCATCCTGTCCCTTGATGTGGAACCTGAAGTCCCGCCCCCGTAGCTGCCGCGCCGCCTCGTTGAGGGCGAAGTATCGAGGTACGGGGGTCATGTTGTCGAGGCTGAGGTCGGCCTTCTCGAGGGTCGGCAGGATCCCCGTCAGCAGGACTCGCACCCCCACCTGCTCCGCCGCTCCGCGGGCCTTGGCGAGGAGCGAGACCAGCTGCCGTTCCAGCCGGCTCAGGCCGTCGGGGAAGAGGTCCACGGGGTCGAGATTGATCTCCAGGTTGAAGCGGGCCAGCTCCGTGGTGAAGTGCGGGTCGTCCACCTCCCCCAGGACCGCCATGGCGGCGGAGGCGGGCCGGTGGGCGTCGTCCACCAGGAAGAGCTCCTGCTCGGCGCCGATCCGGGCGGCGCCCCGCTCGAAGAGATCGTCGTCCAACATGGCCTGGAGGGCGTGGACGTCCTCCAGCAAACGCTGCATGAAGATCCGCATCTTTGCCGGATCCGAGGCTTTCTCGACGTCGGCTCGACCCACTGGCCACCTCCATCCCGTGGATCCTCAGGTTCGTTGTCTCGAGGCGTGTTTGGATCCTTCCGGGGGTCGTCGTGCATTATCGGCAGTGTCCGCCGATCGCGCGACGCTTGCTTGGGCGGCGGGTTTCCCACCCCTAGGGGCAGGTGTTACGTTTGGCCCATGAGCCCCCAACGCCTTAAGTGGCTGGTCATCACCGCGCCCCCCGTGGTGATGCTCATGCTCGAGCTGGCCCACCTTTGGGTGCTGCCCCGCCTCAAGGAGGGCACCCACCGCATCGTCGTCGACGTCCTGGTGGTGCTCGGCGCGATGTTGTTCTACGGCCTGCTCTGCGCCGTTTCCGACAAGAACCAGTCCCGTCTCCAGCGGAAGAACGACGAGCTCGAGGCCCTGCACTCCGCCAGCCTGGCGATCGCCGCCGAGCTGAGCCTCGAAGCGGTCCTACAGCGGGTGGCGGACCAGGCCCGTCAGCTGATCGGCGCTCGCTACTGCGCCCTGGCGATCTACGGTGAAGACCGGAACATCGAAGCGTTCCTCACCTCGGGAATCGACGAGGAAACCCGTAAAAACATCGGCGACCTGCCGGTGGGAAAAGGTCTCCTGGGCCTCACCCTCGACAGGGCGGAAAGCCTGCGACTTCACGATCTGGGGGACGATCCCCGCTCCGTCGGCTTTCCCCCCGGCCATCCGGAGATGCGATCCCTGCTGGCGGTACGGATCCCGGCGCCGGCGCCTTTCCGCGGCAACCTGTATCTGTCGGAAAAGCTGGACGGTGGCCCCTTCACGGATGAAGACCAGGGCATCGTCCGTCGCTTCGCCATCCAGGCGGCCATCGCCGTCGACAACGCCCGCCTCCACCGGCAGGTCGCCGGCCTGGCCACGGCGGAGGAGCGCCTGCGGCTGGCCCGGGAGCTGCACGACGACCGCGCCCAGATCCTCGCCTTCGTCAAGACCGAGGCCGAGGTCACCAAGGAGCATCTGCGGCAGAACCGCCACGACCTGGCGGCGGAGCACCTCGACAAGCTCTCCGGCGCCGCCCGGGAGGTCTACGCCGACGTTCGGGAAGACATCCTGAGCCTGCGCAGCGTCGCCGACCCGAACGGCGACCTGGTGGGCTCCCTACGGTCCTTTGTCGACCGATGGCAAACCCAGGCCAACCTGCCGGTCCGACTTGCGACCTCGGGGACTTCGAGATTCTCAGCGGAGGTCCATGTCCAGCTGCTGCGGGTGCTCCAGGAAGCGCTGACCAACGTGCGCAAGCACGCCCGGGCGACGGAAGCGCGGGTCTGCGTCGACGTGGGGGACGACCGGCTGAAGGCGGTGGTAGAGGACGACGGCGTGGGTTTCGACGTCTCCGCGGTGCAGGGGAACCCCTCTTTGAGCTTCGGCCTGGCGACGATGGAGGAGCGTTGCCGCAGCGTCGGAGCAGGCCTCACGATCGAATCCGGTCAGGCGGGAACCCGGGTCCAAATCGAGTATCCTGTAGCCTCCGACGTTTGAGGTGGACCACCGACCCTAGAAGGGGAGTCCGGGATGCGCATCGTTCTGGCCGACGACCACGCCTTGTTTCGGGACAGCCTGAAGAGTCTGCTGGAGACCCGCGGACACGACGTCGTGGCCCTGGCTTCGAACGGCCGGGAAGCGGTGACCCTGGTGGAGCGGCATCGCCCGGACATGGTCCTCATGGACCTGAACATGCCGGAGATGGACGGCCTCGAAGCCACCCAGCGCCTGACCGCCGCGGAGCTCGGCGCCAAGGTCGTCATGTTGACGATTTCGGATGAGGATCAGGACCTCTTCGAGGCCATCAAGGCGGGGGCCGAAGGGTACCTGCTGAAGGACATCGAGTCCGAACGCTTCTTCGCCCTTATCGAAGGGGTCGCCCGGGGGGAGCCGGCCCTCACCCCGGCCCTGGCCAAGAAGCTCCTGGCGGAGCTGCGGACCCCCAAGGGGGAGAGCGCCGCCGTGAAGGATCCGGACGCCCTGACGGCCCGGGAGGAGGATGTCCTGTCGGCGATGGTCCGCGGCATCACCACCAACCGGGATCTGGCGAGTCACCTCGGCGTGTCCCAGAACACGGTGAAATTCCACGTCCGCAACATCCTCGACAAGCTGCATCTCCACAACCGGGCCCAGGCGGTCAGCTACGCCCTGCGCAACCGGCTCGTCGACAGCGACTGATCCCTCGTCACGACCGCAGGGGCCCCGCGGGCTCGGTGGTCGATGCCTCGACGGCGGGTCTGAGACCGGCTCCGAGGCCGGCCGCCGCCAACAGCGCCACCGCCCCCAGCGCCCCAGGGAGCCACAGGTCACCCCCCGGCAGGGCCGCCGCGAGGGCCTGCCGCAGCGCCGCGGCGGCGGCGATGCCGAGGCCGAGGCCGAGGGCCAGGGGCCGGATGCAAACCCCGAACACCGCGCCGCGGATCTGCGCCGGCGCCGCCCCCAGGGCCAGGCGTATGGCGTGCTCCTTCCTGCGCAGCCGGGCCGCCAGGCCCACGGTGGCGTAGAGGCCCGCCAAGCTGAGGACGAGGGCCAGGAGGCCGAAGGCGGAGAAAAGGCCGGCGACGAAGTCGTAGGCCCACCTTCGGCGTTCGAGCATCGACGTCAGCGTCCGCTCGCCGAAACCGGCGACCTCTGGCCCGGCGGCGGCCACCCCGCGCCGCAGGTCCCCGGTGGAGAGGGTGTGGCCGGGTTCGGCCTCCACCACCATCGCGATGGAGGTCCGGGGAACCTGGGCCAGGGGGAGGTAGACGGCCTCCGGGCCCCGGGCGTCGTCCACCGCCCCCATCACGAGGTCCGGAACGACCCCCACCACCCGCAGCCACGGGCCGTCACCGCCGGAGGGGCGGATCCGTCGGCCCACGGCATCGCCGGGGGAGGCCTCCCCTCCGAACTGGAGATGACGGCGGGCGAAGGCGACGTTCACCAGGGCCACCCGCTCGCTGCCCTTGCCGTCGCCGTCGGTGAAGGGTCGTCCAGCCACCAGCGGGGCCCCCAGGGCGGTGAAGAAGCCCGGGCTGACCACCAGCCAGCGGGCCTGGAAGGCTTCGGTGACGCCGTCCGCGTTCCACGCCGCGCGGAAACTGCCCTCCGTGGGGAGGCTGGAGGCGAAGGCGACGGTGCGGACCGAAGGGTTCTCCTCCAGGCCCCGGCGCACCTGCTCGAAGCGGTGGTGGGGCGGCGTCCGTTCGGGGCTCCGGTCCCGCCCCGTGGCCCCTTCGGTGACGGTTAGCTTCACCGCCAGTCTGCCCGCCGGCTCGAAGCCGGGGTCGAAGCTCCGGAGCTCCAGGGTCCGATGCAAGGCCGTGCCGGAGACCACCAGGAGCACCACGGTCGCCGCCACCTCCACCGTCACCAGGGCCGAGAGCCAGGTCCCTAGGACGCCGTGGCTGTTGCCGCCGGAGCCCTGGCGCAGGGCCTCCGCCGGCGCCGCCGAGGCGGCCCGTAGGGCGGGGATCGCGGTCGCCAGGCAGGCCAGGGCACAGGCGGTGAGGGCGGCCGCCAGCGCCACGGTGGGGTCGAGCCGCAGGTCCTTCCAGAAGCCGGTCAAGAACCCCCCCGCCACGAGGTGGGCCTCCAGGGCCTCCGTCGACAGCGCCG
>JBCDIS010000314.1:0-6485 GCA_038748685.1 Acidobacteriota bacterium | reverse complement strand
GGGCGACCTGACCCTAGGGCGTTTTCAAAAACGGCCTTCCGGGGGGCTCTCCCCCCCCCGCACCCCCGCCGTTGTCGGGGGGGGGCTGCCCCCCGCCCGCGGAACTGAACACTGACGGGAAACTGCAGGGGCGAGGCCAAACACGGGATCAGACCCCTCCGAAGCTCTCCTTGACTGCCTCTCCCCCTACAGGTCGCCCACCCAGCGAACACGTCACCACGACCGACTTGAATTCAGAGTCTTGCCCGCGCCGACCCACGGGTAGGCTCCCTCGGTCTGGAGCAGGACGCGGAGGCAAGCCAATGCGCGGCTCCGAAAGATCGGCGGTTCTGCCAAGACGGGCGGGGGCAAGCCCCGCCCCTACGGCGGATTCCCGCGCTGGGTCGTGAATACAGAAGGTGCTCGAATCCCGGGACTCACTGCGCGGCCTAAACCGATAGGCCGATCTGCGCTAACACGCCCTAGACAGAGCTCCTCGGCGACCCGTTTTTCAGGTCGCAAGACTCGGTTCTGCGGTGAGATGGGCTCGTCAAACCCTTCGGCGCCGTCGACGTATCGACTACTGTATCGATTGCTCTTTTGCCATCTGCCTGGAGATCGCCATGAAACCGTTTCGACGCACTGCCTTCGTTGCCGCAGTTCTCGCCGTTGTTCTCGCCTTTGGAGGGGCGCCGGCGTTTGCCGAGGACGGGGACCGCGGGGAGGCCCTGCGGGAGGCGGCCCGCGGCGGTGACGTTGACCGGGTGCGGGAGCTGCTGGCCGCCGGGGTCGACCCGGATGCCCCCGGACAGTATGGGGCGACGGCCCTGGCGTTTGCGGCGGACAAGGGCAACGTGGCGATCATGGAGCTGCTGATCGAGAAGGGGGCCGATCCGAACGTCCACGACACCTTCTACGATTCGACCCCCGTGTCCTGGGCGAGCTACAACGGCCACGGGGAGGCGGTGGCGTTCCTCTTGAAGAACGGCGCCACGGACTGGGAACCGGCCCTGAACATGGCGATCTTCCGCGGCAAGACGGAGGTGGTTCGGGCGGTGCTCGACACCGTCGAGGTCACGCCGAAGGCGTTGACCGCGGCCCTGGGGACCGCGGTCCAGTCGGAGTCCGAGGAAATCGTCGCGATCCTGAAGGCGGCCGGCGCGAAGCCGCCGCCACCGACCGAATTCGAAATGCCCGCCGAGGTGATGGCCCGGTTCGCCGGCACCTACGCCTTGGAATCCACTCCGCAGATGCTGGGACAGATCGAGGTGAACGACGGCGCCATGACCTTCACCTTCGCCGGGCAGCCGTCCCTCGGCCTCGAAGCGAAGGGCCCGAAGACGTTCCGAGCCGTCGGCGGGTTCCCCCTCGAGATCCGCTTCGAATCGGAGGGGGACACCCTGAAGGGCTTCGTGCTGGAGCAGGAAGGGCGGCCGGAGCCGGTGCGGTTCCTCAAGGTGCAGGACGGCCCCGGTGGCCAAGCCGTCGCCCAGGCCGCCGATGCCCCCCCTGAAGTCGCCCCGGCCGCCGATGGCCAGCCCGCCGCCGAGCCGGGGGCTGCCGTGAAGGATTCCCCGACCGTCGCCGCCGCCGCGCCACCGAAGGGCGCCGCCGACGTCCACTGGCCCGCCTTCAGGGGCCCCAACGCCGCCGGCACCGCCAGCGGCAGCCCGCCGGTGTCGTGGGACGTCACCACCGGCGAGAACGTCGCCTTCAAGACCCCGATCCCGGGCCGCGGCCACGCCAGCCCCATCGTCTGGGGCAATCGCATCTACGTGACGACCGCGGTGAGCAGCGAGGAGGAAGGGGATTTCCGGCACGGAATCTACGGCGACGTCGACGTCGTCGACACCGGCGACGCCGTCTACAGCTGGCGGCTCTACGCCCTCGACAAGACCACCGGCGAGATCCTCTGGCATCGGATCGCCCACGAGGGCGAGCCGCGGTCGGCGCACCACATGAAGGCCACCCAGGCCAACTCCACCCCGGTCACCGACGGCGAACACGTGGTGGCGATCCTCGGCTCGGAGGGCCTCTTCTGCTGGACCGTGGACGGCGAACTGAAGTGGCGCAAGGACCTGGGGGACCTCCACGTCGGCTGGTTCTACGACCCGTCCTACGAGTGGGGTCACTCCAGCTCTCCGATCCTGTACGACGGCATGGTCATCGTGCAGGCGGACCTCAACCGCGACCCCTTCATCGCCGCGTACTCCCTCGAAAACGGCGAGGAGGTGTGGCGCACAGAACGTGACAACCTGCCGTCGTGGGGGACCCCCACCCTCTTCGAGAGCGAGGGCCGGGTGGAGCTGGTGACCAACGGCAGCCACAAGATTCGCGGCTACGACCCCAAGACCGGCGAAGAGCTGTGGCACCTGTCCCCCAATTCGGAGGTCACCGTCGGCACGCCGGTGGTGGGCCACGGGCTGGTGTTCGTCTCCGCCAGCTATCGGCCGATTCGGCCGATCTACGCCATTCGGCCCGGGGGCAAGGGGGACATCTCCCTACCCGACGAGGACGCCGAGTCGAGCGACCAGATCGCCTGGTGGACCCCCCGCGGAGGTACCTACATGCCGACCCCCATCGTCTACGGCGATCACCTCTACACGAACACCAACAACGGCATCATCGGCTGCTACGACGCCCGTACCGGCGAGCAGAAGTACCGGGAACGGATCGCCGGCCGCAGCGGCGCGGCGTTCTCCGCCTCCCCCGTGGCGGCGGGTGGACGTCTCTACCTGTCGAGCGAGGACGGGGACATCTACGTCGTCAAGGCGGGGGGCACCTTCGAGAGCCTGGGGTCCAACGACATGGGAGAGGTGATCATGGCGTCGCCGGCGATCTCGGGGGACATGCTCTACGTGCGCACCCTCGGCCACCTCTACGGGCTCGTCGAGGGCGGCCCCGCCAAGCCGAAGGTCGCCGCCGGCCGCTGATCGGAACCGGGCAGCTGGGGTCGATCAGATCTCGATCGACTCCAGCTCTTCGATCATGCCCTGGACGACATCGAAGCCCCCCTGCCAGAAAGCGGGGTCGGTGATGTCGATGTCCATCTCGGCGAGGGCCTCCGCGGGGCTGCGGGAGCCGCCGTAGGACAGGAGGCGGAGGTACCCCGGCTTGAAGGCGTCCCCCTGCTCCTGGTAGCGCCGGTAGAGGGCGAGCACCAGGAGCTGCCCGAAGCTGTAGGCGTAGCAGTAGAAGGGGGTGTTGAAGAGGTGGGGGATGCTCAGCCACTCGTACCGCATCTCCGGCGAGATCTCCATGTCGGGGCCGAACTGCTCCCGCAGGTTCTCCTCGTAGATCTCGAACAGCCGATCGGCGGACTTGTTGGCCATGATCGCCTCGTGGGCCGCCAGCTCGAAACGCACGAAGTAGGTCTGCCGTAGGACGGTGGCGTAGATGTCGTCCACCGCCGCCGCCAGGATCTCACGCCGAACCACGGGGTTTTTCTCCCGCGCTAGCATCCGCCGGGTCATGAGCATCTCGCCGAAGACGGAGGCGGTCTCCGCCAGCGGCAGGGGCGGGTGCTGGGTCAGCACCGAGTGCTGGTCCGCCATCATGCTGTGGACCGCGTGTCCCAGCTCGTGGGCCAGGGTGGCGACGTCCCGCACCCTGCCGGTGTAGTTGATCAGCACCCAGGGGGACAGCTCGGGGGTGATGGTGGCGCAGAATGCTCCCCCCCGCTTGCCCTTGCGGATCTCGCTGTCGACGTGGTTCTGCTGAAAGAGCTTCTCCGCCAGGTCGGCGAAGCCTTCGTCGAAATCGCGGAAGGTGTCGAGGACGCTCGCCACCCCGTCGGCGTAGGGAATGGTCCGGGCGGAGGTGGTCAGGGGCGCGTAGATGTCGTACCGGCGGGCGGGCTCGATGCCCAGCCACTTGGCCTTGAGGCGGAAGTAGTTCTGGAACAGCGGCGCGTTGCTGCGGACGACGTCGAGCATCGTCTCCACCGCTTCGTCCGAGATGTCGTTGTTGACGTTGCGCACCGAGATGGGGGAGCGGAAGCCCCGCAGCTGCACGTGTTCGGTGTGCCAGTCGCGGACCCGGTTGGCGTAAATCTGCGCCAGGACCGTCGATTCCTGCTCGTAGCGGTCGAAGAGGGTCACGTAGGTCCGGGCCCGCAGGTCCGGGTCGGGGTGGAAGAACTGGCTGCGCATCTCCTCTTCGGTGAGGGTGCGCGCTTCGCCGTCGATCTCCATCTCGAATTCCATGCGGTTGGTGAGCATGGAGTAGAGGACGACGATGGCGTCGATGCCGTTGGCGTCCTTGATGTTGACCAGCTTTTCCGACGCCTCGTCGAGGGTGTAGGGCTTGAGCCGCCGCTCCTCCGCCAGGTAGCGCCTGAAGTCGGCGTTTTCTTCACCCTTGGGTTCGAGGGCCGCCACCTCCTCGTCCGTCAACCCTTTCCACCACAGGGTGAAGAAGAGCAGGCGGTTGTGAAAATCCGTCAGCTCCTGCCGGATCCGGTTGCGGAAGGCCACCGCTTCGGAGGATTGGGTGTTGGCCGAGAACCACAGGCTGGCGTAGCCGCCGAGACGATCCGCCAGGGAGCGGAGGCTCTCGAAGGACCGCAGCATGCCCAGCAGGGTCTTGGGGTCCATATCGGGCCGCAGCTGGTCCCGATGGGCCTCCAGCTCGCGGATGACAGCGTCGATCGCGTCGAGACGTTCCCTCACCGTCGCCTCGTCGGCGTCGGGCAGTAGCTCCCGGAGGTCCCATCCGGAAACCTCGTATCGGCGGGTCCCGTCGGCCCTGTCGGTCGCGGAGATCTCGGCGGCGGTGGCGGCGTTCACCGGGGTGGAGTCGGGCTTGGAGTTCATGGCGCTGGGCTCGCAGGTGGTTCTCGATCGGCAGGGCGAGGGTGGAGAAGGACCCGGGGTCGGGCTGAGAATCCTTGGATACTAACCCAGATGCTCTCCGGGGGTATTCGGCTGGGTCTGTGTCGCGGTTCTGCGGGCGGCCCGCAAGGTTCGCGGGGTTCAAGGGGCGAGGGCGACCTTCAGCCAGCCCCGGAGGGCGTTGACGAGGAAGATGCCCTCCGCCCGGCCTAGGTCGTCGACGGTGAGGACCTCCTCATGGAGCCGGCCGCGGGCGAGGAGCTCCGCCCGGTAGGTGCCCGCCAGCAGGCCGCAGCGGATCGGCGGGGTCAGCCAGCGGCCGTCGACCTTGAGGACGAGGTTGGCGACGGTGGACTCGGTGAGCTCGCGGCGCCGGTTCCAAAGCAGCACGTCGTCGGCGTCGGGGTGGCGGGCCCGCGCGTCGTCGTAGACTTCCCGGCGGCTGGTCTTGTGGAAGAGAAAGGGGTTCGCGTCGTCCACCGGCCGGTCGTCCAGCACCACCCGCCACCGGCGCCGTCCGGTGCAGGGAAAGGGTTCGGCGTCCACCGAAAGGTGGCCGTCGCGGCGAAGACGCAGCCGCACCCGATAGCGGTCCTCGGCAAACCCCCGGGCCGCCGCTTCGAGGGCCCCCTCGGCGGAGCGATCCGCGGCGAAGCCGAGGTGGGCCGCCGACGCCGATAGGCGCTGCAAGTGACGTTCGAGCAGGAAATAGCCCCGCCGTCGGCGCCAGAGCAGGGTCTCGAAGAGCTCGAAGTCGCCGTCCGGGACCCCGCGGCGATGTCCCGGGTCGAGGGCGAGGGCCTTCGCCCTGGCCTCCTGCCACTCGGCCTCCGCCTCGGAATCCCACACGATGCCGCCGCCGACCCCGTAGGTGGCGACCCCCCGACGGCGGTCGACGACGGCGGTGCGGATGGCGACGTTCATCTGGCTGCGGCCGTCGGGGGCGAGGTAGCCGATGCTGCCGGTGTAGATCCCCCGGGGGCCGGTCTCCAGCCCGCGGATCAGCCGGCTGGTGCGGACCTTCGGCGCGCCGGTGATGGACGCGCAGGGGAAGAGGGCGGCGGCGACCTCGCTCCACGGGGCGTCGCTCCGGGCCTCCACGTCGGAGGTCATTTGATGGACCGTCGGGTAGGTCTCGACGCCGAAGAGTCGGGCGACCCGGACGCTGCCGGGGTGGGCGATCCGCCCCAGATCGTTGCGCACCATGTCGACGATCATCAGGTTCTCTGCGCGGTTCTTCTCCGTCCCCAGCTCCCCCCGCAGGGTCCGGTCTTCGTCGCCGTAGCGGCCCCGGCGGCTGGTGCCCTTCATCGGCCGGGCCACCAGGGGCCGCAGGCCGTCCTCCCCCGGAACGCCGCGGTGGAAGAACAGCTCCGGCGATGCCGAGCAGATCGCGAAGTCCCCCGCCGGGGGCGCCAGATCGAGGTACGCGGCGTAGCCGGCGGGTCCCAGGCCGCGGCGGAGGTGGGAGAAGAGGGTCCACGGGTCGTCGGCGAAGGGGGCCTCGATGGGGAAGGTGTAGTTCACCTGGTAGGTCTCGCCGCGTTCGATGCGGCGGTGAATCTCGGCCACGGCGAGGGCGTGCTCGGCGGGGGATATCGTCGGCCGCCACGGCGGGTCCGTGGGCAATCCGTCGAGGCGGGCCGCCGGCGCCGGCACCACGCGGGGGGGGCG
>JBCDIS010000313.1:0-6558 GCA_038748685.1 Acidobacteriota bacterium | reverse complement strand
CGATGCTGTCGGCACCCGTCTTTGGGAGCTGTTGGCGGAGGACGACCGGCTGGACGCCGCCCTCCAGATCTTGACCGTCGAGTTCGAGGTCGACCCCAAGAGGCTCCGTGGGGACATCGAAGGCTTCGTCGACTCCCTCGCAACCAGCGGCCTGGCGGTGGTGGAGGGGAGACCGGGTGACGACGGAGGGGCGGAGACCGGGGCATGAGCGGATTCGGCGCGGCGTTGGGGGAACCCTCCGCGGTGGAGGGCACCCTGCGGCGCATGGCGCCGAGCCTGGAGGAACGAGGACCCGCCGGTACCGCGACCTGGAGGGATGGGGGAACGGGTCTGATGGAGACCCGGGGCGCCGTCCCTGGGGAGCCCTACCAGGTTGCGGCCCTCGGGGACGGTACCCGTCTGGTGGGGGATGTGCTGCTGGAGGGGCCCGGCGCCCTCGACCGCGCCTTGGCGGACGCCGGACACGCCCCTCCCTCCACCGCCACAGACCCCCTGCGGGCTTTGTTGGCGTACCGGGCCTGGGGCGCCGAAGGCTTCGGCCGCTTGGCGGGGGAATACGGTTTCGCGCTCTGGGATCCCGTGACGGGGCGCCTCTTCGCGGTGCGAGATCCCTTCGGCGTTCGTCCCGTGTACTGGGCCCGCTGGCCTGGAGGGGTGGCGGTGTCCAACACGGTGTCGGCTCTCCTTGGCTGCTCAGGGGTCGGCCGAGGACTGGACGAAGGCGCGGTGGTGGACCATCTGCTATTCGAAGCGGTGGGGGAACCGGAGGCCACCGTCTGGGCCGGCATCCGGCGGGTTCCGCCGGCCCACCTAGCGTCGTGGGGAGCTGGCCCCGCCGGCCCTGAGCTGCGCCGGCACTGGCGCCTGCCGGAGATCGAGGGTGCGACGAGGGAGCCCGAAGCCTGGGCGGAGGGGTTCCGCACCGCCCTGTTGGAGGCGACCCGGGACCGCCTCGGCGGATCGAGCTGCGCCGCGGTGACCCTGAGCGGCGGGCTCGATTCGACGGCGGTGGCCGCCTGCTGCGTCGAGGCGGGGGTCCGCCCGGCGGCCTTCACCGCCGGCTACTCCACCGGGTTCCCCGACCCGGAGCCGCCCCTCGCCGCGGAGGCCGCCGAAGCCCTCGGGCTCGACCATCGGATCCAGCTCTTGGACGGCCACCGCCTGTACGACGACCGCGCGGGGGCTGCGCCGGCCCTGCCGGGGGGCGGCGGTTCCCGGGGTATGGACCAAGACCTTGACGCCGCCATCACCGCGGTGGGGCGGGGCCCCTCAGCCGCCCCCACCGTGCTCACCGGCTTCGGCGGCGACCCGATCCTGCTGCCGTCGACGAGGGGCTGGTCCGACAGGCCACTACGGTGGCTGATGGGGCTCTGGCGCACCTGGCGTCTCACCGGTCGTCGTCCTCCCTTTGGGCTGGCCACCGCGGTGGCACGGAGGCGGCTTCGGCGGACCTGGCGCCGGGGGTTTCCGGCCTGGCTCGACCCGGACTTCGCCCGCAGGACCGATGCCCTCGATCGCTGGCGCCGCCATGCTTTGGGTGGGGTAGGCGACCCCCGGGGGCATCGATCCGAGGCCCGGTTCCACCTGAGCCACCCCAGGTGGGGCGACCATTTTGAGCTCTTCGACGCCGGCCAGCGGGGCTCCCGTCTCAGGTTCACCCACCCGTTCTTCGATCAGCGGGTCGTGCGCTTCGCCCTGTCGGCCCCTTCGCTGCCGTGGTGCGCGGACAAATATCTGCTCCGCCGCGCCATGGCGGGCAGGCTGCCCCAGTCGATCCTGTCGCGTCCCAAGACGGGGCTGGTGGCGGACCCGATTCACCCCCTGCCGCGCCCCCTGGGGGAGCTGTGGCGGTCGTGGATCCGGACGGCGCCGGAGATCCGAAGGTTCATCCGCACGGAGGCGATCCTGGAGACCGCCGCGGGGTCGGATCCGCTCCGCCTGAGGCACGGCTCGACCCTCCGTCCAGCCCTGGACCTGGCATGGTGGCGTAGCCGGAATGTGCTATGATCATGCATATTTATCTGGACTGACATTGGAGAAGATGTGCCTGCCTCGCGACCAGAACCTAACGGGCGGAAAAAAACGTATAAGCCGCCGGAGCTCGTCGTCTACGGAGATATCCGAGAGATCACCCGCGCCCTCAACACCCGCAAAGGAACGTCCGACGGCAAGGGCGGAGGTTTGCTCAAGACGGGACTGATCTGAGCAGGGCGAACACCTTGGCCCACTGGTATTCGCTTCTGGGTCTGCGGTTGACCAGTAACCTGCCGATTCCGGGGCTTCCGTCCGCCGACGTTGGGTTCGGCGCCGCAGCCCCCGATGTCGTCGTTTCCCTGGGTCCCGACCCGAGTCCGTGCTCGGGACCGGTTTCGAACTCCTTCGGCAGGACCGCGGTGGACGGAGACTCCTCCGAGCCCTGGCCCCTCCACGTCGCCAGTTCGGTGACCGACGGGTCCGGTGCGCCGCTGCTGGAGGTGCGGCGAAGGTCCGACGGCGGCGCGTTCCGTTTCGACTACCGCGATGGCACACGATTCTGGGTCGACGGTGACGGTTCCGAGGTTCGGGGGACCTGGGCCAGCGCGTCGACCCTCGAAGACACGGCCGTCTACCTCCTCGGCCCGGTGATGGGCTTCGTGCTTCGTCTCCGCGGGCGGGTGCCGCTGCACGCCAGCGCGGTGGCGCTCGGCGGCGGCCGGGGGGCTGTGGCCTTCGCCGGTACCGCGGGGGCCGGCAAGTCCACCTTGGCGGCGGCCTTCGCCCAGCGGGGCCTAGGGGTACTGACGGACGATATCGCGGTGGTGCGTGAACCGTCCGCGGAGGACCCGCGGGACGGTGGCGAGGGCCCGTGGATCGAACCGGACATCCCGCGGCTGAGGCTATGGCCGGAGTCGGCGGATCTGCTGTTCGGCGACCGGGAGGCCCTACCGGCGCTGACCCCGAATTGGGACAAGCGGAGTTTCGCCCTAGGTCCGGGATCCTTCGAGTCGAAGCCCCGGCGTTTGGCCGCGATCTACCTTCTGGACCCGCAAGCGGGTGACGGCGTCGAACCCGGACCCCTGTCCCCACGGGAGGCGCTGATGGCCCTAGTGGCCAATACTTACGCCACGCGGCTCTTGGACCGCGGGATGCGCCGTGCGGAACTGGAGCTACTGGCGCGGGTGGTGTCCTCGGTGCCGGTTCGACGTCTCCACCGGGACGGCAGGCGTCCCGAGGCCCTGTGCCGTGCCGTCCTCGGGGAGCTCGCCTCTGCGGAGGCCTCGGGGGAGGCCGTAGCGGCGGATCGCCAGGCGGAGCGGGCCGGTGTATAGCCTGACCGCCTACGGCCGGATGGTGGCGGACCAGGGGCGGTTCGGCCCTTACCGACGGGCCCTGGAGAAGGCGGTGACCCCCGGGTGCGTGGTGGTGGACCTTGGCGCCGGACCGGGGGTGCTGGCCCTACTGGCTGCCAAGCTCGGGGCGGCGAAGGTCTACGCGGTGGACCCAGATCCTTCGGTCGGTCTGGCGGCGGAGCTGGCCCGGGCCAACGGCTTCGGCGACAGGGTGGTGGTGGTGCAGGGGCTGTCGACCCGCTTCGAGCCCGAGGAACCGGCGGACGTGGTCATCGCAGACCTGCGGGGGGTGTTGCCCCTCTTCGGCCGGCACCTGGAGGCCATGGCCGACGCGCGGGACCGTCTGCTGGCGCCCGGTGGGCGGCTGATCCCACGCCGCGACCGGCTGTGGGCGGTGCCGGTGGCGGCGCCGGACCTCTATGCCCAGCACCTCGAAGGTTTCGAAGGTGGGGCCCTGGGGCTCGACCTGGAACCGTCCCGACGCCGTGCCGCACAGCTCTTCAGCCGCGTCACCCTCGGTGACGACGCCGCCGCGGCGCAGCCTGCCCAGTGGGGCGACATCGACTATAGAACCGTCGACGGACCGGACGTTCGGGGCGAAGGCGTATGGACCTTCGGGGGGCCATCGACCCTCCACGGCCTGGCGGTGTGGTTCGACGCCGACCTAGACGGCGAAGAGGGCTTTTCCAACGCCCCCGGGGCCCCGGCTCTGATCTACGGACAGGCGTTCTTCCCGTTCCTGGAGCCCCTCCCGGTCACCCGCGGCACCACGTTGCGGGCGGATCTCTCGGCCCGCCTGGTGGGGGACGACTACCTGTGGCGATGGACGGTGGACCTCGAACGGCCCGAGGGTGACCGTCGTCGCCTCGACCACAGCACCTTCCACGGCGCGCCGCTGGCGGCCCAGGGTCTGGCCCGCCGGTCCGCCGGCCACGTGCCGCCGGACGACGGCGCGGTGGAAGTGGCCCGCTTCCTCCTCTCCGAGCTCGACGGCAGCACCGACCAGGGTGCCCTCGCCAGCGCCCTTCGGGGTGCCTTTCCAGGTCGGTTTCCTTCGGATTCCGCGGCCCTCACCCGGGTGGCGGAGTTGGTGTCGGCGATCGGAGGGTTGGACGGGAAGGACTTCTGAAGATGTCTTCGGAGCCGCGCACGACGTCCCGCTGGGGTCTCTTCGGCCGGCGGACCCGCCACGTCCTCGCCCAGACCCGCCATCTGCCGAGGGCCTGGGCCGAGATCCGGCACGCCACCGGCGGCTATACGGCGGCCTGGCTCGTCCTCCTCGCGGTGCAGGGGCTCCTTCCGGTGGCCATGGTCTACCTGGTGCGCCACCTGGTGGACGCCCTCGCCGCCTTCGCCCTGCCCGGCTCCGGCGCCTCGACGGGCGTCACCGACGCCATGGCCCACCTGGCGCCGCCGGCTCTGGCGCTGGGGGCGCTGCTCTTGAGCACAGAGGCGCTGCGGGCCCTGGGGCACTGGATATCCGGTGTGCAGGGGGAGCGGGTGGCGGACCACCTGGCGGAGCGTATCCAGCGCCAGTCGGCCCGCCTCGACCTCGAGTTCTATGAGCACGCCGACTTCTACGATCGGCTTCACCGGGCGCGGGAGCAGGCCCGTCACCAGCCCGCGGCGCTGCTGGACAGCCTGGGGGCGCTGGCGCAGAACGGCCTGACCCTGGTGGCCATGGCGGCGGTGCTTCTGCCCTACGCCTGGTGGCTGCCGCCGGTGCTCGTCCTCTCGACCCTGCCTGCGGTGGCGGCTGCCCTCGGCTACCACCTCGACGACCACGCCTGGCGAAGGCGTACCACCGCCGATCGGCGTCGCGCCTGGTATTGGGACTGGCTGCTGTCGACCCGCCGAACCGCCGCGGAGCTGCGGCTGCTGGACCTCGGTGGGGTCTTCGGAGGTCGGTTCCGCACCCTGCGGACCCGCCTGCGGGGGGGGCACCTGGCCCTCATTCGAAGGCGCGCCCTGGCGGAGCTCGGGGCGGCCACCTTCGGCTTCGGCGCGGTGGCGGCGGTGATGGTGTGGATGGTCCACCGCCTGGTTCGGGGGCTCGCGACGTTCGGAGATCTGGCGCTCTTTTACCAGGCCTTCCACCAGGGTCAGCGGCTGATGCGGGGGCTGCTGGAGAACGTCGGCGACGTCTACGGCCGGCTCTTCGACCTCGGGGATCTCTTCGAGTTCCTGGACATGGATCCCCGGGTGGTGGATCCGGCGGAACCGACGCCGATGCCCGAGCCGATCCGCGAAGGCCTGGCCCTGCGGGGGGTGGTCTTCGGCTATCCCGGGTCGTCGTCGCCGGTGCTCGACGGTTTGGACCTCGATCTTCCCGCCGGCCAGATCACGGCGGTGGTGGGGGCCAACGGAGCCGGCAAGAGCACCTTGGTGAAGCTTCTGTGTCGACTCTACGATCCGTGGGACGGCCGCGTGGTGTTGGACGGAGTGGACCTGCGGCGCCTTCCCTTGGGGGATCTTCGGCGGGGGATTTCGGTGATGTTCCAGGAGCCGGTGCGCTACGAGACCACCGTAGAGGAGAACATCGCCGTCGGCGACCTGGCGAACGCAGACCGGGGGAGGGTCGCGGCGGCGGCGGAGGCGGCCGGCGCCACCGACGCGGTGGAAGCCCTGGACGACGGCTGGGACGGTCTCCTCGGCACCTACTTCGAAGGGGGGCGGGATCTTTCGGTGGGGCAGTGGCAGCGCATCGCCCTGGCGAGGGCCTTCCTACGCCGTTCACCGATCCTGATCCTCGACGAGCCCACCAGCGCCATGGACGCGTGGTCCGAAGCGGACTGGTTCCGGCGCTTCCGCACCCTCGCCGAGGGGCGCCTCGCGGTGGTCATCACCCACCGGCTCACCACCGCCCGTCGCGCCGACCGGATCCACGTGCTCGACGGCGGGAGCCTGGTCGAGTCCGGCAGCCACGAAGAGCTGCTGGCGGCGGGGGGCCGCTACGCCGAGTCGTGGCATCGACAGATGGCGGGGGATCGGGGCTGACCCGGGCGCGGGGAGGGGGACGGAGGAGGCCGCGCCGAAAAGGCGGGGGACGCTCTTGGGCCCTGGGGCTAGCCCGACGGGGGTTCCGTGCCCTGGGGAAGGGGCTCCGTAAGGGCTGGCGGTGGGGAACCCGGACCCGTAGACGACGACGGTGGGGATTGGCGCTCGCGGCGATGGCGGCGGCCTACGCTTGGTGGGTCCACGAGCCGCAGCCCACCGACACCTCAGACCT
>JBCDIS010000312.1:0-6580 GCA_038748685.1 Acidobacteriota bacterium | reverse complement strand
TTTTTGTATTATTTTGGGTGGGCCAAGACCATAAAACACCCACCGCCCTTTGGGTGTTGACTACATCACGGCGGGGGTGCCCCCTGGGTGTGAACACGGTGGGCCAACCCGTCCAGACCGTCGCCGGCGCCCAGGAACCACCCTCCGAAGATGCGGAGCCTTCGCTCGCGGAGACGCCATTGGGCGGCTGCGCCTGGGCCCCGCGGTCGGCCACCAGCGCCGATGTGGAGCAAGGCGGCCGGCTGGAGGACGGCGGCGGCAACGGCTGACACGCCTCAGGGACCGGAGGGGCGGTCCAGATCGACGACGATCTCCTGGCCCGAGAACAGCTCAAGGTCCGTCGACCACGGGGGTCGCCCCCCAAGGGCCCCCACCGTCAGCCGGTGGAGGCCCGGCTCCAGCCCCTCGAATCGGAATCCGCCGCGGTAGTCGGATCGCACGGTGGCCTGCTCCCCGGAGGGCCCCTCGACCCACACCGGCGCCCCCGCCACCGGAGCACCGCCGGCGGTGACGGTGCCCACGAGGACGTAACCAGTGCCGAGCTCCAGGTCGAGGCCCGCCTCCCGCTGCCCCTCGGCGATCTGGACCCGACCCGAAACCCGCCGGCCGCTTCCGGGCACGGCGGCGGTGATGGTCCACTCCCCCAGACCCAGCCGCGGGACCTCGTATCCACCGTCGGCGTCGAGGGGTACCGGGCTTCGGTCGTAGATCGACGCCGCCCCCCTGGCCACCACCCGCACCCGAGGAAGGTCCCCAGGGGCGAGGCCCGAGACCCTCCCCCGCAGGGTGGCGCCGACGCCGACGTAGACCTCCAGCGGGGGCACCGGCTCACTCGGATCCCCATCCACGTCAATGGGACCGGGGTCCACCACCAGGGCCACCGGAACCCCCACCCGACGGCTCGAGAATCCCGTCGCCAGCCGATACCGTCCGGCCGCCACCGACGCGAAGCGGAAGGTGCCGTCCGCCAGCGACACGGTGCTCGAAGGCGTTCCTGCGGACTGAGGCACGAGCCGGATGAGGACCCCCTCCACCGGCCCTCCGTACTCGTCGAGCATCACCCCCGTCACCGGCTCGCCCCCGAGCCCGAGGACAAGATCGAGCCCGATGGAGCCGTCGACGACCTCCACCGTCCGCTCCGCCGTCACCCAATTGCGCTCCGCCACCACCCGCCAGCGCCCCGGAGAAAGGCCCGGCAACACGTAAAGCCCCGAGGCGTCGCTGAGCACCGAACGGTTCCTCTCTCCGCCGGCTCCACGGGCCGGCTGTGGCGACGCCCCTGCCGATTCGCCGCGTCCCCCGAGCCGAACCCCACGGACCGAAGCGCCGGAGACGGGGACCCCGTCGCTGTCGAGCACCCGGCCGACGACCTCGCTGCCCCGTTCGAGTTGAATCCAAAGGTCTTCGTCCTGAAGGCCCTCCCCCACCTCCACGGCGACGACGGCGGCCGGATACGTGGCGCTTTCGACCCGCACCTCGACGGGGCCCGCCACCACCTCTGGAAAGCGGAATCGGCCGTCGGCGTCGGTACGCTGCCGCCCCCCCGGCGCCGCGCCGCTGGAACCCGGCGGCCGAATCAGCAGAACGTCCGCACCGGCCAGCGGCTGAGAGTCCGGATCCACCACCGTCCCCGCCAGCTCGACGGCCCTTTCGAGAACGGCGGTCAACCCGTCGGCGGGGGCTTCGATCCCGGGAATCCAAGCGAGGCCGTAGCCCCGCCGACGCAGCACCAGGTGGACGCCGGTACCGGTGGCCAGACCGTCCACCGCGAATCGGCCCGCCGCGTCGGTCGCGGTGGCGGCGCGCCGAAAGCGCAGATAGGGCAGGATCTGATCGAGGCGGTCGAAGCTCCGCGGAAACACGAAGACGTCAACCCCGGGGAGGGCCCTACCCTGCAGATCCGTGACCCGGCCGCGGACCAGGGCCGCGGGGTCCATCACCAGGGCACCGAGGTCCCGCCGAGGCTCCCCGCTGTCCACCCCAAGGCCCCGGAGCTCCAGGGGGGCGAAACCCGGCGCCGTGGCCCGCAGGTCCACCAAACCCGACGCAGTGACCGTCGAAGCGAAACGGCCTTCACGGTCCGTCTCCAGCTCGGCGTCCTCGTCGCCACCGACCTTCCCCGCCTCCACCCCCTCCCGCTCCAGGGACGAGGCTTCGAAAACCACCTCAGCGCCGGCGATGGGGCGACCCTCTGGATCGGTGAGGCGACCGAGGATCACACCGGAGGCGTCCATGACGACCCGTAGCCCGCGCCGGACCTCGAAGGGATTGAGGGGCTCCAGCGCCGCAGTCGCCCGGCGGAGGTCCCCGCGCTCCAACTCCAGCTCCAGCCCGCGGCCCGACGGCAGCTGCCCGAGGTAGAACCCCCCGTCGGTCCAGGTGAGGGTGCGGAGGGTTCCCCAGCCCGGCACCGGGACCCGCACCGCCACGTCCGCCAGCGGTCCTCCGCCGGGGGAGGTCACTCGCCCCTGGACGGCAGCGGCGGGGGCCAGGGCCAGGTGGGTCACCGCGGCGTCGCCGAAACGCCAGGGCAGGTCGGTGGTCCGGCGCCCCGGGGCCGCCGCCCGCCAGCGGGTGATACCACCGGGGGCGATCCCGGGGGGAAGCCACGGGGTGTGGAGCCCGGCTCCGTCCCCGAGGCTACGGCGGCGGGGCAGTCCGGCGGGCCATAGAAACCCGCCGGGAACAGCGTTGCCGCTGCCGTCGTCCACCAGGCGAATTGTTCGTCGGTCCTGGGGACGCAGGGCTAGGGCCGCAACGTCGCTCCCCCGGAGGTCGAAACGCTGGCTCCTCCCGTCGGGGGTCACCACCCGAATGCGATCGACGCCGGCGGGGAGGTGGACGGTACCGCCGTCGTCGGCCTGTGCCACGGGCCACGGGCCGACTTCGGAAAGGACGATGGCCCCCGCCAGCGGGCGCCCCCGGGGGCCGACGAGCCGAAGGTCCCGAGGCTCCCCCGACGCGGGCTCCAGCGGGATCTCGAGTGGAGCGCTTCCGGTTCCTTCCGCCGGGAGGAATCCCTGCGCATGGACGGCGATGTCTAGTCGTTCGCCGGCAGCCCTCGGCAGGCGGACCCCGCCGCGTCCGTCGCTACGGACGAACCGCGGCGACGGAGCCCAGGTGAGCTCTTCGGCGTCGTGGACCGGCCCGGAGGGGTTCCAAATTCGCGACCCGGAGGAGTTCCCCCGCACCCTCGCCCCCTCCACCGCCGCACCGTCAGGGCTGTACAGGACGACATCGAGCCCGACGTCCCGCCGCAGGGTCACCGGATCCAGCACACGGGGCTCGATCAAGGGCAGCAGCCCGTGGGACATGGGCACCCGCCGCGGGGATCGGACGGTGACGGCGTAGAGATCCGGTGCGGGGGCCTTCAGCTCGAACCGGCCGTCGGCGCCGAGGGGAACCGACGCGATCGGCGCCGTCAGGTCGACTCCGCGGCGTAGAAAGACCAGGGCGCCGCGGTAGACCCCGGGGACCCGCCGCAGCTCCGCCCGGCCGGCGGCCAGGGGTGCTCCCCCCTCGTCCAACGCCCGGCCCCGGACGGTCAGCTCCTGCGCGACGCCAGGGGTGACCGGAAGCATCGCCAACGCCAGGGGCAAGAGCCACCGGAGACGGAGTCCGCCGCGGCGATCCGCGGATGGTGCGAGGGCCCTCCTGATCCTCATCGCCCTTGGATATCACGGGCCGGTGACGGCTTGATGAAGGGCAAGCTCGATGGATGGACGAGCCGGGACGGTCGAGGGCCGCGGACCGATGGTCCGCCGCCCTCGACACTCATATTCCCCTACCTCAGTTGTCCGTCGCCGGGAAGAACTCCTGGAAGGTCCGGCTCGCGCCGATGACCTCCGGCGGACGCCAGGTCAGGGTCTTGTAGTCGTTGGCCAACCACAGCAGCAGCTGGTCCGACTGGTAGGGGCTGCCCGGAACGCCGCTTTGCCCGCCCGGGATCACCTGCCGCATGTTCGGGCCGACGGGGAACGGCAGCATCTCGCCGACGAACCGCCGCGCCGGGCCGGAGCCGAACCTGAACTCGTTCAGGCCGTCGGCGCGGGCGCTGTGGGCCGAGGCGTCGAGGGCCCCGAGGCCGCCCGCGCGGGGAATGCCCGGCAGATCCGGAGCCAGATCCCCCAGTCCGCCGCCCATCGGGATCGACAGCATCGGATCGCCTGTGGGATGGTCGAAGGTGATCCGGTGCAGCTTGCCCCAGCGGTAGTCGTCCTGGTTCGTCGAGCCCGCGAAGGCCGGGGCGAAGGTGTCACTGGCCAGCAGATCCAGGGCCGCCCGGAGGGCCCCCAGGAGCTTGAGATCCCGCCCTGCGGCCGGGTCGTCGACCCCGGGAACTAGGAGGAAGGGAACCCCCGAAGCGCCGGCACCCTGCTGGGTGTCGAAGGAGTCCAGCAGATTGCGCAGCGCCGACATCGAAAGGCTGGACCCGGGGGCCAGACCTTCGGCGCCGAAGGCCGCCAGGGTGTCGTCGATCACCGACTGCACCGCCTGCCCACGCCAGGCGGCGTAGAGGGTCGCGGCGACGCTGGCGGCCGCTTCGGCGTCAGGCACCGTGGGGTCCCCCGCTGGAGCCCCTGGATCCCAGCCCTCGGGGATGCCCGTCGGGGTCGAATAGTCCCACGTCGCGAGGCGGCCCACCGCCTCGACGATCTCGGTATCGAGCGCCAGGGCCGCCAGGGCCGGTACGGCGGACCCCTGGGCGTTGGCGAGGGCCGCGGTGAGGTAGGGCACCAGGACTTCGGCGTCCAGAAGCTGGTTGTTGGCCTGGAAGGCCTCGAAGTCGCCGACGGTCAGGGGGGTCCCGCCGCCGACGGCGGCGTCGAACAGCCGGACCGCCCTACCCTGCCGGAAGCCCGTGGCGTAGCCGGCGTTCAGGTAGTAGAGGCCGCCGCCGGGGCGCACCTGGTTGAGGGCGTTGTTGTCGAGGCTGGTGCCCACCGGATCGTTGTTGCAGTTGACGATGTAGCCGGCCGCCGGGTTCACCAGCTGGGGCATCTCGTCGAAGGGCAGGATGGCGTAGCCGAGGGCCTGGTCGGGCTCGGGGTCGCCGAGGGGCATCCACTCGTGCATCAGCGCCCCGGTGCCGTCGCGGATGATCCACGGGGGCACGCCGCCGTCGGGCATGTTCAGGGTCTGCAGATCCTCCCGCAGCGGCAGCTCGGCGCTGGTGTAGTAGGCAATGTCGCCGGAAACGTCGGCGATGGCCCAGTTCTGGGAACCGACGTCGAAGTTCTGGAGGGCATCGCGGAAGTCGGCGATGCTACGGGCCCGGGCGATGTCGCGGATGAAGTCCGCCTCCAGGCTGGCGCTCAAGCCGGTGTACTGGACGCTGAGGCCGCGAACGTCAGTGGGGTCCGTGGCGTCGATGTTGACGATGGGTCCGTTGTTGCGGCGGGGCACGACGATCGTCAGGCCGCCGTCCAGCGGCCCGAGGCCGGAGTCCGCCAGGTTGTCGGCCACCTGGTCACCGATCTGGTTGACGGCGTAGGCCTGGGGGATCAGGACCACCGGCTCCAGCTCGCCGCGGAAGCGGGTGTGGGTCGGCAGGCCGGTGGAGGGGTCCACCACGAGGGATTCCTGGTAGACGTCGGTGACGTCCATCGGATGGACGGTGCTACCCCAGCAGATCCACGGGTTGCAGCCCTGGATGATGCCGGCGGTGCCCGGGAAGCTCACGCCGACGACGTTGAACGGGGTGTCTCCGTTGCGGCGGACGCGGAACTGGGCCTCATAGAAGGTGGCGGGGGTGTCGAGGGCGAGGTGGGGATCGTTGGCGATCAACGGGTAGCCGTTGTCCGTCACGGAACCGTCCGCCACCCACCAGTTGCTCCCCACCGGAGAATCCTTCCGCTCCAGGGTCCGCCGCAGGGTGGGGGTGGCCTCCATGCGGTCTCGGTACGAACGGATCAGGCCGAGGGTCCGGTCACCGAGGTACCCGGAGTCGGCACCCAGCCGGGGCATGGGCACATCCAGGGCGTCCGGCGCCGCCTGGGGAATCGAGATCGCCGGATCGAAGGGGGCGGTGCGGTAGAGGTCCTCCGAGAACAGGGCCGTCCCGTCGAAACCCGCCTGCGCGCCGATGGCCTGGAAGGTCAACAGAGCCTCGGTGTTCTCGAGCTCCGAGAGGTCGAAGGAGAGACCGAAGGCGAGGCCCTTCGAAAGGGTCAGGACGTCGAGCACGGTCCAAGCGGGAATCGAGGCGGCCGTAAGCTCCAGGGCGGCGTATTCCGGAGGCAGGGCCCCCTCGGCGAGCCAGGCGTTGACCCCCTTGGAGTAGGCTTCGAGCCATTCGCGGGCCCCGTCTGAGATCGCCGCCTCCGACGCCTGGGCGCCGCGGCGCAGGCCGAGGGTCCGCAGCTCGACGTCCTGGGGCAGGGCCCCCGGTCCGAGGATCTCCGCCAGGGTGCCGCTGAAGGTCCTCCGCAGCACGTCCATCTGGAAGAAGCGGTCCTGGGCGTGGACATACCCCAGCATGAACAGCGCATCGTGATCGTTGAAGGCGAAGATGTGGGGGACGTCGCTCTGGTCACGGCGCAGGCGGACCGACTCCCGCAGGCCGGGCACGTTCACCGGC
>JBCDIS010000311.1:0-6688 GCA_038748685.1 Acidobacteriota bacterium | reverse complement strand
TCTCGACGAAGGTTTCGTAGGTGCCCTGGACGATCCCCTGGCTGCCGATGTAGATCCAGGAGCCCGCGGTCATCTGGCCGTACATCATGAGGCCGGCGCGGTCCAGCTCGTGGAAGTGGTTCCAATTCGCCCACCCCGGCACCAGATTGGAATTGGCGATCAGCACCCTGGGCGAGTCGACGTGGGTGCGGAACACCCCCACCGGCTTGCCGGATTGCACGAGGAGGGTCTCGTCATCCTCCAGCCGCTCGAGGGTCTCCACGATGCGGTCGAAGCTCGGCCAGTCCCGAGCAGCGCGGCCGATGCCGCCGTAGACCACCAGGTCCTCGGGGCGCTCCGCCACGTCGGGGTCGAGGTTGTTGTGCAGCATGCGCAGGGCCGCCTCGGTGAGCCAGCTCTTGCAGCGCAGCTTGGAGCCGCGGGGGGCGCGGAGACGTCGGGGCGGATCGTGCCGGAGACTCATCGTCATATCCTCGTGGGTCGGTCGGTAGGCCGGGGTCGTCTAAGCTTGAATCAGGGGGCTTTGCGGCCGGCGGGGGACACCGGCCGGAACTCGGGGGCGTCGCGGACCCCTTCGGGCCGCAGGGAGTAGCGGGCGCCGAGGCCGTAGCGGCCCCCGGGGTAGGTCAGGCGGGCGAAGGTGACCACCCTGCCGTGATTCCACGTGCGCCGTTCCAGACGCAGGCAGGGCTCCGCGGCGTCCAGCGCCAGGAGGCGTCGCAGGTCTTCGTCGGGGGCCACCGCCTGCACCACGTGCTCCATCTCGTCCGCCGCCACCCGTTCCAAGAGCACCTGGGACGGCGTCGCGAGGGAAAAGTCCAGATCGAGGGCATCCGGCAGGAAGGCGGGGACGATCCAGCGATCCTCGTGCTGGATCGGCAGGCCGTCCTGAGCGTGGACGAGGGTGACCCGAAACGCTTCGGAACCGGGATCCAGCTCCAGGCGCTCCGCCACCCCCCCCTTCACCGGTCGCCGAACCTGGGTCAAGACCTGGGCGCTGTGCTCGGCGCCGGCCCTGCGCACCTCGTCGGCGATGTCCCGCAGCTCCACGAGGCTGGTCTGCCGGGGGGCCTCGGCGACGAAGGTGCCGACCCCAGCCACCCGCAGCAGGTAGCCTTCCGACGCCAGCTCCCGCAGGGCACGGTGAACCGTCATCCGGCTGACCCCGAGCTCGCGGACGATCGCATTCTCGGACGGGATTCGCCGGCCGGGGGCCCAGTCGCCGCTCTGGATCCGGGCCATGATCCGGTCCTTGATCTGCTGGTAGAGGGGGCGCGCGGCCCCCGTTCCTCCCCCAGGGGCCGTCATGTCTCGACCTCCCCCTTCGGCGCCGGCGGCGCCCACACGGAGTAGCGGGAGACGGCGTGCCTCGCCCCGTCGGCCCGGCGGCCGGCGCCGAGGGTGGGGGCGGAGCTCACCGGCGGAATGAACCGACCCGCGACGAACCGGCCGAGGCAGGGGTTCGCCCCCAGGTTGGCCACCAGGGTCGCCGGCCGATCGACATCGAACAGCGCCAGATCCGCCCGCTTGCCCACCTCCAGGGTCCCCACCTCGTCGGCCATTCCGAGGGCCTTCGCCGCCTCCCGGGTGACCCCCGACAGGGCCTCCTCCGGGGTCAGGTGGAACAGCAGACAGGCCATGTTGACCGTCGCCAGGAGCGAGTGGAGCGGCGAGCTGCCTGGATTCAGGTCGGTGGCCACCGCCATCGGCACGCCGTGCCGGCGCAACAGCTCCACCGGGGGTCGGCGGGTTTCCCGCAGGAAGTAGTAGGCCCCCGGCAGCAGCACCGCCACGGTTCCCGAAGCGGCCATGGCCCGCACCCCCTCCTCGTCGAGGTACTCCAGGTGGTCCGCCGACAGGGCTCCGTGGCTGGCCGCCAGGGCGGCGCCCCCCAAAAGGCTCAGCTGCTCGGCGTGGAGCTTGACCGGTAGGCCGTACCCGCGGGCCGCCGCGAACAGGCGGTCGATCTGCCCAGGGGAAAAGGCGATGCCTTCACAGAATCCGTCCACGGCGTCCGCCAGCCCCTCCTCCGCCACCCGCGGGAGCATGCCGTGGAGGATCTCCCCCAGGTAGCCGTCGGCGTCCCCGGCGTGCTCCGGCGGCACCGCGTGGGCGCCGAGGAAGGAGGTCTTGACCGTCAGGCCGAGGGACGCCCCTTCCTTGCCCCCGTCCCCGAGGCGACGGGCGACCCGAAGCATGCGCAGCTCGGTTTCGACGTCGAGGCCGTACCCCGACTTGATCTCCACCGTGGTGACCCCTTCCGCCGCCAGGCCCCGAAGGCGACGACGGGCCGACCGGGCGAGGGTCTCGGCGTCGGCCCCGCGGGTCGACCTCACCGTCGACAGGATGCCGCCCCCGCGGCGGGCGATCTCGGCGTAGGGGACGCCGGAGAGGCGCATCTCGAACTCGTCGACCCGATCCCCGCCCCATACCGCGTGGGTGTGGCAGTCGATCAGGCCTGGAGTCACGAGGGCCCCTTTTGCATCGAAGGCGTTTCTTGCGTCGAACGTGGCGGCGCCGGAAAGATCCTTCGGCGCCTCGGCCCGCGGACCCACCCAGGCGATGCGGCCATCCTGGATGTTCAGGGCGGCGTCTTCAAGGAGCCCATAGGGGCGATCGCCGGCGAAGGTCGCAAGGCGGCAGCGGTGGATCCAGAGGTCTTGCATGATGGGGTCGATTTCGCGCCTAGCACGGCTCTCGGATGAGGCTCCGGAGCTGTGGCCCCGAGCTGGGGCCGCGCCCCCGGAGTAGGGAACCGTGTTGGGTCGAGAAAGTGGAAGTCTGGTGCGGGTCGTGCCGACGGCGGCGGTTGCGCTCGCGACGCCACCAGCCTAGACTTGTCTATACAGGATAGGCACAATCCGAAATCGGCGCAAGGGCGCCGGCCCTGAATCACGACGACCGCCCACGGGAGGACCCATGCCGCGTTTCCGCTGCGCCCACCTCTTCACCGGCCACCGCTGGCTCGAAGACGCCATCCTGGAGGTGGACGACGACGGCACGGTCGCCGCGGTGGGCCCGCGGGGGCAAGCCGCCGAAGCCCAGCCCCTCGGCGTCGTCGTCCCCGGCGTTCCCAACCTCCACTCCCATGCCCATCAGCGGGCCATGGCGGGCCTGGCGGAGCGCACCGGACCCCGGGGACGGGGTTCCTTCTGGACCTGGCGGGAGCTCATGTATCGCCATCTGGAAGCCATGACCCCCGATGACCTGGAGGCGATCGCGGCCCAGCTCTACGTCGAGATGCTGGAGGCCGGGTTCACCGCCGTGGGGGAGTTCCAATACCTCCACCACGGGCCAGGAGGCCAACCCTACGAAGACCCCGCCGAGATGACCCTCCGCTGCCTGGCGGCGGCCCGGGCCGTCGGCATGGGCTTCACCGCCCTGCCGGTGCTCTACGCCCACGGCGGCTTCGGCGGACGGCCCGCAGGCGAGGGCCAGCGCCGATTCCTCTGCGACCTCGACCTCTTCCACCGCATCGTCGACCGCCTACGCACCGAGATCCGCCCCGGCGCCGAGGGGATCGGCGTCGCCCCCCACTCCCTGCGGGCGGTTACCGGCGAGCACCTGAGTCGGCTACTGGAGGACATCGATTCCGACCTGCCGATCCACCTCCACATCGCCGAGCAGGTCCGGGAAGTGGAGGACTGCCTCGCCTGGAGCGGTACCCGCCCGCTCCGCTGGCTCCTGGATCACGTCGGGGTCGACCGTCGATGGTGCCTGATCCACGCCACCCACTTGGACGACGGCGAGCTGGCGGATTTGGCGACGTCGGGGGCGGTGGCGGGCCTGTGCCCGGTCACCGAGGCCAACCTCGGGGACGGCCTCTTCCGGGCCGCCGAGTTCACGGCGGCCGGCGGGGGCTTCGGCATCGGCTCCGACAGCCACATCTCCGTCAGCCCCGTGGAGGAGCTACGCTGGCTCGAGTACGGCCAGCGGCTCACCTCCTTGGGCCGCAACGTGCTGGCCGGGGGGCCGGGGAGGAGCACCGGCCGACGGCTCCTCGCCGCGGCCCTCGAAGGCGGCGCCCAGGCCTGCGGACGCCCCATCGGGACCCTGGAGGTCGGACGGCGGGGGGATTGGCTGGTGCTCGACGACCTACACCCCCTCCTCGCCTGCCGCCGCGGAGACGAGCTCCTCGACAGCTGGATCTTCTCCGGCAACGCCCCCTGCGTCCGCGAGGTCTGGGTCGGCGGCCGGCGGGTGGTGGCGGACGGCCGGCACCGGGACCGCGGGCCGGTGGCCGCACGCTTCTTGGAAACCCTTCGCCGACTCCGGGCCGAGCTGCCCTGAACTTTCCCCCGAGCCACCCAACCGAAACCACTGGACCTGATCGTTCGAGGAATCCACCATGAGCCGATTCGAGCTGCGGGCCGCCGCCGGCCGCCTCACCCTCGCCGACCTGCGGCGCGCCGCCAAAGGGCCGGTCACCTTCCACCTGGACGACGCCGGCTGGCGGAGCATCGACGCGGCGCGTGCCACCGTCGACGCGAAGGTGGCGGCGGGGGACGTGACCTACGGCGTCAACACCGGCTTCGGCAGGCTGGCGCAGACCCGCATCGCCGACGAGCGCCTCGAAGAGCTCCAGAGCAGCCTCGTGCAGTCCCACGCCGCCGGCATCGGTGCGCCCCTTGGCGACGGGGTGGTCCGACTCGCCCTGGTGCTCAAGATCAACAGCCTCGCCCGGGGATTCTCCGGCGTCCGGCGGGAGGTGGTCCAACACCTCTGTGCCTTCCTGGAGCGCGGTGCCTATCCGCGGGTGCCGTCCCAGGGTTCGGTGGGGGCCTCCGGTGACCTCGCCCCCCTGGCCCACCTGGCCTTGCCCCTCCTCGGCCTCGGCCACGTCCACCTCGACGGCGAGGTGCTCCCCGGCGCGGTGGCCCTCGAACGCCTCGGCCTCGAGCCCCTCCGCCTGCGGGCCAAGGAGGGGTTGGCCCTGCTCAACGGCACCCAGATCTCCACCGCCCTGGCCCTCGTGGGGCTGTTCGGGGCCGAGGCCCTGACCGCCGCCGCCCTGACCGCCGGCGCGATGACGGTCGACGCCGCCCTCGCCAGCCGCACCCCCTTCGACCCCCGAATCCACGCCGCCCGGGGGCAGGTGGGTCAGATCGCCGCCGCCGCCATGCTGCGGGGCCTCCTCGACCGATCGGAGCTAGGGGACTCCCACCTGCACTGCGATCGGGTCCAGGATCCCTAATGCCTGCGCTGCCAGCCCCAGGTGATGGGGGCGTGCCTCGACCAGATGGCGGACGCCGCGGGACGCCTGGTGATCGAGGCCAACGCCGCCTCCGACAACCCCCTGATCTTCCCGGAGGAGGGGGACATCCTCTCCGGCGGCAACTTCCACGCTGAGCCGGTGGCCATGGCGGCGGACAACCTGGCGCTGGCCATCGCCGAGGTCGGCGCCCTCTCCGAGCGGCGCACCGCCCTCTTGGTGGACGCCTCTATGAGCCAGCTGCCACCGTTCCTGGTGGCCGACGCGGGGGTCAACTCCGGCTTCATGATCGCCCAGGTCACCGCCGCCGCCCTGGCGAGCGAGAACAAGGGCCTGGCCCACCCCGCCAGCGTCGACAGCATCCCCACCTCGGCGAATCAGGAGGACCACGTCAGCATGGCGACCCACGCCGCACGGCGGCTGGGCTCGATGAACGCCAACAGCCGCGGCATCGTCGCCGTCGAGCTGCTGGCGGCGGCCCAGGGGATCGACCTTCGCCGGCCCCTGCGCACCAGCGAGATCCTGGAGGACGCCCACGCCCGAATCCGCGGGGTCGCCGCGGCCTGGGACGAGGATCGGATCTTCGCCCCCGACATCGAAGCGACGGTGGACCTGATCGAGGCCTCCGCCTTCGGCTCCCGGGTGGCCGAATGGCTCGACAAGCGCCTCGATATAGGGATGGGCTAACGAAGAGCGCGGCGGCCACCGACCGCCGCGCTCCCTGTTCCCTTCGCGACCTCAGGGTTGAACCGTCGGCCGGAGGGACCGACTCACGGGGCCCGGCACGGAAAGGCCGCGGTGTCGGTGATCGCCGGTGAACGGCGGCCGAGGGGGTTCGACACCGACCAGCGGGCTTCGGTCCGCAGATCCTCGACCTCGAGCTCCCACTCGACGTCGCTGGCCCCGGACGCGTAGACCCAGTAGTGTCCGTTGACCCCGCAACCGTCCAGCACCTTCACCAACATCTCCCAGTTGTCGGGGGTGAAGAAGTAGAAGTTGCCCGAGGCGTCGGTACCCCCCGGCACCACCCGGCCAGCTCCGGCACCCCGATCCGGCGACCGCCACGCAAGGGTGGCGGCGAACCGCTCCCCCTGGAAACAGAGCGTGGTTTCCGACGACCCGCAGGCGGACGGCTCGAACCGAAGCTCGCTCGCCGTATCCGCGGCGATTGCCGCGGGGTCCAGGAGCAGCGGGTGGTAGTCGACGGTCAGCCACCGCCCTAGCTGGCTCGCGTAGTGGGGATGCCCCAGCTGGCCGCTTTGTCCGCCCGGCAGGATCTGCTCGGCCCGGATCCCCGCCGGGTCGAGGACGCCGACGAATCGCCGTGCGGCCCCGCCGTTGAACAGGAAATCGTTCGATCCGCGGGCGAGCACAAAGTGGCCGGACGCGTCGACGACCTCGTAGCCCCCGGACCGCGGCAGCCCCTCCAAGGCCTCCCCGAGATGCTCGAACCCCGCCGCCCCGGGAACGCTGAAC
>JBCDIS010000310.1:0-6704 GCA_038748685.1 Acidobacteriota bacterium | reverse complement strand
GCCCTAGGGTCTGCATGATGTAGAACGTGGTGATCATCGAGGCTGGGATGAGCGTCGCCACCACCAGACCCGTACGTAGGCCGAGGCTCACCACCATCACCAAGATTACAATGCCGATGGCCTGCAGCAGGTTCGACACGAAGTCGTCGACGCTGGCCTTCACCAGGGTGGCCTGGAACCAAACCTTCTGCAGCTCCACCCCCAGGGGATACCGAGCCTGGATCTCGGGGATGCGCTGATCGAGGATCTCACCGAGGCGCAGGATGTCGCCGCCGTCCCGCATGGCGATGGCGATGGCCAGGGCCGGCCTTCCGTTGCTGCGGGCCACGCTGTCAGGGGGATCGAGGTAGGCCCTACGGACATCGGCGATGTCTTCGAGGTACACCAGCCCCCCTTCCGGCAGCCGGATCACCGTACGGCCGAGGGCTTCCACGGACTCGAAGTTTCCGGTGGGCTCGAGGACAATACGCTCG
Organism: Acidobacteriota bacterium; assembly: GCA_038748685.1. Classification (GTDB taxonomy): domain Bacteria; phylum Acidobacteriota; class Thermoanaerobaculia; order Multivoradales; family J023; genus JAUIJL01. Next base: position 6,231 of record JBCDIS010000310.1, on the reverse strand, counting down.
CGGCCGCTCACGACGTCGCCGCCGGAGCTGACGATGTTGACGCTCGAAAGGGTCGAGACCAGCTGGCGCGGTGAAAGCCCCAGCTCCGTCAGCCGCGCGTTGTTGTACTCCACGAACACCACCTCCTCCTGGGCGCCGTGGATGTCGACCTTCGCGATTTCGCGGATCTTCAGCAGCTCTTCTCGGATCTCATCCGCCACATCCTCGAGCTCGGCATAGCTGAAGCCGTCGCCGGTCAAGGTGTAGACGCTGCCGAAGACGTCGCCGAACTCGTCGTTGACGAACGGACCGACGATTCCCTGGGGCAGATCCCGCTCGACATCCTGGACCTTGCGTCGCAGGTCGTCGAAGATCGGCCGCATCTCCTTGTAGCTCTCCAGGAAGCTGACGGTGATGATGGAGATGCCGGTGCGGGACTCGCTCTGGATGAAGTCCACCTCCGGCATTTCCTGGATCTTGGCCTCCAGGGTCTCGGTGACCAACTGCTCGACCCGCTCCGGGCTGGCGCCGGGGAATTGGGTGGTGATCACCGCGGCGCGGACGATGAAGCCGGGGTCCTGTTCCTTGGGCAGCCCCACGTAGGCGAGGCTGCCGGCCAGCAGGACGAGGGTGACCAGGACCCCGGTGATTCGATTCTTCTCGATGGCGAAGCGTGTGATGTCCACCTTGGTGCCCTCAGCTCGCCTCGGCGCCCGGCTGATCGCCTTCGCCAACCGTTGGCTCGGCGGCCGGCCCGCGGGCGCCGAGCCGGACTTCGAGACCTTCGAAGATCACCGAGGTGCCGGCGGTGATCACCCGATCCCCCGGCTCCAGACCCGAGAGGACCTCCAGACCTCGGTCGGTGAGCTCTCCGATCTCCACCGCCCGCTTCTGGACCACGGCGACGTCCCCCGAGGGTTCGGCGAGGTAGACGAAGTCGCCTTCTGAGCCGCGAACCACCGCCGCCAGGGGAACCCGCACCACCGCGCCGTTGCGGACGGGGAGGCGGAGGGTGACCTCCGCCGCGAGGCCGGACCGTAGGCCGCGGACGTCGCCGGCGCGATTCTGGCTGGCGGTTTCGGAATCCGCCGTTTCGCTCTCCGGCCGGTCGATGGACACCGTCGCCGGGAACGTGGCGCCGCTGCTGGCGGTCAGGCCCACTTCGGTGACCCTGCCGGTAAAGGTCTGGTCCTCGAGGGCGGCGAAGCGGACCGTCGCCGCCATCCCCTCCCGGACCTCGTCGATAAGCCCTTCAGGCACCGCCATCTGGACTTCGTAGTCGGAACCGCAGCTCACGGTGGCGACCGTCGTGCCGCTACCGACGTTCTCGTTCACCTCAACCCCAAGGGAGGCGATGGAGCAGTCCGTGTTGGCCCGCAGGCCGGTGTAGGCGAGGTCCAGGCGGGCCAGCTCCACCTGCTTTTGGGCCGCCCGGACCCTGGCGGCGGCCGACTCGGAGGCGGCGCGGGCCGAGTCCAGCTCGCCCTTGGAGGCGTTCTGGTTCTCGTACAGACGCTTCGCCCGATCGTAGGCCGCTTCGGCGTTGCGCCGTCCGGCCTCGGCGTCCACAAGATCTGCTTGGGCCCGTTCGACTTGTAGCTCGAACCGAATCGGGTCCAGGCGCGCGATCAGCTGCCCGGACTGGATCTGGTCGCCGACGGACACCGGGAGCTCCACCACCGTCCCCGTGACCTTGAAGCTGAGCCGCGACTCCTGGCTCGATCGGGCGGTGCCGGAGAGGACCCGAACCCGCTCCGCGTTGGCGGTCTCCACGGTGATGTAGCGAACCGGGCGTAGCTCAGGTGCCGGGGCTTCGGCCTCGCCGCCACAGCCGGCGGTGAGGAAAGCAGCCGCCAGACCGCATGGGGCGAGCACGAGGGCCGCGGCGGTGGGGCGGAACCCCGCTCGGGGAATAATCGGTCTCTTGGCGATTCTAAGCATCGTCTCGGTCCTCACTGGCGATGTGCTCCCGCAGGAGGTCTAGGGTGTCCCGCCGCTCGGCGTCGGAGAGGAAGAAGTCGAAGCGGCTGGAGGATCTCTGCAGGTTGAGGAGGTCGATCAGGAATCCGTAGGTGGCGTTGGCGGCGGCCTCGTTGGCCTGGAGGGCGGCGCTTTGGGCGTCGAGTAGCTCCAGGATGCTCACGGCCCCTTGGGAGTAGGCGTCGGAAATGAGCTCGAGGTTCTTTCCCGCGGCTTCAGCGGCCTGTTCAGCGAGGCCGATGCCGAGGAACGACGCGTTGGTGAGGTTCATGTCGGACCGAATCCTCTGTTCGATCCGTTCCCGGAGGGCCGAGTACTGGGTTCGCAGCTGGTCCAGCTCCAGCTCCGCCCGGACCACCCGAGCGCGGCGCTCACCGCCGCGCCAGAGGGGCAGGGAAGCAACCAAACCCACCGACCAGTCGTCGTCACCTTCGAGGCTCGGGCCGGTGCTGCGATCCTCCTCGAGAACCGTGGAGAGCCTGCCCTGGAGCGAGACCGTGGGATGGGTGTAGGCCCGCTTTGCCGCGGCGATCTCCCGCTCCTTGGCCGCCATGGCGGCCTGCAGCGAAGCCAGCTCCGGTGCCCGCTGGAGGCCCAGGGAGACCAGCAAACGTATGGCGGTTTCGAACGCCCTGGGGCTGCCGACGAGCTGCCCCATCTCGACCTCGGCGACCATGAGCTCCGAAGTCTCGATGGCTGTGGGTTCGAGCTGCAGGGGGCTGTCGAGGGGACGGTGGAGAACCCGCTTGAGGTTTTCCCGTGCCTGCACCCGCTGCGTATAGGCGTCGATGGCGGACCGCCGGGCGGTGGCGAGCTGACTCTGCCAGCGGTACACGTCGGCGGCAGTGGCGGAGCCCGCATCGACCCGATCCTGCGCCAGCTCCAGGTTGGATCGGGTCAGGGCCAGGTTGTCCCGCTGGACCCGAACCTGGGTCTCCGCCCGGAGGGTGTCGAGGTAGGCGACGGTGGCGAGCTGGATCGTATCGAGCCTGAAGGCTTCGAGCTCCGCTTCCCGGGCCACCTGGGCCAGCTGCTGGAGATCGACACCGGCGCGGGCCTCTTCCGACCACACCAGCTGGGAGACCGAGAGGGCGGCGGAGGTGGAGCGCTGCGCCGCCGCGCCGGAGACCACCAGGGATGAGGCGCCGTCCAGCTGCTCTAGGCTCACCTGGGCGTCGACGCTGGGGCGAAGGGCCGCCCGCGCAGCGACGATGTCTTGGATGCCGGCTTCCGTACCGAGGCGCTGGGCCAGCAGGTCGAGGTTGGCGTCCACGGCCTCCCGCGCCGCCTGCCCTAGGTCGAGGAGGGGGCCTTCCGACTCGGCATCCTCCTCGATGAGGACCGCTTCGATGAGCACGTCGAATCGGGGGGACCGGTCTATGGCCCTGGCCGTGGCCATGTTGATGAACACCTGGCGCTTCTGGTCGAAGTCCACCGGCTGGGCCTCCGCCGGCTCGCCGAGGATCACCGCCTGCATGTTGAGGGCGTTGCGGCGGGCCAGGCGGGTCCAATCCGACTCGGTGGTCCCCGCCACCATCAGGCCCCGATTCACAAGGGAGTCACCCACGAGGCTGTAGCTCGGCAGGCCGCGGTCGATCAATCCGTCCACCAGGCGCTGGACCCCCTCTTCCTGGTCGAGCCTGGGCAGGCCCCCCACCATGACCGCATCCACGTCCTCCGGGATCAGGGCGACCAGGTCCCCCTCGGGGTCGAGGTAGGGCACCGGCACCATCTCCACACCCTCCTCGAGGGCGACAACGCGGATGGCTTCGGCGATGGGGCCGACGGCGTCGAGGATGATGCCGTCCACCAGCAGGGCGACCCGCTCGAAGCTCGTCACCGTGGCGAAGTCCCGAATGTCGGTGGAAAGCTCCAGGTCGTCGGAGAGGTAGTTGAGATTCTCGAGGCCGCTACCCCCTCCGTCCCGCGGCAATGCGAGGAGCCTGGCGTCGAGGACCAGGGGAAGGAAGGTGGGCTTGGGAAAAGCTCGTCGGGTGGCGACGATCTGGTTGCCGGCGAAGCCGGTCACCAGAAGGAGATCCACCTCCGGATCCGAGTAGGCGGCGTCGGCGGCGGCGAAGATGGCGTCGCGGTTCCAGTCCCCCTGGAATGGGTGGAAGCGGACCTCCACCTCGCCGGCCAGGAGATCCTGGATTTCCTGGCGGAAGATGGCGTCGATCTCATCCCACTGCTCGGAGGGGCCGTCGCCGATCAGGGCGATGTCGACGGACTCGGGAATCTCCGCGAAGGTGGTGGGGGCCAGGAGGCCCAGGATGAGGAGCGTCCAGAAAGGGATCCTCGGAAAGTTCACGGCAAGGGGCTCCAGTCGTTCTTCACAGCGTGGACGGCCGGATCTCGTCGTCGGGGTTCGCCGAGGACGGATTGTCGAGTTGGCCGCCAGACTCTATCAGGACACCGGCGCCTTGGACGCTTCTCGAACGACTCGGGATCAGCTCGCCAAGGGCAGCCGGTAGCAGGCGGCCTCGCCGGCGTTGCGGACCAAGAGGTAGGGGCCGGAGAGAGCTGGATTGTTCCAGCTCTTCCCCTCGAGGGCGCGGAATCGCCCCAGCTCGCGGTGTTCCTCGGGGTTGGCCTCCAGCAGGACGATCTCCCCGTCCTCCGTTTGCACCACCAGCAGGTTGCCCACGAGGATCAGCTGGCCGTGGCCGTAGCGGCCCCGCTTCCAGCATCGCTCGCCGGTTTCGGGGTCGAGGCAGACGAGGACCCCATCGTCGAGACCGTAGATATGGTCACCGTGGCGCACGACGTTGGTGAACTTCGCCTTGAGCCGTGGGCTGTGCCAGAGCTCGTCGACCGTGAGCTTGCCGCCGTCGTCGAGGCCGAACCGGAACATCGACGCGCCGATGCCGTAGCCGCTGGAGACCAAAAGCCGTTCCCCGTCGAAGGGGAGGGGCTGGGCGACGTTGGGCTGTTGGCCGGACCACTCGCGGGTCCATAGGACCGAACCGTCGTCGGGGTCGTGGCCGGCGACGCTGGCGCCGTTGAGGACGACGATCTGGGGGACCCCCGCCAAGGTCACGAGACTCGGTGAGCTGTAGCCCGCCCGGTCGCTGCCGCCGGTCCAAACCGGCTCGCCGTCGGCGGCGCGGTACGCCGACATGGACTTGCCCGCTGCACCGCCGGAGGACACCACCACCAGGGCCTCGCCGTCGCCATTTTCGGGATCCCCCGGAATCCAAAGCGGGGACCCTGCCAGGCCCCACTCGGGGACCTTTGCGCCGGTCTCCTGGACAACGTCACGGCTCCAGAGAAGGTTGCCGTCGGCCAAGCCGTAGGCCCGCAGCTTGCCGGTGGCGCCGAAGACGAAGACTCGGCCGTCGGCGATCGTCGGCGTGGCCCGCGGTCCGTGTCCGCCGATGGTGGAGTCGAACCGGTCCGGGACCACGTCAGACGTCCAGACCACGTCGCCGGTCTCGAGGGCGTAGCGCACCACCACCTCGCCGTCCTGGCGCTGCTCCTGGGTCACGGCGGCGTCCCCAACGACGGCGAAGGCCGACCAGCCGTCCCCGACCTTGCGTCGCCAAACCTCCTCCGGAGGACTGGCGTCCCAATCTTCTGCGAGGGTGACGGTGCTGATCACCGCGTTGCGGTTCGGTCCGAGAAACTGCGGATAGTCGTAGGGCGACGTGGCGACGCCGCCGCCGCCGGATCCCTCTTCGAAAGACTCACCGCCGCCGAAGCGGAAGGCCAGGATCGGCACAAAGTTGCCGGTTACGCCCTCGATGCGAAAGAGGGCGGCGCCGAGGGCCGCCGCCAGGGCCAGCCCCCCCAGCCACCGGAGGCGGGCTCGGCCCGAAAGACGGGCGAAGAACATCAGCCAGAGGAAGAGGCCCAACCCCGAGACGAAGAGGACCGCCATGGTCTTGAAGACCCGGATCTGGCTGTCGTCGGTCTCGCCGCTCCACAGCGCCATGAGCGCCCCGAGGGCGAGCACTGCGACGGCGATACCGGGCCACCAGCGGATCGATCGAGGCGATTGGGGAGCGGTCATGGGTAGTCCTTCTGGGTTGGTTCGGTTCTCGACGACGGCCCGCGGTTCACCCCTCGGCCTTGAGGGCGGGGAGCAGTGGCGCCGCCAGCGCGCCGCGGGCCGCGATCCAGCAGGCCACCAGGCCGAAGACAAGGATCGTCCCCAGGGTGCCGAAGATGGTTCCCCAGGGAACGTGGGACGCCTGGGTCATGAGGTTGGGGGCCGCCGTCGCCAGCGCCGCGAGGGTCCCGATGGTAAGTCCGGCGAACAGCAGGGCCGCG
>JBCDIS010000309.1:0-6714 GCA_038748685.1 Acidobacteriota bacterium | reverse complement strand
TCCAAACGACGCTCGGCCGGAGCTCCAGCTCGACGACCCCCACCCCTTCCTCGGCCGCTCGGTGATGGACCACTACTTTCTGCCCCCCGGGGTTTCCAACCTGGCGAAGGGGGGGCTGCTGCGCTTCGGCCTCGGCCAGCCCGCGCCGGTGGCCCAGGCCCAGCGCCTCGCCCGCCGGAACGGGCTCGCCTGGGGCCAGGGCCTCAAGGACCGGCTGCGGTCCCACTTCGGCCGTCACCGACGGCTGGAGCTGGAGGTCTTCCACGACTATCTGCCCAACTCCGGCACCCGCATGGTGCTGTCGGACCGCAGGGTCGACGCCTTCGGATTCCCCGTCGCCCACCTCGACCTCGACCCCGATCCGCACCACCGCACCGCCGGGGCCTGGCTCCAGCGGCAGGGGATCCGGGTATTCGAAGCCCTGGGGGCCGACGACATTCGCCTCGGCCCCCCCGGGGACAACGCTGGCTACCTGGTCCACGGCACCTGCCGGGCCGGCGACGACCCCGCCACCTCGGTGCTGGACCGCTGGTGCCGCAGCCACGAGGTGCCCAACCTCTTCGTGGTGGACGGCGCCTTCATGCCCACCTCCGGCGGCGCCCCGCCGACCCTCACGATCCTCGCCAACAGCTTCCGCGTCGCCCGTCACCTGACGGCGGCCCTGGGCTCCGGCGACCAGGAACTGGCGAGCCCCTGAGGCCAAATCTTCCAAGTTTGTCCGGGCGGCGTGCGCCCGGACGTGTTCGACAACCGACCGAAAGGAGACAACCGATGAAGAACGACAACGGCTACCAGGCCCCCCAGAGGCTGGAGCTCGGCGACGTGGTGGAGCTCACCAAGGGCGACGGCGCGTCCGACAAGTGGGACGTCGGCAGCGGCTACCGCAAGGGCTGCAACTGCGGTTCCCCGCCGCCGGTCTGAGCCAGTTGACGGGAGCGCCGCGCGCCCGCGCCCACACGGACGCGGCGTGCCGCGGCGCTCCCCGCCCCGGTCTGGAGCCCTGCGCCCTAGGCGCCCCGCCCCGTCTTCCAACTATCCCAAGGAGATGCCCATGCGGATCCGTCATTGGGCGCGCACCCTGAAGGCCCTGCTCCTCTTCCTGCGCATCGACTGGCTCCTCGCGCGCCGGGGCTTTGCGGCAACCTGCCGCTGGGTGCAGGAACGCCCCCCAAACTCCCGCCCGACCTTCGATGGCGACCCGTTGCCGGCCTTCGAAGCGGTGCAGTCCGCCACCCGGCTCTACGTGCGCTGGCGAAGGGACTGCCTGCCCAAGGCCCTGACGACCTTCAAGCTCCTGCAGCAAGCCGGAGCCCCGGCGGTGATGTGCATGGGGGTACGCCATTTCCCCTTCGAGGCCCACGCCTGGGTGGAGTGCAGCGGCGTGGTACTCGACGATCGGCCGAGTCGCATCCAGTCCTACAAAATCCTCCGTCGCCTACGATCCCCCGAAGCCCAGGAACCACAACGGTCCCAGGGGACCCCGGGGAGCCATGGGCTCACCGATCCGGATACCGGGCTCGCCGGCGTGGAGGGGGCGGCGTGAGGACGGTGATGGCCCTGGTTCTCGACTTGGACGGCGGTTCCGTGGAGGCGGACGACGCCCGGCGACTCCTCGGTCGCGGCCGCACCCGGGGACCACAGAACGGGGGTTCTTTCGCCGATGCAGGCGCCGCAGGGGCCCATCACACGGCGGCATCGTCCGTCGAGCTTGCACCCTCCCCCGAAGGCGCCGCCGGAGACGAAGGAGGGTGGGCGATGCTGGACGGCGTGCTCGACAACCGCCGGCAGCTGGCCAGGCTCCTCAGGCCCGCCGAACCGCCGAGCTCCGACGCCGGCTGGGTGCTGGAGGCCTACCGGCGATGGGGGGACGACTTCGCCTCCCACCTGGTGGGGGAGTTCGCGGCCGTGGTCTGGGACCGGCGGCGCCGGAGGCTGCTGGCGGCCCGGGACCCCTTCGGCGTGCGCCAGCTGTTCTACCGACGGCGGAGCCGGAGGCTGGAGATCGCCTCCCAGACCTGGCAGTTGGCGGACCCCGGAGCCGGCTTCGACGCCATCGACCCAGAGTTTCTCGCGGACTTCCTCGCCTGCCAGATCTCGGTGGGCGACTCGACCCCCTTCCTCGGCGTGCGGCGCCTACCCGCCGGCCACACCCTCATCGCCGACGGGGGTACCGTCCGCATCTCCCCCCACTACCGACTTCCCGAGGCCCTCGATACGGGATGCCGCACGGCGGAGGACTATGCCGAGCGCTTCCGTGACCTCTTCGGGGAAGCGGTCGGGCACGCCCTCGAAACCCCTGGCCGGGTGTGGTCCGAGCTGTCGGGGGGCCTCGACTCCTCCGCCATCGTTTCGATGGTCGGTCATCTGAGGGAACGGGGGCCGGACCCGGCTCCGGGATTCGGCGCCATCACCCTCGCCTGGCCCCAGACCCAGATCAGCGACGAGACCGCCTGGGCCAGGCTCGTCGCCGAGCCCCTGGGGATCGAGCACCGGGTCCTACCCTGCGACGACGCCTTCTTCGACGACGCTCAAGACGGCGCGCTGTCCCGCAGCGAGCCCCACTTCGGGATCCTCTGCACCCCTATGCACCGCCGTCAGGCGGAGGTCCTGGAACAGGGAGGGGTCGACGTGCTGCTGAGCGGTGCCCGGGCGGAGGGGGTCGTCCTCGACGACTTCGCCCCCCTTCATCTGGCGGACCTGCTGCGCACCGGCCGCTGGCTGCGCCTGGGCCGGGAGCTGAAGGCGTGGCAGCGCCGTTCCCGGGAACCGTTCCTCAACCTCTTCTACTGGAGCTGCCTGCGCCCCCTCCTCGCTCCGGGGACCCTCGACGAAGACGTGGAGATCCGCCAGCGCATCCCGGAGTGGATCGAGCCGGAGTTCGCCCGTCGGCTGAGCCTTGGAGATCGTCTCGGGCCGCGGCAGCCGCGGCGGTACCGCAGTATCGCCCAGCAGTCCCAATTCGAAAGACTTCAGCGCTCCGAGCAAATGCTGCACCGCGGCCATATGGAGCTGTCGGTGGAGACCCGGTATCCCTTCCTCTACCGGCCGCTGGTGGAACACTGCTTCGCCACCCCTTGGGAGATCAAGCACCGACCGGGATGGCACAAGGCGCTGGTCCGTGACGGCCTGCGAGGAATCCTGCCGGAGCAAATCGTCCGCCGCCAGCAGTGGGCAAGCCCCACCGCCGCCGCCTTCAAGTCCCTGCGCCGGTGCTACCCGGGGCTGCGACGCCTCGCCGACTACCTGTGGCTGGCGAAGCTAGGTGCCGTGGAGCCCCGCGCCTTCCGCCGGGCCCTCGAGCAGGCACGCCACGGGGCCTGCCTCAGCTTTGTGGCCCTCACCTCCACCCTCGCCTGCGAGTACTGGCTGCGCGCCCACGTGGCGCCGCCGGCAAGCCGGGCCGAAGCGGCCTGACGCCCCAACCTGCCTTCCGTGATGACGACCCCGACCCCAGAGTCCCGAGGCTACGAAGCAAAGGAGCTGATGCGTTTCGCCGGATCCCCCGGACTCCTCCTCCTGGGGCTCATGGCCGCCGTGGGTATCGCCGTTAGTCAGCTGGGGATTCCGGTGGTGCTGGGGGAGATCGTCGACAAAGCGCTGCTGGCCCGGGACGCCGAAGCTTTGACCCGCCTCGCCTCTATCCTGGTGGCCCTGGCGCTCGGCACCGTACTCTTCCAGGGCCTTCACGACGGAGTGTTCGGCTACGCCGGTGAGCGCTCCCTCAGGGACCTCCAGAGCCGCCTGCTCCGCACCCTCCTGGGACGCCCCCTAGACCGGGTCCAGGGGCAGCGGGCGGGGGAAATCCAGGCCCTCCTGACCGTGTCGCTGCCGGCGGTGGCCCGCTTCAACGACCAGGTCATCGGCGAGACCGTGCGGCAGGGGGTCCAGCTGGCGGGCCTCCTGGGAATCCTGGTCTGGCGCTACGGCGTCGCCGGCCTGGCGGTCCTGGCGGTGGTGCCCCTCTACCTGGTGCTGCCGTGGCAGCTGGCGCGGCGGACCCGTGTCGCCCAGCGACAGCACCTCGACGCCACCGCCGCCGTCCACACCCGTCTCCAGGAGGCGGTGCTCGGCGCTAGGGAGCTCCAAAGCTACGGCCAGGAGGGTTGGCCCCTCCGGCAGCTGGCGGGCCCCTTCGCCCGCCGCTTCGCCAGCCGCATGCGGGTGGTGGCCCTCGGCGCCGCCGGCTGGATCAACTACGCCCTGTCCTTCGTGGTGGGGGCGGCGGTCTACTGGCTGGGGGGTCAGTGGGTCCTGGCCGGAGGGATGAGCGTCGGCGAGCTGGTGACCCTGGTGGCCATCGTCGGCTACCTCGAGGGGCCCCTCGGCGGCCTGACCCGCCTCTACCTCCAGGCCCAGGCGGTCCGCGCCGCCGCCGAACAGGTGGCGCCCCACCTGGACTCGATCCAGGGTGACCCGGAGACCCTCCGACGCCCGCCGATGGGGCCGGCGTCGACCCCGCCCCCCGAGGGACCGACATCGGTGGAGGCCGTGGACCTCGGGTTCCGCTTCCCTACGGCGGAGAGGGACGCCCTCGAAGGGGTCACCTTCCGCGCCGGGGCGGGCTCGACGGTGGCCATCGTCGGCCCCAGCGGCGCCGGTAAGAGCACCCTGCTGAGCCTGATTCTGCGCCTGTACCGCCCCACCGCCGGCGAGCTCCGTTGGGGCGGCGGGGACGTGGACGACCTGGACTCCACCACGTTCCGGCGGAGCCTCGGGGTGGTGCCCCAAGACCCCCTACTGGTTCCGGCGACGGTGGCGGAGAACCTCCGTTTCGGGCGCTCCGGAATCCCCCACCGTGCCCTCGTGGGGGCGGTGGATCTGGCCCACGCTGGGGAGCTCGTGGCGCAGCTCCCCCAGGGATTCGATACCCCCCTGGGCGACGGCGGGGTCGGTCTCTCCGGCGGTCAGCGCCAGCGGCTGGCCATCGCCCGGGCCCTGGCCGGGGACCCCAGCCTGCTGGTGCTCGACGAGGCCACCTCCGCCCTCGACGCCGGTTCCGCCGCCCGGGTCCGCAGCGCCCTCAGGGACGCCCGCCGGGGCCGCACCACCTTCCTCGTCACCCACGACCCGAGCCTGGCGGAGGACGCGGACCTGGTGCTGCACCTGGATGCGGGCCGGCTGCTGGAACAGGGGAACCATGCCCAGCTGCTCCGTTCGAGCGCCCGCTACCGGCGGCTCTGGGCCGGCGGCGGCGCCGCGGCTCCCATGCCTTCTGAAACGACCCGAGACACCGACGACGAACCCGACGAGGAGACCCCCATGCCGACTCCCCTCCGCATCTGCGATCACGTTCATTTCGATCACCTGGAGGAAGACATCGTCCTGCTCGACGAGCGGCAGGGCAAGTACTACAGCCTGGATCCCCTCGCCTCCCGCATTTGGCAGACGATGGCGGACTCCGGGCGTCCCCAGGACGCCGCCGAAGGCATCGCGGCGGACCACGGCGTCGAGCGGTCCCGGGTGGATCGCGATGTCGACGCGCTGGTGAACCGCTGGCTCGACCTCGGCCTGGTGCAACCGCGGGCGGAGGGCCACCGGGCTTAGCCCGGCGACGCCATGGATGCCTTCCGTGAAGGGCTGCGCTCCGGCGTCCGCCTACTGACCCGCCAACCGGTCCTCGGGCTGACCCTGGTCTCGATCCTGGCCCTCGGCCTCGGCGCCTCGGCGACCCTGTTCAGCCTGATCTACGGCCTTCTCCTACGGCCCCTGCCCTTCCCCGGGGCCGGGGATTGGATGGCCGTGGGCCGCACGGCCGGGGCCGCCGACGGTGGTCAACGCCATGACCTGTCGACGGCGGACTTCCTCGCCTGGGGGGAGCGGCAGTCGTCCTTCGAGATCTGGGCCGGGTACTCCATGTCGATGGCCTTCGTCACCGCCGGAGACCGGACGACCCCCTTCCCCGCCGCCGAGGTGACCCCGGGTCTGGAGCGGTTGACGGGGGTCCCCCCGCGCCTGGGGCGCTGGTTCGAAGCGGCGGATTTCGTACCCGGCGCACCGGCGGCGGTGGTGGTGGGGCACCGACTGTGGAGGGACGTCCTCGGCGCCCGGGACGACGTCCTGGGCTCGGCCCTCCGGGTCGACGGGACAGCGCGGATCGTCATCGGGGTGATGCCGGAGGGCTTCCTCTTCCCCCACAGTCAGCAGCTCTGGATACCCCTGGGGCCGACCGCCGACGGGGCCGACGCCGCCGGGGGCGGCCTCCCCCTCTCGGTGGTGGCGACCCTGGCGGAGGGGCGCACTGTCGGAGACGCCTTGGGTGAGCTCCGGGCCCTGGCCCGGTCGACGGCGACGGCCGAGCTGGGATCCGAAGGGGCCGAGCGGGTCGCCACGGACGGAGGCGCCGCCGAGGACGGCGGCGTCTATGTGGAATCCTGGGTCACGGCCCACGCCGACCGACGCCTCCGCGGGGCGGTGCCGGCGATGACCCTGGCGGTGCTCGGGGTCCTACTCGTGGTGGTGGTGAACGCCTCGGGCCTGCTGCTCGCCCGGGGGGCCCAGCGGCACCGGGAGGCGGCGGTGCGTTCGGCCCTCGGGGCCGGCCGGGGGCGGGTGCTGGCCGCCGGCCTCGGCGAGGGCGTCGCCCTGGCGACTCCGGCCCTCGCCCACGGCCGCGGGCTGGCGGCGCGGTCGACCGAGGCCCGGGCGGCCCACCGCGGGGCGGTGCCGGCGATGACCCTGGCGGTGCTCGGGGTCCTACTCGTGGTGGTGGTGAAC
>JBCDIS010000308.1:0-6727 GCA_038748685.1 Acidobacteriota bacterium | reverse complement strand
GGCCCCGAGATCCTGGCCAGGTGGTGGGCCGACCGTTTGGAGTGACCCGCCGACCGGGTCCGTGATCGGTTCCCGCTGACCAGGGGCCCTGGGCTACGGCGACCAGCTCAGCGACGTCTTCTGCTCGGAGACGGTCCAGAGTCTGGCCGCCGCTTCCGGATCCAGGGCCAGCTCCTCCAGCGGACACTCGTCGACAGGGCCAACCGTCTGCGATCGTTTCGTAGGCCCGAAGTACTTTTCGGATCCCAATCTCGTTTCCGTGGCGCACATCACTTCGGGCCAGGACCCTTTTTCGGCGGACTGTGCGATCACTCGAGAAAGGACCGACCAGAGGACTTTGTTGAAAGTGCTGGCCGTGTCCTTCAACAGGTTCGTCCGCGACGCTCCGGGATGACAGACCTGGACCTCGACGCCCTTGCCCGCGGCCCGGACCCGACGCTGCAACTCGTAGGCGAACATCATCTGCGCCAGCTTGCTCTGGGCATAGGAGTTCCAGGCGGTGTAGCTCTCGTCGAAGTTGAGGTCCTCGAACTTGATTCTCTTCAACCCCATCCTGTACGCGTTGCTACCGACGACCACGATGCGCCCCCTCGACGCCTCGATCCGCTCGAAGAGCAGTCCACAGAGGAGGAAATGGCCGAGGTGGTTCACACCGAGCTGGCTTTCGAAGCCGTCCACGGTGATTTCCTGTTTGGCCACCTGCGCGATGGCGGCGTTGCAGAGGAGGGCGTCGATGTGGGTGACCTTCGCCAGGAGCTCCGACGCCGCCTGCCGCACGGAGTCCAACACCCCCAGGTCCATGCGTACGAAGGTGACGTCGGCGCTACTGCCGAACTCCTGCTTCAGCGATGCGATCGCGGCGTTGGACTTCTCCGTATTGCGGTTCATCATCACCACGCTTGCGCCCTTGGAGAGGAACACCCGCGTCGCTTCGAATCCAGCTCCGGCGTTGGCGCCGGTGATGATGTAGGTCTTGCCGGCGAGGGAGTCGAGCCGCTCCGGTGTCCAGCCCTGGGCTCCAAATTTTCGGGTCGTCATGGTTCAGCTCCTTGTTCTGAAGGCTCGACTGCGTTTCGAGCTGAAGAAACTATAGGAGCACTGAGCGGACTGATATAGGCAAGATTGGCTTGAATACTTGCCTATTCGTGTCTGAAGATAGACGAACTGAATATCCGGCTCGTACGCTGAGGTCATGTCGACACGGCAGATTCGAGAGCTGATCCTTCGCCACGCACCTGCCCACGGGACCGTAGGGGTCCCGATCGAGGGGCTCCAGCTGATCCGGGTGATCGAGCCGGTGCCCACCGTTCCAGTGATCTACCCGGCGAGCCTGTGCGTCCTGGTGGAGGGGCAGAAGCGCGTGTATCTCGGCGGCGAGACCAAAACCTACGGCAATGGGTCGTTCCTCTGCTGCACGATGCCGCTGCCGGTGAAGGCGGAGGTGCCGCAGGCGAGCCCGAGTAACCCTGTGCTGGGCTTGCTCCTCAGTCTTGAGACGCCGATGATGACGGAGACCCTCATCGCCGCAGAGGGGGCTATCCGACTCGAACCCGACAGGGATAGGTCGGAGTCCAGCCCCGGGCTCGTCGTTTCGCCGTGGGATGACCCGTTCATCGACGCGGTGTGGCGCCTGCTGCAGCTCCTGGAGGACCCGGGTGCCCGTCAGGTGCTGGCCACGTCGCGACTCCGGGAGCTCTACTTCGCGCTGCTTCGCAGCGAGGCGGGCGGGGCCATTCGGCGAACCTTCGGCGCGTCCCGTGACCTGGGTCGTGCGCTGGCGTACTTGCACGAGCACATCGCCGAGCCCATCACCGTTCAAGGGCTCGCGCGTGTCGCAGGGATGAGCAAGGCCGTCTTCCATCGGCGGTTCAAGGCGTTGACGACCCTCTCGCCTCTACAGTTCATCAAGGCGATCCGCTTGAACCGCGCCGCCGCCTTGATCGTGGGGGGCATGAACGTCGCCGAAGCCGCAGACCGGGTGGGCTACGGGAGTCCTTCCCAATTCAGCCGGGAGTTCAGGCGGCAGTATGGAATGCCACCACGGCAATGGGCGACCACCGCGATTTCGGCGGCGGCCGCCGAAGGTTAGCGCCGAGGGATCCAAGGCACTCGGTCTCGAACGCGATGTCGCGAGGGCCATCCCCGGCGTTGGCCGTCCACCGTCCGGGGCCACCGGACCTGGTAGGCTGAGGCATGATGTCCGCGCCGCCCGTCGCGAGGGAGAAAATCGCCGCCTTCGAGAAGGAGGCGGGGCCCGGAACGGACGTTCGCTCCCCCCGAGCCGTCCCCGGCCCGTCGGAGCGACTGATCGTCTGGGGCGGCATCTCCGCCGCCTGGTTGCTATGGGGTGCCATCAACGCCCTGCGGCTGGCCGCCTCCCCATTCCTCAGCGCGAGCCAGGCCTTCTGGTACGGCTTCCCCGACGCGGTCGTCTGGGCTGCGTTCACACCCCTGGCGGTGGGGCTGGCGAGGCGGGTTCCGATCCGGCGGGGGCGGTTGGCCCGGGTGCTGGCGTTCCATGTCGCGGCCTCGGTGGGCTTCGGCTTGATGCACGGGGCCGTCGACGCGGGGATCGCCGTGGTGCGGGGTTTGGTGACCGGGGTTCCTACGTCGTGGTTCTTCGTGTTCCTGAAGGTCCTCCGCTTCGGCCTGCACACCAACATGCTGGTCTACGCCCTGGTGATCGGACTCGCCTGGTACGTCGACCACACCCGCCGCTTGGAGGGCGAGAGGCGGCGGGCGGCGGAGCTGCGGGCGCTGCTGGCACAGGAGCACCTGACCAACCTGGAGCGCCAGCTGCGGCCCCATTTTCTGTTCAACGCCCTCCATACGGTCTCGGGGCTCATGGGTGAGGACGCCGAGGGGGGACGGCGGGTGGTGCGACGCCTCGGGGAGTTGCTGAGGGCCAGTCTGAAGCACGTCTCCGGGCAACGCATCCCCCTGTCCGAGGAATGGGAGCTCGCCCGTGCCTACCTGGACATCGAAACCGCCCGCTTCGAAGATCGCCTGGCCGTCGACTTGGGGGACGGAGAAGCGGTGGCGGGGGATCCCATCCTGTCTTCGTTTCCGGTTCCGGCCCTGGTGCTACAGCCCCTGTTGGAGAACGCCGTGACCCACGGCGTCGCTCCGCGCCCGGAGGGGGGGCGAGTCACGGTGGGCGCCACCTACGACGCTTCAGCCGATCGTTTGGTCCTCACCGTCACCGACGACGGCCCCGGCTTTTGCACCGAACCTGCGAAGGCGGAGGGGCGGGGCTTCGGTATCGGCCTCGACAACACCCGGGCGCGCCTGGAGACGCTGTACGGCGACGGCGACTGGTTGGAGATCGGATCAGCGTCGGACGACGGCGGTGGAACCCGCGTGACGGTGGTCCTGCCGAGGGACTCGGTGTTGGAATCCGTCGAGGGTCCGCAGGCGGAGGCGATTTCCTTTGGTTGAGCGCCCCATGCGGGCGTTGGTGGTGGACGACGAGCCCGCCGCTCGACGACTGCTCACCTCCCTCCTGGCTTCGGAGGCCGACGTCGAGGTGGTTGGAACCTGCCGCCACGGCGGTGAGGCTTTGACGTGGCTGCGGGATCGGCAGGCGGACCTGCTCTTCCTGGACATCCAGATGCCGGAGCTGGACGGATTCCAGGTCCTCGACGCACTCGGCGAATCCCGACCGGCGGTGGTCTTTGTGACCGCCTTCGATGCGTTCGCCGTCCGCGCTTTCGAGGCAGAAGCCTGGGACTACCTGCTCAAGCCCTTCGACGGAGAGCGTCTCAGGCAGGTGCTCGATCGGGTGCGTCGGCGCCGATCGCGGGAGGCTGCGGGCGCGTCCGGCGACCGACTCGGTCCGCTCCTCGCGAAGTTGGCGGTGGACCCGTCTCCAGAGCCGGCGGACTCGGCGGCCGAGCAGCCACCCCTGGAGCGGCTGACGGTGTCCCACGGGCGGGGTCGGGTGACGATCCGGCTGTCGGACGTCGCCTACTTCCAGGCGGAGTCCAGCTACGTTCGCCTCCACCTGTCGGACGCCTCGTACCTCGCCCGCGTGCCCTTGGCTCGCCTGGAGGCGCGGCTCGATCCCCGCCGTTTCGTCCGCGTTCACCGCTCGTACCTGGTCCAGGTCGACCGGATCGCACGTTTGGATCCCCTGGGGCGAGGCGACCTTCGCCTGACCCTGGACGACGGGCGGCGGCTGACGGCCAGCCGCCGCTACCGGGATCGCCTCGAACGGGTGCTCGAACCGCTACCGTGAGTCGCCGCCCTGACCTCGGGGCTCCTCGAGGGTCTTCAGGAGGCGTGTCCCCATGCTGAAGTCCGGAGCCACGTCCAGGGCCCGACGGAGTACCGACTCGGCATCGTCACGGCGGTCGAGTTTCAGCAGAACCCGGGCCTGCCAGCCGCGGGCCAGGGCTGCGCCCCAGGTCGGAGATGGGGAGGTGGGGGAGGCGCTGCCTGGCCCTGGTAGGGCCTTGTCCAGGGTTTCGACCGCCCGCTCGAAGGTCTCCAGGGCGAGCTCGGGATCGCCGCCGTATTGCGGCGGGCTGGTGGCGAGGTCGAGGGCCCATAGGGCCAGAACCCGGGGATTCTCCGGAGCCAGCTCCCGCGCCCGCTCCAGATGCTCGTCTCCGAGGGTGCCGATCACCGCCGCCCGCTGCGGTGCCAGCCGGTAGTAGGCGCTGTAAAGGTCCGACAGCAGGGCGTGGGAATCGGCGTGGCGGGCGTCGAGCTCCAGGGCGCGAGTCAGGCTCTCGACGGCGCCGTCGACCAAGGCCAGCCGCTCGCCGGCGGGCACCAAGGGCAGCAGGCGCCAGGACGCAAACCCTTGATAGTAGTGGGCCCAGGGAGCGAGGGTCCGGTCGTCCCGCCAGCGGTTGAAGGCGACCGAAGCCCCTCGCAGTCCGTCCGCGTCGCCGCGTCGGGCGGCGTTCTGGACGGCGGCGACGGCTTCGAGGAATTCCGCCGGGGCGGGGGTGGAAGACGTTGGGGGAGTTGGCTCCAGGCGCCCCGCCAGGGTTTCGGCCGGGCCGCGGGCCGCGGTCGCCAGGTCCACCGCCACCGCCAGCGACTGGTTACGAACATAGAGTCGGTTGCCGACGAGGGTGGGGGAGGTCCAGCTCCGGCCGTCCAAGATCTTGGCCCTAGCCAGGCGCTTGAAGCCCGTGGGCTCCACTTCCCCCAGACTGAGTCGCCCCCGCTCGTCGAGCATCAGGACCTGCTTCCCCAGACCCAGGAGGAGGCTGCGGCCCACACCCTTCTGGCGCCAAACCTCATCCCCCGACGCCAGGTCCACCGCCACCAGCTGTCGATTGTGGGAGGCGACGACCGTCTGCCCCACGAGGAGGGCGTTGGAATGGGAGACCTGGAGATCCTCCCGCTGCCAGAGCTCTTCGATCGAGCCATCCTCGCGGAGGCGCAGGGCCAGGCTGCCGAGGAAGTAAGCCGACGCGAAGACCACATCGGCGTTCGGGCCGGTGCCGGCCAGCGGTGACGACAGGAACGTGCGGTGCTGGTTGGCGTGCTCCCGTCGCCACAGCATCCGCCCATCGGCGGGGTCGAGACCCACGACCTCGCCGGCCGCCGCCGCGACGATCTGAGGTCCGCCGGGGCCCTCGACGAGGATCGGCGACGCGTAGCTGGCGGCGAAGTCGCGGTTCCGCCACCGCGGCTCACCGGAGGAGAGGTCGAAGGCCGAGGCACCGCCGGCCAGCACCACCACCGAGTCACCCACCCGGATCGGGCTGGCGGCGTGACCGAAATAGGGGATGCCGGTGGACTGGGTCTTGGGCAGATCGTGCCGCCAGCGGAGCTCGCCGGTGGCGGCGTCCACCGACGTCAAGATGCCCGTGAAGCCGAGCCCGATGACCGACTCCCCCGCCACCAGGGGTGTCGCCTGCGGAGCGTCGCCCCAGCTCTTGTCGACGAACCCCAGCTTCTCCGTCGGCGCACCGTAGGCGTGTTCCCAGAGGGTGGCTCCGGTGTCCGGATTCAACGAGACGATGACCTCCTCGGCCTCCCGGCGGGTCATCGTGAAGAGGGCGCCGTCGTCGGCCAGGAGCGCCGAGTAGCCGGGCCCCAGCTGGCGAACCCACAGCACCCGGGGTCCCGTCTCGGGCCACGGCTCGAGGGGCTCTGCGGTCGGGCTGACGATGAAGTCCCGGTTCGGACCGCCCCATTGGGGCCACTGGCCCTGGGCGGAGGGCGCGAGCCCGAGCAACGAGGCGAGGACGAGGACAAGGGCGAGGCGTGACGTTGGCATGGAGTCTCCTTTCTCCGAAGTCTTACGGCCTGGGGGAGCTCCGGATACGAACCTCAGCCAAACGGGACCCAGGTGCGGTGGCCGGGATCGCTGGCCCGGTGAGCGGGCGGTCGGAGCGGAGGTTCGCGACTCCCCCCAGGGGGTGCCCCGCCCCTGTCGGCAGTGAGTCACGGCCCCCATCGACGGTGCGTCGCGCCGCGACCGAGCCGAGCTACCGGAAGCACGGCAGATTTCTCTGCTGCTATCTTTGGGTCGGCGTCGACTCCGTCCGAAACTCGACTCGTTACCCACCACGAAGAATGTAGTCCCTTGAGACTACCAAGGGGGAGACATGGCTGATTCTATTTTGGTATTCACGGCTGATCCCAGCAACACCGCCCACCTTAGCCGGGAGGTCCGGCTCATTCGCAGTGTGATCGAAAGAGCAAAGTTCCGGAATCGATTTCGGTTGGAAACCCGTTCCGCTGTGCGACAGGAGGATATTCG
>JBCDIS010000307.1:0-6763 GCA_038748685.1 Acidobacteriota bacterium | reverse complement strand
GGGGGGACGGCGGTGGGGTTCCATGGTCTGTGGATTCGCACCGCTCTTCAGGCCGGATGACCTAAAAACCCTATCAGATCGGCCCATGGTCGAGGCCGTGGCGGAGCCCCGCCGCCGAACCCTTTCCAGGCTAGGATAGGAAGATGCTCGACCTCGACCTGCTGCGCCCGTTTCTCGACGATCGACACGCCTCCGTCGCCGCCGAGGCCGCGGAGGTCGCGGCGGAGGTCGCGGCCCTGCCGGCGGCGGAGGACGACGGGGCCGCCCGCCGCCAGGCGAGGGAGCTCCTCGCCCTTTTCGGCGACGCCCGTCTGCCCCGCCACGCCGTGCCGGAATCCTGGGGTGGTAGTCCCCACGGCCCCGACCTGCGCGCCTGCTGTCTGGTTCGGGACGCCCTCGCGGCGGCCTCCCCCTTGGCGGACTCGGTCTTCGCCCTCCAGGGGCTGGGATCGATGCCCGTCGTGCTCGCCGGCTCGGAGGCCCTGCGGCGGCGCTGGCTTCCGGAGGTCATCGCCGGCCGCGCGATGGCGGCCTTCGCCATGACCGAGCCGGAAAGCGGCTCCGACGTAGCCTCGATGTCGACGCGGGCGATCCGGGATGGCTCCGACTGGATTCTGGAGGGTACCAAGCACCTCATCACCAACGCCGGCGTCGCCGATTTCTACTGCGTCTTCGCGGCCACCGAACCCGGCGCCGGCGGACGGGGAATCTCTTGCTTTCTGGTGGAGGCGGACAATCCCGGGCTTCATTTTGTCGGCCCGCAGGTGCTTTCGGAGCCCCATCCCCTCGGCGAGATCGCCTTCTCCGCCTGCCGGGTCCCCGGCTCGTCGCTCCTCGGAGTCCCTGGGGAAGGTTTCAAGCTGGGGATGCGAACCCTCGATCGACTGCGGCCGACGGTGGCGGCGGCGGCCTGCGGTATGGCGTCCCGGGCCTTACGGGAGGCCCTGGGCTACGCCGCCTCCCGCCGCCAGTTCGGCGCCCCGATGTCGGATCTTCAGATGACCCAGCAGAAGCTAGCCCGCATGGCCACCGACCTCGCCGCCTCCCGCCTCCTCACGTACCGAGCCGCTTTCGAGGCGGACCGCGGGGCCGAGCGCATCACCCTAGAGGCGGCGATGGCGAAGGGCTTCTCCACCGAGGCGGCCCAGCGGGTGGTGGACGACGCGGTGCAGATCCTCGGCGGTCGCGGTGTCTTGGCCCAAAGCCCGGTGGACCGCCTGTACCGGGCGGTCCGGGCGCTGCGGATCTACGAAGGGGCCACCGAGGTGCAGCACCTGGTGATCGCCCGGCAGTTGCTACGCCGTTCCGAGGTCTGAGGGGGGGTCAGGTCAAGACCCTTTCAAGGACCCTCCCCCACCTCCAGCAGTTTCCAGAAGTGGAACGAAGCGAGACTGCGCCACGGAGCGAATGGGGCCATCAGGGCCTCCGTTTCCCCCCTCCCCGGTCGCTTCTCCAATCCGAAATACTCGCAGAGGGACTTGGCGAGGGCGACATCCCCCACCGGCACGCAGTCGGCGAAGCCCAGGGACCGCATCATCAGGTATCCCACGGACCAGGGGCCAAGTCCCCGCATCGCCCCGAGCTGGGCGGCCACCTCCTCCGCCGGTCGGGAAGCCATTCCCTCGAGGTCCAGCTCGCCGGAGTCTACTGCCCGGGCGATGGCGGAGAGGTATTCCGCCTTGCGGGCGGTCAGGCTGCAGGCCCGGAGCTCCCCTAGCGAAGCAGCCGCCAGGTCCGCGGCGCCGGGGGAGGCTTTATGGGTCCCCCCCGGGCCCACCCCCGGCAGCTCCGCGCCAAAGCGGTCCGTCAGCCGCCGGCGAACCAGGAAGGCCACCGGGAGACTCACCAACTGCCCGGCGATCACCCACACCACACCGTCGAAGACAGAGGGGGTTTGGGGGATCGTCAGACCGGGTCTGCGAACCAGGGCGGCGTGGGGCCCGGCCGCCAGGGAGCGCTCGAAGGGCCGCGGATCGACGTTGAGCCCCAGAAGCCGCACCAGCAAAGCCACGGCGCGGCTGGAGGCCAGGTCCCGAGACTCGTCCTGTAGCGTCCCTGGGGTATCGAGGCCACCCCGGGCGACGCCCTCGGTGCCCGGTGGAAGATCGATCCAGAGCAGGCAGGGGCCGGCGGGCGACAGATCCTCCCCCAGGACCCCCGCCCTCAGCACCCATTCGATCCGCCCTTCGCCGCTTTCGAAAAGGGTCACCCGCTCCGACAGGCTGCGGGGGTCGCGGCCCCAGAAGGCCAGCGCGTCGTCCCGGCGAAACCACGGAGGCAGCTCCAGGGTCAGACCCAGAGACTTACTGGTCGACGATGAAGGCATAGCGGCCGACCTCTTCGCTACTCTGGCCAGTCAACCCGAGGAGCGTCGCCCGATAGACCCCGGCGGGCAGCACACCGTCTTCGAGGACCAGGGTGAACACGCCGCCCTGGGGTTTCCGCTCCGCCTCGAAGGACATCGCTATACCCTTCGCCATCTCTTCGAGCTCCAGTCGGTACCGAGCGAAAATTCTGCGCTCGCCGGAACGCATGATGAGCACCTTTTCCTCGCCGACCGGAATCGATGGCGCGGACGGCACCGCGGTCCCGGGGGGAATGTCATACATCTTGACGTTCAGGCGCCCTCCGGGCTCCGGCGACGCCGGACGCTCCAGATTGTAGACCCATGCCGAAAGGCCGAGGGTGGTGAGAAAAAAGATGGTCGCCACCACCGCCAACAGGCGCTGAAACTCCCCGGTCCTGGCCGGCCTCGACAGGCGCAGCTCCTCCGAAGGGGTTCGTTGGACTCGGGGGCTCGAATCCTCGGAAACCGGTATTGGAACGCTGTCCAGGAGGTTGCGCCAGGGGCCGTCGCCGTCGCTCGTCGGCGGCGCGATGTCGAGGATATCCATGCCCCCGTCCTCAGGGCGCTTCGACGGGGTCGCTCCGTCGCCTCCTCGCGATTTTGGGTCGGGCCGTTCCATGGGTTCCTTCGTCGCTCGGAACCGACCCGGCTCAGGGCCTTCGTGGGGTCGCTCCGGAAGATGTGAGAGTCGCTCGCCCCCCGCACACGGATTTTTGATCTTGATCGACCAAGCTTTCGATCCGCGTTACGAAACCTCTACTCACCAGAGAACTCTCCGATCCAAAGCCGCCGTTGGATTCTCGGCGTATCTTCAGGGAGCGTCGTCATCCTCGACCTCTAGAACCAAACCCTCCACCAGATCCGCCAACACCACCAGCTGGGGGCCGCTCATCATTTTGCCGAGCTGGCGCACGAAGACGCCGATTCCTCCATTCGCCGACTTCAGACCGAGACGCACGGTCTGGCGGGCGACGGCCCCCAGCCCGAGCTGCTCTGCCCCATGCAGGAAGTAGTGATCAAGGCACTCCGCCGTCAGGCGCAGCACCATGTCGATCCCCTCACGGCGATGCTCGACGGGGTTGTCCGAGGCCCGGATGGCGGCGAGAACCCGCTCCATGTCGGCGGCGGTCTCGGCCGAGATCGGAGCGGCGATGTAGACCTGTTTCATACCGTCAGTCTACAGCAGGCTCCACCCGGGAGAGGAGCTGACGGCGGCGGCGACTCGGGCCGGGTCGAGGGTGGATCTCGCCGAAATACCGTTACGGAGCTTCGCTTTGACTCCCGGAGGGCTTTGGGTTACCTTGCCACGGCTTCCGCGACCTATTCCGCACGTCTCGACGCTCTTCGGCTTTCTTTCCGGTTCGGTCCTTTCAACGACTCACCCTTCGGAGCCAAGTCACCTTGTCCAATCCGTCGTCGTCCGCCTTCTCGCACGCGACCCCACAGATCTCCCGGGAGTGGCTCGAAGCCCTCGCTCCCTTCTCCCGCCCCAAGACCCGGCGGGCGCTGATCCAGCTCGCCAACACGGCCATTCCCTTCGGCGTCGTCTGGTACCTCATGTACCGGAGCCTCGAGGTTTCTTACGCACTCACCCTGGCCCTGGCGATCCCCGCCGCATTCCTGCTGATCCGCCTCTTCATCTTCCAGCACGACTGCGGCCACGGTTCGTTCCTCCCCTCCAGGCGATGGAACAACATCATCGGTTCCCTCATCGGCGTCATCATGTTGACGCCGTATTTCTATTGGCGCCGCACCCACGCCGTGCACCACGCCACCTCCGGCAACCTCGACCGCCGAGAGTTGGGGGATATCGACACCCTGACCGTCAACGAGTACAAGGCTCTGCCCTGGTATCGCCGCCTCGGTTACCGCTTCTATCGAAACGCCGCCGTGATGCTCCTCCTCGGGCCCCTCTGGACGTTCATCATCAAGCACCGCTTCCCCTTCGACATCCCGATGTCCTGGCGCAAGGAATGGGTGAGTATCTGGCTCACCAATGCCGCCATCGCGGGCATCCTCGTCTGGGCCTGGTTCACCATCGGTATCGGCAACCTCCTGATGGTGCAGATCCCCATCAACATGATCTCCGGAGCCATCGGCATCTGGCTGTTCTATGTTCAGCACCAATTTGAGGACACCTACTGGGAACGCCAGGGGGAATGGAGCTTTGAGCGTGCCGGCCTCGAAGGTAGCTCGTTCCTCGACCTGCCGAAGGTTCTACACTGGCTGACGGGCAACATCGGCTACCACCACATCCACCACCTCTCCAGCCGTATTCCCAACTACCGGCTGCGGGAGTGCCTGGACTCGATTCCTGAGCTGCGTCAGCGTCCGGTCAGCATCGCCGAGAGCTTCAAATACGCGCGCCTCAAGCTCTGGGACGAGGACAGCGCGCAGTTGGTGGGCTTCGACGCCCTGCGCCGCACTTGACGGCCATCGCCGCCCTGACCGTTTCGAAGACATCGCCGGAGCGGTCGACGTAGACTCGGGGGGCGGACGCCGCCGGCGCCCGCCCGGCTGCACCGCCCCGGTGCCCGGTTCCGAGGCCGCCGACGATGTCCGCCAACTCGCCCCAGGCTCCCCCGTCCCCTAGGCCCCGTCGGCTGCGGCGGCTACTAACCTGGGGCGCCTGCGGCTTGGCCTTCGCGGCCATCGCCGTCTGGATCTTCCGCGATCTGCCCCGACGCACGGTGGAGGAACGGCTGGCCGCGGAGCTCGGGGCGGAGGTTCACCTGGGGGACCTCCGCCTTCTCGCCAAAGATCGTTTCGAGCTACGGGACCTCCGTATCGAAGGGCCTGGGAGCTTGCCCCAGCTCCGGCGGCTGGACATCCCCGTGCTGCGGGTCACCTCCACCGTCGAGCAGGTCCTCGAAGGGCATTTCCGCCACCTCGACGTCCGCGGGGCCGTTGCCCACCTGGCGGCGGCGGAGCCGGCGGAGATGCAGGAAAGCGCCGACCCAGCCACCCTGCGGATCGACGTCTTCGAGGCCGCGGTGGAGGTCCGCATCGAAGGAACCGAACCCGGATCCCTAGGGATCGAGGCCCGGGATATCGACACCTCGCCCGGGGCTCGGCCCCCGCGGGGAACCGTGACCTACGACTCGACCACCCTTGACCTCGACGCCGTCGCCGCCCTTGTGGATCTCCGGGTGCCACCCACGCGACTGGACGGTCCGGAGCTGCGGATCGACGCGACGGAGAGGGGTGGCAGCCCTAGGGTATGGCTACGGGGGCGGTCCCTGGAGACGGAGGTGTCGGGGCTCCCCGCGACGGTGGCGACGCCCCGCCTGGAAGCTACCCTCGGGGAGGTGGTGGAACTCTCCGTCGACACCGGGCCCGTCGCCTGGTCACCGCCTCTGGAGCATCGGCTCGCCGCCCTGAAATCGTCCCTTCCGCTCCTCCGTGGCCGCGCCTCCCTGGGTTTGGGCGACGCCGGTCTGCTGGGGGGGCACGGATCCATCGAGGCGGGCTCCCCCGGCGCCGAGCTCTGGGAGGCCCTGGATCTTTGGATAACTGCGGAACCCGGAGTGGCTCCGGACCGGAACCGAGCCGGCCCTTGGCGGCTCACCGCAAAGCTCCGCGGAGCTCGCCCGGCGGTCGCCGTGGCGGCGGACCCCAGCCCCGTCGGGGGACGGCTCGATGCCGATGTCGTGATCGAAATCGGGGGTGGTGATGCGGGGACCGAAGAAGGCGGCGGCGTCCGGGCCGGCATGCGGGCGCGGCTCAGCAAAGCGAGACTGGACCTCGGAGCCCTCGGATGGGCCGGCGCCGGCCCCCTATCCGGCGTGGACGTGGACCTGCGGGCGGCCCTGGACCCATCCTCCCCGGGAGCGATTCCAATCCGACTCGGGCTCCGCGGTCCCCTGCCGGACGCCGTCCCGACGATGGGGACCGTGGCCGTCGAAGGTGACACCCTTTTGAGCCTGGGACTGCACGGCCAGTCCTTGTCGAGGGTCGACGCCCTCACCGCCTGGACCGTCGACGCCGGCCGTGCAGGAGAAGGCAGCCCTGCCGATGTCCGAGCCCGTCTGGAGGCCAGGCTCGCCCTCCCCCCCGCGCGGACCAGCACCTCAGACCCCGACCCGTTGGAGGATGGCAACGGCCGACTCGTGGGCAACTTTTCCGTCGACGTCCATGACCTAGGTTCGCTTGCGACCGTCTTCCCATGGGCCCCGGAAGCGTCCCACAATCTCGAAGGGGGCGCCCGCGGCGACGGTCGTCTTTCCGGTTCCCCGGCGGACCCGCGGCTTCGGGGCCGCCTCCGGCTTCCCTTGTTCCGGGCTGCGACGCCGAGCCTGGCCCTGTCGAACGCCGCCGCCGAGCTCCCCTTCGACGTCTCGCCCCGCGGAAGCCGAGTCTCTTTCGGGCCCGCCCTACTTCGGGGCGAGCTGAAGCTTCCCGGACTCGACGCCCGGG
>JBCDIS010000306.1:0-6834 GCA_038748685.1 Acidobacteriota bacterium | reverse complement strand
GGCTGCCGCGGCCTGGTGATCATGGTGTCGAATCCAGTGGACGTGCTGACCCGGGTGATGGTGGAGGCCACGGGCCTGCCGCCGCAGCGGGTGATCGGCACCGGCACCATGCTCGAAACCGCCCGCCTGCGTGAGATGGTCGGTCGTCAGATGTCGATCGACCCACGCTCGATCCACGGCCAGGTGGTTGGCGAGCACGGCGACTCGACTGTGCCGCTCTGGTCGGCCGCGCATATCGGCGGGCGCGCGCTGCGCGAGTGGCCGGGCTGGCTGCCGGAGCACGAGCAGCGACTGGGCAAACAGGTGCGGGAAGCCGCGTACGAGATCATCCGCCGCAAGGGCGCGACCAACCACGCGATCGGTCTGGTGACGGCCACCCTGATCCGCTGGGCCCTGCGCGGTCGTCGAGTGCTCACCGTCTCCCGCGTACAGCCGACCGAGATGGGCCCAGAGCTCGCCGGCGTCGCGCTCTCGATGCCGGCCATCGTCAGCCCGGAGGGCGCCGACACCGTGCTGCGACCGTCGATGGATGCTGCGGAGGAAGCCGCCCTTTTGCGCTCCGCCCGGGTGCTCCAGGAAGCCTGGCGGTCCCTGGATCGCGGGTGAGCCGAAGGCGTCGCTGCGCGGCGTCGTCGTCGGGGCGCCGTCGCTACGCCGGACGGGGCCCGGTGGAGGGGGACAAGCTGGGCTTCCAGCTCGCCGCCGCTACTCTAGGGACGATTCCCATCGACGCTGTGGGCACCTAAGATGGGGTCATCGGTGAGCTGCGCTTCACCCAAGCGGTGTCCGGCTCCCGGTAGGACCACGCGTCGAGCCGTCCCCAGGTTTCCCCTGGGCTAGCCAGTCGCATGACCCACCGCGGGCCGGCGACTTCGTCGGTCCGCGTGTTCCATGACCTCTCGGGGAGTGGCCGAGCGACCTAAGAGCTGCGGACCGTCGATCCGAGGCCCGAGTGGCCGAGCTAGCCCGGGGACCGTCGGTAGTAGCTCATGGTGACGCCTTGCGGTGTCATCCGGGAGTCCAGGTGCTGAAGATTCAGCGCCGGGGTGCCCGGTCCGAAGAGGCGTTTGCCGTGCCCGGCGACGATCGGAAAAGTCCAAAGCCGAAGCTCGTCGACCAAACCGTGGGCGAGAAGGGCCTGTATCAGCTGCCAACTGCCGTGGACTTGGAGGGGCGGCCCCTCTTGCTCCTTGAGCCGCGTGATCGATTCGGCGAGGTTACCTCTGATTGCGGTGGACCCGCGCCAGTCGAGGGGCTCCTCGGACGATGTCACGACGTATTTGTCGGCGTGATTCAGGAATCGGGCGACGGGATCGTCGTCGCCAACTTGGGGCCAGTAGCCCGCGAACAGTTCATAGGTCTTGCGGCCGAACAGCAGGTCCCGGCGGTCTTTCATCACCTCCTCCAGGATCTGCGCCATCACCGCTTCCGCAAAGGGGGATGCCCAGCCCCCGCATCGAAATCCGCCCGACGGATCCTCGTCCGGCTGCATGGGTGCCTGCATGACCCCATCGAGGGTTTGGAAGGTCAAGAGCGCGAGAGGTCTCATCGTGGGCTCCAGGCGGGTGGTTCGTGATCGGAAGGACCCTCTGGGGGCCTACCGTTGACCAGCACGGATCAACGGGGGACCTTCTTCTCACCGACACTCGGGTTGTTGAGCTGACGGGTGTCGATCAGCAAGGCGGATCCGGCGCCGCTGGAGGGCCGCCTCGTCTCAGGGGCCAGGCCCAAGGGGGCGGTGGACTCCCCTTCGGCCGGATCGAGGGCGAGAAAGGGAACGGCGGCACGACCCTTCGGCCGTGACAGCGGGGCGAGATCCCATGGTACCGGAGGGGAGGCGAGGAAGCCGAGCCGCGATTCCACATCGTCCGCGGTGGGACGGCGTTCCGGATCCTTGGCCAACAAGTCTGAGATCAGCCGCGCCAGGGCCGGGGGCACGCCGACCCGGAGTTTTTGGACCGGATCCGGGTCGCGCCTCAGGGTTAGGGTGAGCACCTCCCGTACGGTGTCGGCCTCGAAGGGGGAGTGGCCGGTGGCGCAGCGGTAGAGAACCGCCCCAAGGCTGAAGAGATCCCCCGCCGGGCTATGGCGGTCCCCCGCCAGGCATTCCGGCGGCACGAAGCCGGGGGTGCCGAAGATCATGTCCCCCTCCGCCAGGGAGCTGACGAGCTGGGCAAGTCCGAAGTCGGTGACTTTGACGACGCCGTCGCGGCCCAGGAGGATGTTCCCGGGCTTGACGTCGCGGTGGACGAGGCCGTTGCCGTGGGCGACGCCCAGGGCTCGGGCCACCGCCAGGCCCAGGTCCACCAATTGGGGCACGGTGAGCCGCTGGACGGCTTGGAGGTGTTCGTCGAGGCTGATGCCGTCCACCAGCTCCATGACGATGAAGCCGGTCCCGTCGTCGTCGCCGGCGTCGTAGACGGAGACGATGTTGGGGTGGTTGAAGCGGGCCAGGGTGGAGGCTTCCGAGAGCAGATCTTCGAGGGCCCCGCGGCTCTCCTCGGCGCCGAGGAAGGTCTCGAAGCGGAGGGTCTTGAGGGCCACCGGTCGCTTGAGCCGGGGATCCCAACCCCTCAGCACCACCCCCATGGCCCCTTCCCCAAGGGTTTCGAGGGCCCGGTAGCGGCCGAGGTAGATGTCGCCTGACGCGAAGTCGTCCCGCCTCAGGGCGGTCCGCAGCTCGATGATGTCGCTGCCCTGGGTGACTCCGGCGCGGTGCAGCTTTGCCCCCAGGCGTTCCACACGCAAGACCATTTCCTCGGGCTCGAAGGGCTTTCCGAGGTAGTCGTCGGCCCCTTCCCGCAGTCCGCGGACCCGGTCCCGGCTGTCCGCCAATGCAGACAGGAAAAGGACCGGCAGTCCGCCGGTTTGGGGATGGCTCCGCAGCTCTCCGAGGGCGTCGAAACCCGAGGCCTCCGGCATGTTGACGTCGAGCACCACCACGTCGACGCCGTTCTCCACGGCCAAGTCCACCACCCGGGTGGGGTCGGTGCTGATGACCACCGAGTGTCCCGCCAGCTCTAGTGCCCCTTCTAGGATCGCCAGGATGTCTGGATCGTCGTCGATCGCTAGCACCTTGACCATGTTCAGCCTCCTGGATCTAGCCTAGCGCGTCGGCGCCGGCCACGGCGTCGAGCTCGAAGAAGAAGGTGGTGCCGGCGCCGACCTCGGTCTCGAAGTCGAGGGTTCCCCCCATACGCTCCACCAGGGCCCTGGCGATGCTCAGGCCGAGGCCGGTGCTGCCCACCTCCGGCGCCCGGGCCGTCAGCTGACCCTTCGAGAAGGGCTGGAAGATGTCGTCCCGAAGGTTCTCGGGGATGCCCGGCCCCCGGTCTGTGACCGAGACCCGGACCCGACCTCCGCGGCGGACCAGGGAGACGTCCACGGTGCCGCCCTCGGGGGAATGCTTGACGGCGTTGGACAGCAGGTTGGTGAGGACCTGGAGGAGCCACTGGCGATCGACGCGGACCACGGCGTCGGCGCGGTCGTCGGCTCGGGAGAGCTGGACGTCGAACCGGCTGGCGAACCCCTGGTTGTCCTCCACCGCCTGGTCCACCACCGCCCCCAGGGCGTGGGTCTCCACGTCCAACTCTAAGACCCCCGACTCGATCTTCTGGAAGTCGAGGGTGTCGTTGATCAGCCACATCAGCCGTTGGGCATTGCGCCGGGCGACGTTGAGGAAGCGGTCCACCTTGGGAGGTACCTGACCCATCTTGCCGTCGGTCACCAGGTCGAGGGAACCGTAGACGGAGGTCACCGGCGTGCGCAGCTCGTGGCTGACGGTGGCGATGAAGCGGTCCTTGAGGCGCTCGACCTCCTTACGCTCGGTGGCGTCCCGGAAGATTCCGAGGGTGGAGACCAGCCGGCCGTTCTCCACGTTGCGGGCGATGCTGCCCTCGACCTCGACCCCGCGGCCGTCCCGGGTCATCAGCTCCACCTCCACCAGACCCACGTCCTCGCCGCTCGCCAGCCGGTCCATCGTCTTGGTCCAAGTTCCACGGCTCCGGGGGTGGACGACGTCGAAGGCGTCTAGGTTGGCCAGGTCGGCGGCGTCGAAGCCGAGGGTGCGCTTCCAAGCCCGGTTGACCAGCAGGAGCTTGCCGTCCGTCGCCACCAGCTGGATGAGGTCGTGGCTGTTTTCCACCAGCGTCCGGTAGCGGCGCTCGCTCTGCTC
Source organism: Acidobacteriota bacterium (assembly GCA_038748685.1). GTDB lineage: Bacteria > Acidobacteriota > Thermoanaerobaculia > Multivoradales > J023 > JAUIJL01. The sequence continues at coordinate 2,660 of JBCDIS010000306.1, read as the reverse complement.
CAGGGCACGGGCGACGGCCCGCTCCTTCTCAAAGGCCCGCTCCTGGGCCTTCTTCTGCTCCCGCAGCAGCTCGTACCGCTCGCGGTAGGTGAGGATGGCCAGCGGACCGGTGCCGACCCCGTCCCCCCGCAGCCTCTCTTTGGGATCGACCCGGCGGACATGGGCAAAGATCAGCAGGCCGTAGATGGTGCCGGCGAGGGACTTCGAGATCAGCTGGGTGGCCAGCGGGCCCGCTGCGTCCGGCCCGGTGGGGGAGGCGATGGCGACGTGGACCAAGGCGTCGAAGAGAAGCACCACCAGGAGGGTGAAGGGAAACCGAATCACCGGCGGTACCCGATACCAACGGCCGAGGAGTAGCTCGTAGACCCCCAGCAGCAGGAGGACGTCGAGGGCCAGGACCACCGAGCTGGCGAGGAGGGTGGCGGGCTCCGCCTGGAGCGCCGCCGCGGGTATGCCCCCGAGGCCCCCTAAGCGAACCTGAAGCGCCGTGACGGCGGCGAGGGCGGTGAGGGTGACGTTGGATAGCAGGATGCCGAGGATGAGGGCCCGGGCGGAGGGAATACCGTCGACGTGGTAGACCAGCAGCACCGCGAACAGAGTCGACGGAAAAAGAACCGCTGAACCCGGCGATACGAGATGGCTTTCGCCGAATTGGAGGAAGACCGTCGAGGCCAGGAAGGTTTGAAGGTACTGGTTCGAACCGACGAAGGCCGCCAGCGGAATCAGACCGATCCGGGGCCGTAGGCGGACGAGAACCAGGATCACGCCGGCCACGAAGAGGGCCTCGGCGATCAGCAGGCACGCCTGGAGGATGGGGGTGGGCATGGAGATCCTGGGACCGACATCGTCCTCGGGCGGTGAGGCTTTGGACGAAGGGTCTTGCGGAGCGCTGAGCGGCGCCGTCTCCGAAGGGGGTGGGGCGGGCCTCGGCTCCCCGAGGGGCGAGCTTTGGCGACGCCAAGAAAGAGAAATGAAAAGCCGGCGGAGCAGCTAGTGCCGCCCGCCGGCTTCAGGTTAGCACGGCGCCGGGGCGCCGTCGGTGGGGAGGGGATTCTCAGTCGACCACGGTGGCCGACCAGGCGAGGGTGTCGGCGGACTCGAAACCATCGTTGAAGACGGGGATGGCGGCCTCGGTCTGATTGATGAAGATCTGGTTGCCGGTGCAGGTGGCGACCCAGAGATCCGGCACGGTGTCGCCGTCGATGTCGAAGACTTCGATGTCGAAGGTGCCTTGGGTGGTCCACGGACGCAGAGCTCCGTTGAGGGGATCGCTCAGCGTCACGTTCTGGCCCGTCCCCTGGCCCCTGAGGATGGTGAGGTTGCGGTCGCAGCCGGCGATGTCGGTGTCGACGTCCGCAACCAGGACGTCCAGTCGGCCGTCGAGGTCCATGTCGACGATCTTGGTGTTGCCGCCGAAGTCGGAGGTGCCCGGGCTCGACGTGACGGCCTGTGTAGACCATTGGGCGTGGCCCATGGCGTCGTTGCCGGTGTTGACCAGCAGCGAATCCTGGAGGTCGTCCACGACGAAGATGTCCACCCGCTGATCACCGTTCATGTCGGCGGTTTCGACCATGTATGGGGCATCGGTGTAGATCAGGTCCATGAAGTCGAAGTTGCCGGTTCCGTCGTTGTAGAGGGCCCGCACCGCCGGCTGGCTCGAGCCCGGGGGCGGCGTCGAGCCGCTAGAGTTGTTCTTCACGATGTCCATGTCGCCGTCGCCGTCCAGGTCGACGATGGCGGCGTCGGTGCCGAAGACCGACTCATACATCGCCAGGGTCATGCGGCTCGCGGTCTCGTCGGTGAAGAAACCGTTGCCGTCATTGATCAGCAAGCGGTCCTCGAGGGGGCTGTCGTAGTCGACGAAGTACAGGTCCGGGCCGTTCTGACCGTCCACGTCCCCCGCCGCCACGGCGCAGAACTTCGGACCCGGGCTGAAGGTCGGCAGCCGCTGGGTCATGGCGTCGTAGTCGAAGCCCAACCAGTTGCCGCCGACGTCGTTGCCGAGATTCATGTAGACCCGGGGTTGCTCGAAGAAGGTCGTCACGGTGACCACGTCCAGCCACTGGTCGCCGTCGACGTCCACCAGCAGTACGTCCCGATCGTCGGTGGCGTCCAGCATGTCGGCGGCGAGGGTGGCGGTCCGGTCGGTCATCACGCCGCCTTCGTTCATGAACAGCACGTTTGCCCGTCCGCCGGCGGTGGAGAAGGGCACCTTGCGGGCGATCAACATGTCGATGTCGCCGTCACGGTCGACGTCGCCGGCGATCAGATCTTTCTCTTCGGTGTCGGCGGTGCCGACGCCGGCGTCGGCCACAAGGCGGGTGGCGGTCTCGTCCGCGAATTCGAGCCAGTCGCCGGCGTGGCTCGGGGTGGCGACGAGGGCGACGGCGGCGAGGGTCATCCAGAACCGGTGGGGCACATCGAGGGGACGACGACTCGGGTGAAGGCGATCGAAGTGCATAGAGGGCGCTCCTTTGGATCAGGTTGCGGGCCTTGAATGGGATACCGGACGGGGGTGTCGAGGGGGAACGCGACAAACAGGCCCCAGAGCCCGCGAAAGCTGGGGAGAAAAAGTCGTCCCGGGCACGGCGAGGCCGCCGTACCGTCTAGAGCCGGGTGACGTCGTTCCGCGGCGGCCCTGGGGTTGGGGTAGCTTAGGG
>JBCDIS010000305.1:0-6953 GCA_038748685.1 Acidobacteriota bacterium | reverse complement strand
GTCGGCGGGACCGTGCCCGTGGCACGCCGCCTCCCACGCCTTGCCGACCTCCGGCGCCAGGCCGTAGCCGAAGGCCGAGTCTTCGTCGCAAACGGCGCTCGGCGGGTCGCCGTAGAGGTGTGCCGTCGACATCTGCACCCAAACCGGCGGCGGCGCTGCGACCCCGTCGAGGGCCCGGCCGAGGGCCCGGGTCGATTCGACCCGGGAACGCAGGATCTCGTCGCAGTGGCCCGGGGTCTTGACGCAGTCCACGGTGCGGCCCGCCAAGTTGACGAGCGCCGCGGCGCCGTCGAGGCTCTGCGCCCACTCGCCGACCGGCCGACCGTCCCAGGGCGCGTGGGTCAAATCCCCGGGGCCCCGGGGACGACTGCGGGAAAGGATGGTGACGGAGTAGCCCCGCTCGCTGAGGTGGGCGGCGAGGTTGAGGCCCAGGAATCCGCTACCGCCGGCGATCACCACATGCTTCGATCCCGCTTCCTGCATCGATCGAGGTCTCCCTTATGGACGGCCGATCCGGGGGCTCCAGACAACAAAGAGGTTATCACCCGACGCGACGGAACCGTCCCCCACTCCTGAGCGATCGGGCCTGGGGCTTTCGGGTTAAGCTGACCGACATGCGCATCGTATCCTTGCTGCCGTCGGCGACCGAGATCGTCTGCGCCGTCGCCGACCCGGAAGACGTGGTCGGCATTTCCCACGAGTGCGATTTTCCGCCCGCGATCCGCGACCGGCCGGTGCTCACCCGCTCCCGGATCTCGCCGATCGGGTCGAGTCTGGCGATCGACGGGGATGTCCGCGCCGCCCTCCAAGAGGCGCTTTCCATCTACACCGTCGACGCTGAGCGACTGGGGGCGCTGGCTCCGGACGTCATCGTGACCCAGGACCTGTGCGAGATCTGCGCAGTTTCCCTCGACGACGTGCGCGCCGCCGTCGCACGCCTAGCGTCACGACGATCCATCGACATCGTCAGCCTGCAACCGACCCGCCTCGACGACGTGCTCGACGACGTGTCGCGGGTCGCCCGGGCCCTCGGCCGCGCCGAACGCGGTGTCGAGGTACGGGCCGAGCTCGAAGCCCGCTTCGACGCCATCCGACGCCGGGCCGTCGCCCTCGACGCCCGCCCCACTGTTGTGTCCGTCGAGTGGATCGAGCCGCTGATGCTCGGCGGCACCTGGATGCCAGAGCTGATCGAGCGGGCCGGCGGCGTGCCCCTCGGCGTCGAGGCCGGAGCGCTGGCGCCGACGGTGGACGCCGACCAGGTGGCCGCCCTCGACCCCGACGTGGTGGTGGTCAAGCCCTGCGGCTTCACCCTCGCCCGTGCCCTCGAAGAGCGCAGCATCCTAGAGGACGCCGTGATCCGCCGCCTGCCCGGCGCCCGGGTTTACGTCACCGACGGCCACAGCTACTTCAACCGGCCGGGGCCGCGGCTGGTCGAGAGCCTCGAGATCATGGCGGCGTGCGTCCACCCCCGGGCCTTCGACGACTTCGCGCGCAAACACGCCGCGGAGATCGAGCGCCTGGCCTAGACGACCCGCGGCGGGTGACGCCGCGGATTCGGCCGCGCCGCGGGCCACGCCGGCGCCGATCGAGGGTCACCGACCGGTACCGGGGGCGAAAAGCTTGGCGTCCGCAAGGGGTTCTGGCAAGATCGGGCTTCGATCGCGACCGGCGCCCCCGTGGGCGCCGTTTCCATGCTTGACCCCGAGGAGCTCACCTTGACCCGTCCGACCCTCGATCTTTCCGCCGACGGCCAGGTGGTCGTCACCGGCTCGCTGGCCTTTGACCAGATCATGGTCTTCCCCGGCAGCTTCCAGGACCACATCCTGCCCGAGAAGCTGCACGTCATCAACATCTCCTTCCTGGTCAGCGAAATGCGCCGTCAGCGTGGGGGGTGCGCCGGCAACATCGCCTACACCCTGGCCCTCCTTGGCCACGACGCCCGGGTGGTCGCCACCGCCGGCAGCGATTTCGAGGACTACGGAGCGTGGCTCCAGAAGCACGGCATCGACGTCTCCGCCATCGAGATCCACGACGATGTGGTCACCGCGTCGTGCTTCATCACCACCGATCAGAAAGACAACCAGATCACGGGCTTCTTCCCCGGCGCCATGTCCCGCGCCGGCGGCCTCAGCCTGAAAGCGCTCGCCGGGGACCGCGCCGCCGTGACGGTGGTGGCCCCCGACGACCCCGACGCCATGGTCCGCCACTGCAAAGAGGCGCGGGAAGCGAACATGCCCTTCATCTTCGATCCGTCGTTCCAGGTGACCGCAATGGACGGCGGTCCGCTGGCGGAGGCGGCCCAGGGCGCCGCCATGCTGGTGGTGAACGACTACGAGTTCGCCGTCTTCGAGAAAAAGACCGGCAAGCAGGGCGGCGATGTCTTCGACCTGGTGGACATGGCGGCGGTGACCCTGGGAGGGGAAGGGTCGAAAATCCTGCTCCCCGGCCACGACGAGATCCGGATTCCGGCGGCGAAGATCTCCCAGTTCTCCGATCCCACCGGCGCCGGCGACTCCTACCGCAGCGGCTTTGTCGCCGGCTGGCAGCGGGGCTTCGACCTCGAAGTTTGCGGCCGGATGGGTTCGGTGGCTTCGGCCTTCGTCGTGGAGCAGAACGGCACCCAGGCCCACGCCTACGACCGCCAGGATTTCGTCGAGCGCTACGCCGCCAACTTCGGTCCGCTCCCCGCGGATCTGGACTGAGAAGGCTTCCGGCCGAGGAGGGAACCATGAGCGAACGCGGCTATTGGCTGCTGAAGAGCGAACCCCACGTCTATTCCATCGACGATCTCTACCGGGACGGCAGCACCTACTGGGACGGCATCCGCAACTACCAGGCCCGCAACTTCATGCGGGACGACATGAAGGTGGGGGATCTGGTGCTCTATTACCACTCCAACACCAAGCCCCCCGGCGTCGTCGGTCTGGCCAGGATCTCCAAGGAGGCCTATCCGGATCCGACCCAATTCGACGAAGACAACAAATACTTCGACCCCAAGGCCACCGAAGAGAATCCCCGTTGGATGGTGGTGGACGTCGAGCCCGTCGCCCGTTTCGGGGACACCGTCACCCTCGACCAGTTGAAGGCCGAAGAGGCCCTCGACGGGATGCTCGTGATCCGCAAGGGCCAGCGCCTCTCGGTCCAGCCGGTCGAAGAGCGCCACTTCCTCCACGTGTGCGCCATGGCGGGTCACGGGCTCTGAGGCTGCGCCCCTTCGGTACAATTCCGCGGCACCCCTTCGGCAGCTCGCGCCCGGGGGCCGCGCCGCGATGACCCAATTCCTGCACAGCGTCCTCGACGTCCTCACCCAGCTCGGCATCCCCGTCGACTGGGTGACGGACCCCGGGTTCTGGAAGTACGCCAGCATCCCGGTGGTGGCGGGCCTGGTGGGGTGGAGCACGAATTGGGCGGCCATCGAGCTGACCTTCAAGCCCCTGGAATTCGTCGGCATCCGCCCCTTCCTCGGCTGGCAGGGCATCATTCCTTCGAAGGCGGGGCGCATGGCGGCCATCTTCGTCGACTCGACGATGATCAAGCTCGGAACCCTGCCGGAGCTGTTTCGGGAAATGGAACCCGACAAGATCGCCGAGCAGATCGTGAAGGTCACCTCCCCCCGCATGGAGCGCTACACCGACGAGGTGATGTACCGGGCCGACGACGCCACCTGGCGGGCGGTGCCAGACCTCGTGAAGCAGCGGATCTACGCCCAGGTCCGCGCCAGCCTGCCGAAGCTGGTGGACGCGCTGATGGGGGAAATCAACGAGCGCATCGACGACCTGGTGGATTTCAAGCACATGGTGGTGGATCGCCTCGAGAACGACAAGGACCTCTTGAACCGAATGTTCCTCGAGTCCGGCAGCGAGGAATTCAAGTTCATCATCCGCTCCGGTCTCTATTTCGGCTTCCTCTTCGGCCTTGTCCAGCTGCTGGTCTGGGTCCTCTATCCGGCGGCCTGGGTCCTCCCCACCTTCGGCCTGGTGGTGGGCTTCGCCACCAACTGGATCGCCATCAACATCATTTTCCGGCCCCTCTACCCCACCAAGTTCGGCCCGTTCACGCTCCAGGGCATTTTCCTGCGGCGCCAGGAAGAAGTCGCCACCGCCTGGTGCAAGCTGGTGACCTCGGAGATCGTCAGCGTGCGGGCGATCATCCAGGCGATGGTCCACGGCCCCCACGGCGATCGGACCCAGGAGCTGATCCGCGGCCGCATGGAAGACATCGTGAAAGAGGCCGTGCGCCCCTTCGATCTTCCGGTGGAGCTGACGATGGGCAAGGACCGTCTCGACACCATCCGCAAGCGGGTCGGTGACAAGTCCGTGGCGGTGGCGACCCAGCCCTTCGACGATTGGCATTTCAACCAGGAGCGGTCCGAGCTGGTGGAGAGCCTGCTGCGCCAGCGGATGGTGGAGATGCCGCCGGAGGATTTCCAGGGCCTGCTTCGACCCTGCTTCCAAGAGGACGAGATGAAGCTGATCCTCGTCGGCGCCGCCCTCGGCCTCCTCGCCGGCCTCGGCCAGCTCTTCTTCGTCTTCGGCGGCCCCTGAATCCACCGCGCCGGTTAACGAGCCGGAACGCCGTCCCCCCGTAGCTCAAGGCGTCGGCCCCGGACGCCCCCAAACACCGAGAGCCCGGGGACCAAGCCCCGGGCTTCGGCGAAGAACGAATGGACGTCAGGCTTCAGAAGCGGAAGGTGATCTCGAAACCGCCTCCGTAGCTCGAGAACCTGCCGCGGCCGTACAGCTCACCGTCGCAGTAGAAGTACGGGTGGTACTCGACGCGATCCCCGTGGTACACCGGGAATAGATAAACATCGTAGTACTGACCGTCGGGTCCGTACCAAACCTGGTCGTAGTAGTAGTCCTCCCACTCGTAGGCGTGCTTGGACCAGATCCGACGGGGAACATCGAAGCGCCAATCCCGATACGAGCCGAACTGGACGTACAGACCGCTCCGGTAGTCGCATTTGTCCCAGTAGTACCATGGACGATGCTGATACCGCTTGTAGTGACGCTGGGCGCGGCGGTGACGCCAGTACTGGCGATCGTAGGGCCGGTAGTGGCGGCTGTGCTTTCTGGCGTGATGATCGCGGTAGCGGCGGTGCTCACGGTAGTGGCGGCGGTCATCCCGATAGCGGCGGCGATCATCCCGGTAGCGACGGCGGTCGTCCCGATACTGCCGGCGATCATCCCGGTAGCGGCGCCGGTCGTCGCGGTAGCGACGGCGATCGTCCCGATACTGACGGCGATCGTCGCGGCGGTGGCGACGGTCATCCCGATAGTGCCGGCGATCGTCGCGGCGATGCCGCCGGTCATCGCGGTAGTGACGACGGTCGTCCCGACGGTGGCGGCGGTCACTGGACGCCTGGGGACGGTCGCCCCCCTGGCGGTGCCTCTCGACGTGGGTGCCCCGCTGCCGGCGTTCGCCTTTTCTCGGATCCCGCGCGTTCCGCCGTTCCTGGCCCGGGCGCGCCTGACGATCGCGGCGGCTTTCGAACCGGCCGTCCCGGCGCTCGCCGCCGCGGGACGCCGAGGAGCCCTGCTGCTGTTGGACTCGGGTCATACGCCGTGGCTCGTCCCGATCCCCGTCGGCGAAGGCGCCCACGGGGGTCAGCAGCGTCAGCAGAGCGAGTGAAACCGCCGCCGTCTTCGGCGGCCCTTTGGTTGTGGGTGGACGATCAGGAGTGAGAGCGTGTCGATGGGTCATCTGGGTTACCTCCTGGTCCAGTCTTTGGCAATTTGTGTGCCAAGAGGCGAAAGCCCGAGGATCCGGGCTTTCCGTCCACCGAACCGGCGGCGCCGTTCCTTGGCTGTCCCCCGAAGAGGACACCGGCGACGACGCCTGGCCCCGTATCAGAGCCGCACGCCCCGTAGGGCCCGCGATACGTCACCGATCGTCGGCGGCGTAGGCAGCGGGTCAGTCGCGACAGGTGGCTTCGAGCCCAACGGAGAAGAGGCCGCTGGCGCTCATCGTCGCCGCGATGTGCCCCTGGACGCCGGAGAGCTGGAACTCCACCGCACCGAAATTGACCGCCAGGCTGCCGATGAGCTGATCAGCGGAGAACGAGCTCACCACTTCGTTGATCGGCAGGGTGCTGGTGAACAGCGGGGTACCGCCCCCGCCGTCCTCCGAGTAGAGGGAATAGCTGACGGTGGTGGGACTGGTGGGGATCTCGTCGGCATCGATCCAGATCACGAAGTCCGTGCCTCCGGTGAACGCCCCTCCGTTCAGGAAGCGAATGCTGAAGGTGCTGCAGAGTTCGTTCTCGCCGCCACTCGTATCGACGTCCACGAGGCGGTACCCCGTCGCGAACGCGTCCCCGGGGGTGACCCGGAAGTAGTCGCCGTGGAGCACCGAAGCCCCGCCTACGCTCTCGATGATCACGTAGCCGCGGGCGAATCCGTCGGGACCCACCTCGAGGTTGGGGACATCGCGAACGTTGATGGTCTGAATGGCCTTCGCCCCGAGGGTGATGGTGTCGGTCCGCTGCGGTGCCTGGGGCGAGTCCGGTTCGTAGTAGAGAAGGTTGACCGTCACCGACTCCAGGGACTCGTTGCGCACGGCGAGTAGGGTCGTCGTGCCCGAGAAGTTGCCGGCCTCGACCTCGTAGAGGGGAAGCAGGAGGCGGGAGCTCGTCTGCGAGGTGCGGGCGCTCTGGGCCGCCGCGGAGTCGGCGAGGGCCAGGCAGAGGGCAAGGCCGACGGAGGCCCAGGTCAGGAGTGCATTCGATTTCAAGGTCTCGATCCTCGGGTTGGTCCGCGCCCGACGGGCCGCCGTCCGGCGGGGTCGGCGAACGGGTCCAAGGGCCCGGGGCGTCGGCATGGTGGATGGTGTCGTGGAATCACATTATGTCATGGGGTCATGACGGAGACATGCACGCACGTCGGGCCAGGGCGTTCGCCACCTCCGCCTCGCCCGCCACGGGCCTGGCCTCCACCCACAAGAAACAACAAGCC
>JBCDIS010000304.1:0-7058 GCA_038748685.1 Acidobacteriota bacterium | reverse complement strand
GTCCCGGATCGGCCGTGGGCGCTCGGCGTTGCCCTGTCGAGGTTCAGGGCGTGGTCCCGGATCGGCCGTCGTCCCAGCCCGAACAAGTTTCGGCCGTGCTCAAGTCCGCGGGACTCCCGGCACCGCTGTTGGAGCCTCCATCTACGGTTGTCGAGTAGGGACGCCTCGCGGGTCTGCGCGCGGCCAGCAAGACTCGCGGGGGTCGTGGGTTGCTCGGCGGTGCTTTGTCGAGGTTCAGGGCGTGGTCCCGGATCGGCCGTCGTCCCAGCTCAAACAAGTTTCGGCCGTGCTCGAATCCGCGAGACTCTCGGCACCGCGGTTTTGAACTCTGTCCCCGGCCGTCGAACAGGGGCGTCTCACGGCGCCGCGATTTTGGAAAGGCCCGGGTCTTGGGCGAGGCCTATGGCAGCAGGGCGACGATGCGGGCGGGTCCGCCGGACCCGTCTTCGATCTTCATCGGCAGGGCGATGACGTAGGCTCCGGTGGCCGGCAGCTGATCGAGGTTGGCGACGTTCTCGAGCCCCGGCACGTTGGCGGCCCCCGCCAGCTGATGGACGGGGAAGTCCTTGGTCGGCCCGTAGTCGATGCTGGCGGTGTCGACGCCGAGGACCGACACCTTCCGGTCCTGGATCAACAGCGTCGCAGCTTCGAGGCCGTAGGAGGGGAAGTGGAGGTTCGATGCGTCCCCCGGCGTGTCATCCCCGAGGTAACGTGCCCGATCCGGCCAGTACTCCCCCCACCCCGTTCGCAGTAGCACGATAGAGCCGGCGGGAATCTCGCCGTGCTCCGTTTCGAAGCGCTCGACGTCCCCCCGGGTGAGGCGATAGTCCGGATCCACCGCCGCCTGGGTCGAAACGTCCAGCACCACCGCCGGCGCCATCAGGCGACGGAGGGGGATCTCCGAGGCGGTCTGGCGCCCCGCGGCGAAGTGGATCGGCGCGTCGAGGTGGGTGCCGCCGTGCTCGGGGGTGGAGAAACTATTGGCAGCGTAGAAGAAGCCCCCCTCCGTCTCGCCGTAGGAGAGCTGTTCGAGCTCGAAGGTCGACGGCGACGTGGGCCAGTAGAGGGTCTCGGCGTCGAAAGGGTGGGTCAAGTCCACCAGAGTCGCCGATTCCAGGCTGGCAAATGGGGACGGCGGCGCCTGGGCCTCTGGGAACATCTCTTCGAAACTGATCGTAGGGGCGTCCCCACAGGCCATCAGGCCGGCGGCCGCGAGGATGATCAGGTTCCTGGCCGGCGATAGCGAAAGCACGCGGCGGGGTCGAAGCATCATGGCTGTGGCTCCAGGGGTCCAGAGGGTTGGCGGCGGCGATGGGGCCGCGGCGAACCCTTCTCAGCCGAGGGCGGCGATCCGCCCCGGTAGGGTCTTCAAGAACGGATCGAGGTCGTCGGTGTCCGGAAGCACGATCTCGGTCCGGCCGTTGGACAGCCGCCGCACCTCGCCCTCCCCCTCCATGAGAAGGGGAACCGTGACCGATTCCCGGTCGAGGGGAATCTCGTCGGTCACCTCGAAGAGGCGGTTCATGATGGATTGGTCGATAACGCGCATGTTCTCGTCCCCGTTCTAGGTCAGCCGGGCGGCGTAAACGTCGCGGTCCAGCTCGGTGAGGATGCGGCGGTTCTCCCGCCAGTTTGTCTCCACCCGGACCCGGAGATCCAGGTAGACCTTGCAGCCCAGGTACTCCTCTAGATCCTGGCGGGCGGCGGCGCCGATGGCCTTGATCTGCCGGCCGCCGCCGCCGACGAGGATCTTCTTCTGCCCTTCCTTCTCGGCGAGGATCGACGCGTGGATCACCGACAGGCCCTCGCTGCGCTCTTCCCAGGACTCGATGACGACGGCGGTGGTGAAGGGGAGTTCGTCCCGGGTCTGCTCCAGCACCTTTTCACGGATCCGCTCGGCGACGAGGAAGCGTTCCGGGTGCACCGTCAAGAGCTCGGGGTCGTAGATCGGCTCGCCCTCCGGCAGATGGCGCCACAGCAGGTCGAGGACGATGTCGGTGCCTTTGCTGCGTAGGGCGCTGATGGGCACGATCTCCTCGAAGATGCCGGTCTCCCCGTAGTGGGCCATGCGGGGAAGGAGGGACGGCTTGGCCACCCGATCGACCTTGTTGAGGAGGACGATCTTCGGCGCGTGGGCCTTGCGCACCCATTCGAGCATGTAGCGGTCCCCGGGCCCGGGGGGCTCACTGATGTCCACCAGAAGGCAGATGAGGTCGGCCTCGTTCAAGGCCTCTTGGGCCTGCTTGATCATCTGCCGGTTCATGTGGTGCTGGGGCTTGTGGACCCCGGGGGTGTCGAAGAAGACCATCTGGCCCCGCTCCTCCGACAGGATGCCGACCATGCGGTTGCGGGTGGTCTGGGGCTTGGAGGACACGATGGCCAGCTTCTCGGGGAGCCACTGGTTCATCAGGGTCGACTTGCCGGCATTGGGGCGGCCGACGAGGGCGACGGTGCCGGACTTGTACGGAAGCTCGGCGCCGCCTCCGGTGGATTCCGGGGCTCCGCCTTGCGGGTTCGTTTCACTCATGGCTCTTCTCCGGCGGCGGCCAGCTCGACCGACTCGGGTACGGCCGCTGCGTGGGCGACGGTCACCAGGGTCACGCGGCGTTCGTCGGCCTCTTCGACCGTGAAGGTGAGGCCGTAGCGCTCCAGGCTCTCCGTCGCCTTGGGCACGTAGCCGAGCTCGCCGCAGATCAACCCGGACAGGGTTTCGTAGGGCAGGTCGCCGACGTCGAGGTCGGCACCGGTGAGGTCTTCCAGGTCTTCGAGGTGAGCGCGGCCGGACAGGCGCCAGCCGCCGCCGGAGAGGGCCTCTCCGTTCTCGGCGTGCTCTTCGTGCTCGTCCCGAATGTCGCCGACGATCTCCTCCACCAGATCCTCGACGGTGACCAGGCCGGCGACGCCGCCGTACTCGTCCACCACGATGGCCATCTGCAGCCCCTGCTGCTGCAACTCCTGCAGGAGCACCGGCAGGGGTTTGTTCTCCGGCACGTAGTGGGGCTGCTGGCAGATCTCCAGCGGCTCCACCTTCCGGCCGGCGTGGATGGCCTCGAAGAGGTCGCGGATGTGCAGGATGCCGGCGATTTGGTCGATGGAATCGCGGAAGAGGGGGAGGCGGGAGTGTTTGGACTCGAAGAACTTGGCCGCTAGGGTCTCGGGGTCCGAGTCGGCTGCGGCGCTGACGATCTCCACCCGGGGCGTCATGACGCTCTTGACCTGGGTGTCGCCGAAGTCGACGATACTGCGCACCAATTCCTCTTCCTCGGGTTCGAGGATACCCTCCCGCCGGCCGACGTCGATGTAGGCGTCGATTTCGTCTTCGGAGGCGTCGTCGTCGTCCTCGTCGTCATCGTCGTCGCGGCGGACGAAGGAGACGAAGGGGGCGAGGACGAAGATCGAGGGTCGCAGGAGCCCGTAGAGCACCCGGTAGACCGGGGTGAGGATCTCGAGGGCCCGCTCGGCGTGGACGCGGACCAGGTAGCGGGCCAGCCATTCGAGGGGCACCAGCAGTAGGACTGCTCCTGCGAGGGCGAGCCAGGGAGCCCGGGTCGGCGGAGCCAGATCCGAGAGCGCTGCCCAAAGCACGAAGACCAGCGCGGCGGGCATAGTGTGGGAGAGGAGGGTGACGAGGAAGCGGAAGGCTTCGAAACGTCTGCGGGAGGCAAAGAGCTCCCGCAGCCGGTCCCCTGCGTTCTCCGCCCAGTGGCTGAGGCGGATGTGGCCGCTGCGTTCCAGCAGGGTCGAGAGCAGGGCCATGAGCACCGCCAGGGGCAGGATGACGGCGAGGGCGCCGAGTCCCTGGGGAGGGGTCAGGGGAGCCAGATCGGTCATGCCCCGGCCCCTTCGAGGTCGACCCAGCGGGGGCGAAGCCGCGCTTCGAGCTGCTCCATCTCGCCGTCGTCGGTCTCGTGATCGTGGCCGAGGCAGTGGAGGATGCCGTGGAGGGCCAGGAGCCTCAGTTCCCGGTCCGTCCCGTGGCCCCGCTCGTCGGCCTGGCGCCGTGCGGTGGGGACCGAGATCACCAGGTCGCCGAGGTGGGCCTCGTCGTCGAACGGGGTCGCGGTGGAAGGGCCGGACTCCGAAGCCAGGTCACCGGGGAAGCTCAGGACGTCGGTGCTGCCGGCCTTGTGGCGGTAGACCTGGTTCAGGCCAGCCATCTCCCGATCGCTGACGAAGCGCACGGTGAAGCTGCGGGCCCGCGGGGCGAGCGCCGAAACCATGTCCTGGAGCCACGGCCGGACGGTCCGAGCTGCGGATTCTGGGTAGCGACAGGGGTTTTGAAGCTGGAGGTCCAGGGCGATGCCGCTGGGGCCGGGTCTTCGAGGATCGCTGTCGCTACTGGGGGGAGGTTCGTCGTTCAAGGTCGAGCAGGGGGGGTTGTTGAGGGCTCGGGGGCGGTTCCCGCGGGGAAGACTCGGTCTCCGGGGGGAGTCCGATCGTCGCCGACCGTGCCGGAGCGGCGTGCAGTCTTGCTGCGCCACAGTCCTTAGTCTACCCGAATCGTCGCCCGGGCATCACTTCGGAGTCCCCGATGGAGGCCAGCCGGTCCCGAGGGAGGGCCGGGGCACCGGTCTCGGGCCGTCGGCGGCGGGCCGAACCACGTGGCCCGAACGCGCGTGACGAGCCGCGGGCTTTCCACAGGACTAGGCGCAGCCTAATTCCTCGGCCTAGCTGGCCTTGCGGCGGGTCTCGCCGGCCTGGGGATCCTGGGTCGTTGTCTTGGGGGCGCTTTTGCCGCCTTTGTTGAAATCGAAGCCGGGGTAGTCGATCCGCCGGTGGTAGATGTTCGTGAGTACCCGCAGGAAAGCGTCCTCGACCCGGTGGAGATCCCCCAGGGTGAGGTCGGTCTGATCCAGCTGGCCGTCCTTCAGGCAATCCTCGAAGACCGCCTGGAGCACGGTACGGATCTTCTGCCGACTGGGCTCGACGAGGGTACGGCTCGCCGCCTCGACGGCGTCGGCCAGCATCAGGATCCCCATCTCCTTCGATTGCGGCTTGGGGCCGGAGTAGCGGAACTCCTCCTCGCGGATCGCCTCGGTGTCGGGGTCGCAGCGTTCCTGGGCCCGGTTGTAGAAGAACTTGATGAGGCGGGTGCCGTGGTGCTGCTGGATGGCGTCCAGGATCGGCGCCGGGAGGCCCTTGCTCTCCGCCAGCTCCAACCCCTCCTTGACGTGGTTGATGAGGATCAAGGCGCTCATCGACGGCTGGATGTTGTCGTGGGGGTTTTGTCCCGGGGGCTGGTTCTCGATGAAATATTGGGGACGGAAGATCTTGCCGAGGTCGTGGTAAAGGGCGCCGGTGTGGATCAGCACGCTGTCGGCGTCGATGGCCTCGGCTCCGGCCTTGGCCAGGTTGGCCACGGCGAGGGAGTGCTGGAACGTGCCCGGGGCTTCGAGGGCCAGGCGGCGAAGGAGCGGAAGGTTCGGGTTGGCCAGCTCGATGAGCTTGATGTAAGTGGTGATCGAGAACAGGGACTCGAAGATCGGGATGCCGAAGCTGGTCACCGCCGCCGCCAGGAGGCCGCCGAGGAAGGCGCAGAGCAGGTCGAAGCCGAGCTGGCCCGCGCCGCCGTCGAGGTTGCCGGACATGAGTCCGAGGGTGATCGCCGCGGCGGCGTTGACGAGGCCCACCACGAGGCCGGCGCGGGTCATCACGGAACGCTGCCGGAACTGGGCCTGGTCGAGGGCGAAGACCGCCGCCAGGGAACCGATCAGGCAGTAGACGGCCGTGAACCAGTTGGCCTCGCCGCCGGTCAAGTGCCCGGCGAAAAGGGAAAAGACCAGGGACAGCACGAGGGCCGTATCGCGGCCATAGAGCAGCACCGCCACCAGCGCCAGGGCGGCGAAGGGGATCGCCAGGCCGTAGCTGGCGGCGGCATTGAAAGGTTCCGCCTCGATGGCGCCGGCGAGGGCTTCGCCGACGAACCAGGTGAACCGTGCCCCCAGGGCGGCGAGGGTGAGGAGCAGGAGGGACTCGTTCAGCGAGCGCACGCGGCTGCGGTCGGTCCGCTGCCGGTGCCCCGTCACCAGCCACAGGAGGAGCACGGTGGCGGCGAGGAGCAGCATCGTGCCGGCGGCGGTGCGCAGCAGGCCGGTGAGGTCCCGGTCCCCCGCCATCTGGGAGAGGGCGGCGGACTCCGGCTCGCCGGCGCGCTCGCCGCGGCGAACGATGACCTCGCCGCGGCTGAAGGTGCGGGTCACCGAGCCCACGGCGTCGGCCGCCTGCTGGCGCAGCTCGAGGGTGGCGTTGGAGTTGAAGTTGAGATTGGGCTCGACGTTGGCGGTCAGTAGGTCGACGTAGGCCCGGCGCTCGGCGCGGCCGAGCTCGTCCCACCCCCGCAGGTCCGCCTCGATGGCTTCGCGGACCTGGGTCGGGTGGGCCTTGTAGCGGAAGAGGTCGAGGACCTTGGTGGAGCGGCCGGCCGGCAGCTCACGGACCGTGATCCCCCGGACCCTATGCTCCAGGAGGCGTTCCCGATCGGCCACGACCCCCTGCCGCAGAACCCTGGTGAGGACACCCGCGAGGCGATCCTCCAGGTCCCCGGAAAAGCGACGTTCCAGGAGCAGGTCGAGTTGGGCGGGCTCGATTTCAAACGTGGAGGACGCGTCGACGTGGGCCACCAGGTCGGCCCGATAGGAGTCTTCGTCGGCGGGGGGCGGGGCGTCCTCGTCGCCGAGCATCTGGCGGCCGGCGCCGAAGAGATCCCCCAGTTGGCGACGCAGCTCGGGCCCCACCGACAGGTCCAGGTCGTAGACCGGGACCACTTCCTGCTGCGCCGAGTCCCGGACCTCGCGGGTGGCCGCCTCGTTGGTGACCACCAGATCGCGGTCGGCGACGACGGTGCGGGCGGCGATGGTCCCCGGCTCGATCCGGGGAATGAAGAGCGATCGCTGGGGAAGCATGCTCCACGTCAGCGCGGCGACGAAGATGGCGATCCAGACCGCCGGCATCTCCATCAGCCGCCGCCACCCGTAACGCATCCGATGGCGCAGGAGGGGCAGGCCGTGGGTGGGTGGGCGGCGCAGGATCGCGCTGCGGGTGCCCCGGCGTCCGGGCTG
>JBCDIS010000303.1:0-7099 GCA_038748685.1 Acidobacteriota bacterium | reverse complement strand
GGTGCTCAGGGGCGACATGTCGAATCCACAGTTAGACGCCCGTGAGGAGGGTCTCCACCCGTGGGTTCAGGGTGTCCGGAGAGGCCCCATGCCCCAGGAGAAGATCCACGCCTTCGGGATCCAGGGACAGGATCGCCCAGCGCAGACAGTCGGCGAGCTCCTCGGGGCCGAGGTCGAGCCGCTGGAGGAGGACTTCCGCCACGCCCGGTTTGCGATCCGAGAAGGCGAGGGTCAGGGGAGTGAAGCCGCCGCGGGACTCCGCCGCGTGGGAGGCCCCCGCTTCGAGGAGCAGCTCGACGGTCCGCGGACTATTGCTCAAGACGGCGAGGTGTAGCGCCGTGTCGCCGCGCTTCCTGTTCCGGGCGTTTGGATCGGCGCCGGCGGCCAGAAGGCCCGTGACTTTCTCGGCCTCGCCGTTGCCCGCGGCACTGCGCAGAAGGCCGTCTCGGAAGCGCTGCGGATCCTCTGTCATTGGGTGGATGAGTCCGTGTCCCCACGTCGGACCCAAATATGCTCACTCCAGGAGTAGAGGTTGACGTCGATCGGCTCCTGGATAGGCTTTTGGTCGAAGAAAAGCGTCCGCAGGGATTTGATTTTCGGGCCCAGGAACTTCGGCAGCTCGCCGGGGGCATACAAACCGCCGGCTTTGTAGGTGTCCTCCGCGTCACGCTCCTCGACGACGCAGAGGGATCCCGAGACGAGCTGGGCCGCCGTTTCGATGGCGTCCTCCAAGTCGTCGGGGTGGCAGTGCCACGGACCAAAGCCGAGCACGTCCACGAACGAGCGATCTCCGCTCACGCAAAGCTCGATGGATTTGAGCTCGGGGCGGCTCGGGCGAACGAGGAAGTGGACGAGGTCGTACTCCCTGTTGATCTTCTCGTCGACGCGTTGGCAGCCGAGGAGCTGTTGTAGTCGTTCAGCTGAAAGCATCGTGCTGCTTTCCGAAGCATCGGGGATGCCCTGAGCATCCTCGATGGCCGTGGGTGTCGCCTGGATGCAGGGTATCAGCCCGCCGGTCGCGACGCGGCGCCGATCTCCGCCAGGGCGATCACCAGATCGTCCAGGGACTTGCCGAGGGCCTGGAGGATGCCGTCGAGCCGGCCGAGGGGGACGACGATCTGGCCCGTCTCGTAATGGGACCACGTCTGGAAAGCGACGCCGACCCGCTCGGCGATCTCGTGCTGGGAGCCGCGGCCGGTCTGCAGGCGCCAGCGGCGTAGGACTTCGGGGAGGTGACGGAAATGCTGTAGCTCGGGGTAGGTGCTAGGGGTCCTCGGCATCGTCGAGCCCTGCCTCGCGGCGGATCAGCTCGCCTATGACGGCTGCCTCGGTGGAGAGCTTGCGCGCGGCGATGAGGCGCAGGGCGATCACCTCGTCCTTGAGGAGCCAAAAGGTCTTGCGGATCTTGTCGCCGCGTACGGTGGTTTTGCCTCCTTGAGGGCCTCGGGCTTCGTCCATGGAGAGACTTTACCGGAGGCCTCAGGGTTGGCGTGTATTTGATCATCCTAACGTTCACTACACTTGGACGTCAACTTGAATGACCAAAGACCAGAGATGTCTCTGCAATCGCCGTAGAGCGGCCACGGTAGGGATGCATCGCACAGGCAGGGGGTCTCTCCTCGGCGCGGGGTCGCCCCGCGGGGGGCGGCGGGCTCCGGGGCCGGCCCCGGCTGGGTCCCGCGGGGGTGACGTGGCGCAGAGCAAGGGGTAAAGATTTGGCGGGGCGACGTCCGGTGCGCGGGCGGCGACGGATATGCTTCGACGATGGGAGCCGCACGGGGAGCGTCGAGGTTTGGTCTTGGGCAGACGGGATGGATCGCCGGAGCGATGGGGATGTTGCTCTGGACCGCCTGCGGAGGTCCGGGCGATCCGGCGGGACGGGGAGAAACGGGGGAAGGGGATGGGGCGGAGCCGCGGCCCTCGATCCTCTGGGTCACCCTCGACACGACCCGTGCCGACGTCCTCGGCTACGACATCTTCAGCTCCGACGCCCCCGGCAATGGGGGCGGTCCGGCGTCGACCCCGGTGCTCGACGGCCTGGCGGCCCGCGGGGTGCGGTTCGACCACGCGTACACCACGGCCCCCCTCACCCTGCCGTCCCACGCCTCGATGCTGACGGGGCTTTTGCCCGCGGAGCACGGGGTCCACGGGAACGGCCGGCGACTCGGGGGTGAGCACCCACTCGCCGCGGAGCGTCTCTCGGCCTTGGGTTACCGCACCGCCGCCTTCGTCTCCGGCTTCACCCTGTCCAGCCAGTTCGGCCTTGGGCGGGGTTTCGACCACTACGACGACCGTTTCGCGGGGGACGTCGCCGAGCGCCGGGCTGACTCCACCACCGACCGGGCCCTCGCCTGGCTAGGGCGCCAGGGGGAGGGCCCCCTCTTCCTGTGGGTCCATTACTTCGATCCCCACGATCCCTACGAACCCCCCGTCGGGTTCGACGGCGGAGATCGCTACCTCGGCGAGGTGGCCTTCATGGACCGGGAGCTGGGCCGGCTGGTGTCGACCTTCGAGGCCCGCTCCGGGGACGTCAGGATCCTGGTGGTGGGGGACCACGGCGAAGGCCGCGGCGACCACGGCGAGGCGCTCCACGGCAATCTGCTGTACCAGGGGGTCGCCCGGGTGCCGATGGTGGCGGCGGGGGACGGGATCGAGCCGGGGCGGGTGACCCACCCGGTGAGCGTGCGGGGGGTGTCCGACACCCTCCTCGCCTGGGCCGGCGACGCCGCGGCGGAGGACCTCCTGGCGGCGCGGCCCGGGGTCGTGCTGGGGGAGGCGATGAAGCCGTTCCTCCACTATGGCTGGCAGCCCCAGGTGTTCGGGGTCTCGGGCACCACCAAGGTGATCCGCCAGGGGGGAGTGGGGTCCAGCGAGCTGGAGATCTACGACCTCGCCGCGGACCCGGAGGAGACCCGAGACCTCGCCGGCACGGGGGTCGAGGTGGACCGGGGGCTACTGCGGGCGGTGCGGGACTATCCGCTGCCGGCGGCCGCGGCGGGTCCGGAGGCGGCGCCGCTGGACGCCGAGGCGCAGCGCAAGCTGGCGAGCCTCGGCTACGCCGCGGCGGCTGGGGGCGGCGGCCAGGGCATCGGGTCCTCGGGGGCCGATGCCCCCCCCGTCGATGCCCCTAAGGCTCCCGACATGACCCACCTCTTCGCCGAGCTCGACCGCGGCTCCGGCCTTTTCGTCGCCGGCCGCTATGCCGAGGCCATCCCCGTGTTCGAGGGGATCCTAGAGGCGGATCCCACCAACAGGGCCGCGGCCCTGCGGCTGGCGGTGGCCCACTCGGTCACCGGCGACGGGGGGCGGGCCCAGCGCTGGTTCGGGCAGGCCCGGGCCCTGGCGCCGGGGTCGGTGGACGTCGACCACTACCTCGCCATGCACCTCTTCCGTGGGGGGCAGCTCGAGGCCGCCGGACCCCTGTTCGAGTCGGTCCTGGAGCGACAGGGGACCCGCCGCCCGGCCCTCGAAGCCCTGTCCCGCATCCGCGAGGCGGAGGGGCGGATGGGGGAGGCGGGGGACCTCCTGGCGCGGGCCCTGGAGCTGGGGGGCGGACAGGCGGCGGAGCGTCTCCGCCTCGGCGACCTGCGAATGGCGGTGGGGGAGACGGACGCCGCCATAGCCGCCTTCGAGGGGGCCCGGGACGAGGAAGGCGGACCTTTCCCCCGTCACCTCGAGCTAGGGGTCCTCTACCTCGCGGCGCAGCGGCTGGAGGAGGCCCGGGAGAGCCTCGATCGGGTGCCGGAGGACCACCCAGGCGCCGCCATGGCCCTGTTCAAGCGGGCCCAGGTGAGCGTCCTGTTGGGGGAGGCGGACCGGGAAGCGCGGGTGAGGCGGGCCTGGACCCGGGGGGACGACACCACCCGCGGGCTCATCGCACGGGAGGCGCTGTTCCAGGGGATCGAGCTGCGGAACGACTGACGGGGGCCCTTGGCGGGGGCTGTCGGACCCGAGCGGTGGATTTGAGGGAATCGGTGCGCAGATCGCGCCCTGATTTTCGATGGCCCCCGGCCTGCTCTGTTTTGTCCCTGCTCAACTGGTTCCCCCAAGGAGTTGTCATGCGGAAGCTCGATTCCCAATATACGTCGGGGCGTTCGCGCCCGAGATCGCTGTCTGCCCTGCTGGTTTTGGCCGGCCTCGCCTTCACCATGGCCTGCGCCGGCGCGCAGCCATTCACCCCCTACGGCGCCGACCTCCAGGCCAATTCCCACACCCCCTCGGACCAGCAGTTGCCCACCGTCGCCAAGGCGCCGGGCGGCCGCTACGTGGTCACCTGGAGCAGTTTCTCGGCCCCCTCCGGGGCCCGCGGCGTATCTCTGTGGGTCGTGGCCCGGGCCTTCGAGGCCGACGGCACGCCCCTCGGACCGGACGTCCAGGTCACCGACAAGGTGGGGGGCTTCACCGACGTGGCGGCGGCCCCCAACGGCGAGTACCTGGTGGTGTGGAACGGCCTCGAATCGGACGTCATCCCACCCATCCCCACCCTCGACGTGTGGAGCCGCCGCCTCAACGCGGACGGCCAGCCCGTCGGCGCCGACGTGCGGCTGAACGTCGACACCGCCGGTAACCAGCAGATGCCCCAGGTGGCGGCGGCGGCGGACGGCACCTACGTGGTGACCTGGGGGGACGACGGGGCCACGACGACGAACGTTGACGTGCGCTGGCGCCGGGTGGACGCCGCGGGCCAGCCCCAGGGGGCGGCGGTGACGGCGAATACCCTCAACGCCGAGCCCCTGGACGATCCCGCCGACGTGGCGGTGGGGGCTGACGGTCGGGTCCTGGTGACGTGGCAGAGTCCCGCATCCAACGGCACCGACGGCTCCGGCACCAGCATCCAGGCCCGCCTCTTCGAGGCCGACGGCACGCCGGTGGGGCCACAGTTCCAGGTCAACACGGTCACAAACCTCGACCAAACCCAGCCCGCCGTGGCGGCGCTTCCGGGTGGCGGCTACGCGGTCCTGTGGGTTAGCGACGACCTCGACCCCGCCGCGGAGCGGGTCACCGGCCAGATCCTCGACGCCTCGGGGAACCCGGTGGGGGGTGAGCTGGTGATGCCGCCGAGCAACGGCACCCAAGCGGAGCCCGCCGTTGCGGCGCTTCACGGCGGCTTTCTGGCTGTGTGGGACACGGCCCTGCTGGCCACCGACAACTCGGGGACGGCGATACAAGGCCAGAGCTACGACGCCGCGGGCGCAGCGGTGGGGTCCGGCTTCCAGGTCAATACCCACCTCCCCACCAACCAGGCCTATGCTGGAATCGCAGGCTCCGGCGAGGACTTCGTGGTGGTCTGGAGCTCCTTCTCCTCCGCCGGTGACGACGACGACGGTTCCAGCATCCAGAGCCGCCGGGTCCTCGATCGCCTATTCGCCGACAGCTTCGAGTCCGGCAACCTCAGCGCCTGGTCCCAGATCTTCCCCTGAGGCGGGGGTGGGGCCCCGGGGGCGCCGTCGCCCTCCGGGGCCGCGCGCCGTCTCAGATCAGTAGCAGGACAGAGGGCTGCGGCTCGCCCAATCGGACTGGCCGCAGGCGTCGCTCACGGAGACGTAGAAGTAGTTGAACGAGCTCGAGGTGCACCCCGAGGTGTAGTAGGCGTAGGCGGCGTTGCCGCCGGAGCTCCAGGAGGAGGCCATGCCGGAGTAGGTCCAGTTGTAGGTATACGGGGGGGTTCCGCCGGTGACGCTGGCGAAGCAGCTCACCTGCTGGCTGCCGGAGCTGTTCCCCGAGCAGTTGAGGGGGGCGACGTTGAGGGCTCCGCCGCCGGCGGGCGGGGGCGCCGTCAGCACCGAGACCGCGAGGCTGGAGATGTAGTTGATCGCCATGTAGATGGAGTCCCCCGCGTTGGACCCGGTGTCGTAGCCGCCGGAGTGGATGCCGTAGGCCAGGTTCTCGACGAACCACGGGCCGCCGCTATCGCCGGGATCCGAGAGGTTACCGCCGTTGCCGTCGACCCGAATGAAGGTGGACGACGCGCTGTTGACGTAGCTCGGGCGAATCCACCGGCTATCGATGTCGCCGCAGGTTCGTCCGGTGGTCCTGCCGTTCTTGCACACCCAGGAGCCGATGGCCTGGGAGTTCCGGGTGCGGGTGCCGGTCACCGCCCGCATGCCGATGCCGGAGTCGAACTGGTTGGTGACGTTGCAGCCGCAGGCGGCGGAGTGCCATTGGACGTCCTGGTTGCCGCTCTGGTCCTCGAAGCGGAAGGGCTGGACGATGCCGCCGATGCGCTGGGTGTTGCCGCAGTGGGCGGCGGTGGCCACCCCGAGCTGGCCGCTGTAGTTGTGGCGGACTGTGAAGCCGCTGGTGCAGGTGCTCATCGACAAGCCGCCGCGGACGTTGGCGTCGGGGGTGGCGAGGCTGCCTTCCCGCACGAAGGTGCCTTCTGGGAGTCGCATCCCGGTGGTCCGCAGGGCCGAGTCCAGGCTGCGAGCTTCCCGCACCGTCACCTCGATCCGATTCTCACGGACGTTCAGGTCGGTTTCGTGGGGGATCCCCAGCTGGCGTGCCAGGTGCCCGGCCGCCGCGAGGTCCGCCTCGAGGTCCGCCAGCGAGCGCTGCGCCGGCTGGAGATCGACGAGCTCCGCCAAGGGGCCCCCGACGAGGTGCTTCGCCAGACGGGCCTCGCCGGCCCCTTCCGTGAAGCGGACGACGACGCGGAACTCGGGTTCGTGTTGGATGAAGAGACCGGCGAAGGTGCTCTCTTCTTCTTTGGCGATCCAGGTCTCGAGGTCGCCGACCTCGGTTTGGAGCTGGATGCGGCGGACGGCTTCGTCGAGGTCCACCCCAAAGCGCTGGGCGTAGTCAGAAGCGTCCTCCAGCAGGGCGGGGGAGGGGCCGGCGGTGGAGAGGGTCTGGCCGGACGCGGCGCCCGCGGTCACGAGCACAAAGATGATGGCGAGGCACAGGGCCCGCGGTACGCATCGAAGGGAAGGTAGGGA
This sequence comes from Acidobacteriota bacterium, assembly GCA_038748685.1. Taxonomy (GTDB): domain Bacteria; phylum Acidobacteriota; class Thermoanaerobaculia; order Multivoradales; family J023; genus JAUIJL01. The sequence goes on along the minus strand of JBCDIS010000303.1, from coordinate 164 downwards.
GGTCGAGGGCATGGGGGCTCCTTTGGGGGTGTGGTGACCCACACGGTTATTGAGATCGGGAAATGATTAAGAGCCATCGCTCCATATTCAAGGTCTTTTTGGCCAATTGGAGATTTATAAGCCATTCAAAGTGGGTCTGAAGAGGGCTTTCTCTGTCTTCTGCG
>JBCDIS010000302.1:0-7207 GCA_038748685.1 Acidobacteriota bacterium | reverse complement strand
GGAATCCCTTGACGATGAACAAAGAAGGGGCTGTTCTCAAAGTCGATACCCGGATTGGGGGCTTCCAGGTGAATGTTGGGGGGGACTGTGCCTCGATCCAGGACGAGTGCAGTCTTGATCAGGCCCGCTAGGCCTGCTGCCTGCTCCGGGTGACCGATGTTGGCTTTGACGGAACCCAGGGCGCAGAAACCCTTCCTCTCGGTCTGCATCTCGAAGGCGCGGGTCAACGCCTCGACCTCGATCGGATCCCCCACCCTGGTGCCGGTAGCATGGCATTCGACGTAGCCGATCGAATCCGCCGCTACGTCGGCGGCTGCCATCGCCTCGACCATCGCCCGCGCCTGGCCCTGCATACTTGGCGCGGTATAGCTGACTTTTCGGAACCCGTCGTTGTTGACGGCCGTTCCCTTGATCACGGCGTAGATATGGTCGCCGTCTGCCAAGGCGTCCTCGATCCGCTTGAGCAGGACCGCAGCCACACCGCTGCCGAAGATAGTGCCCGTACCTCCCGCATCGAAGGAACGGCAGTGGCCATCGAGGGAGTAGATGCCCCCCTTCTCCGCCAGGTAACCCTGCTCATGGGGCACGCGTACGGAGGACGCCCCGGCAAGGGCGGCATGGCACTCGCCGCTATGGAGACTCTGACAAGCTAGGTGGGTGGCCACCAGCGAGGTGGAGCACGCGGTCTGTACGGTGATGCTCGGGCCGGTCAGATCCAGCTTGAACGAAACCCGGGTGCTCAGGTAGTCACGGTCGTTGGCGATCGCCTCCAGGCTTCCGGTCTGTCCCCGAATCCGCGGATCTGCGCTATTGGCCAGGAGGTAGCTGGTGATCGCCCCGCCACCCCCGCGAAAACTCCGACTTCACCCTTGTACCCTCGCGGATCATAGCCGGCGTCTTCGAAGGATTCCCATGCGACTTCTAGAAAAATGCGCTGCTGGGGCTCGATCAGTGCGGCTTCACGGGGTGAGTACCCGAAGAAGGCGGCATCGAACTGCTCCGGTCCGTCGAGGACCGGTGCTGCTCGGACGTACCGCGGATCTGCCAAGAGCTGTTCTGGAGTGTCCCTCTCGATGAGCTCCTCTCGGGAGAAGAAGCGAATGGATTCTTCGCCTTCACGGAGGTTCTTCCAGAACTGGGTTGGGTTTCTGGCTCCCGGGAGGCGGCACGCCATTCCCACTATGGCGATACCTAGACTCGCGGATGGGCTCTTTGGAGCGTGATCTTTCATTCTGTTGCCGGCGCCTTTGCCCTTGTTCGAATGGCGGCCAGGGGCACCTCTTACGCAGCCTCGGGGAAAGCTCAGGGTCTCGTAATCTCCATTGTTGTGGGATCGAGGTGGCGTCGAAGGGTGTGAAGCTGTCCACGGCCTCCCATCTCAACCCGCGGCAACGAAAGGTGTTCCCAACCTGGCTCGCGGGTACGGTGGCTCCGCAAGGGGTGAGCTCTACTGGCGCGGGGTGGGCGTTTCTTGCCCGGTCACTAGGGATCCGAGCCTCGGATCAAAGCTTCGAGCCTTGCAATCTGTGCGTCGATGAGCTCGATCTGCGACTTCAGGAAGTGATGCCGGGCTTCGCGGCCGAAGGCGTGGGTCTGAACTATGGATTGAAGAGCGATCTTCATCATCTCCTGGAGCATTTCGGAAGCAGGATCTTCCTTCAGTTGTCTAGCCACCAGTAGCCGATATTGCTTTAGCGACCGAAGGGTGGCTTCAGCCCAGGCTTTGGTAGCGTCCCTCATCCGGTCTGAAGCGTGTTCAGAATAGCTTTCCGACATCGATTGCGCTCTTTGCCTGCAAGCGAGGGGGCAGAGGCCAAACCCTTGCTTATTCAAATAGGTAATTGATTTAGGTGTTGCTAGAATGCTAAGCCGCAGTTCCGGCGGAGTCAAGGGTGGACCGTGCCGGGCGACAGGGTGGACGGCCTCGCCGATCGATCGGCCTCGAAGTGACGGAGCCCCTGTTCTCCGTTCTTTCTGAACCGTCTGGCGCAAGGACCGGACCCCAAGGGACTTGCTCGGCGGCAGCTTTTGCGCCACCGCGGTGGGCCCCCGCTGGTAGCATGCGGCCCATGAGCACCCCATCCACTACACCCTCCGAATCCCGCCGTCCCTTCGAGCGCTTCCTGGCCTTCGTCGAGTGGCTCGGCAATCTGCTGCCCCACCCGGTTTCGCTCTTCGCGCTCTTCGCCTTGGGGGTCGTCGTCGTGTCGGCGATCGCCTCGGCCATGGGCCTGCAGGTCGAGGATCCGCGCCCCAGCGCCAACGGCCAGCTGCTTACCGTCAGCAGCCTGCTGACCGGAGAGGGGATCCGATGGATCAGCCAGAGCCTGGTCACCAACTTCACAGGCTTCGTGCCCCTCGGCACGGTGCTGGTGGCGCTCTTGGGGGTGGGGGTGGCCGAGAAGTCGGGCCTGCTCACCACCGCCGTCCGCGCCCTGGTGCTGGGTGCCCCGAAGAATCAGGTCACCCTCATCGTCGTCTTCGCCGGCGTCCTCAGCAACACGGCGAGCGAGATGGGGTACGTGGTGCTCATTCCCCTCGCCATGGCGATCTTCCACTCCCTCGGTCGCCATCCGCTGGCGGGTATGGCCGCCGCCTTCGCCGGCGTCTCGGGGGGCTATTCGGCGAACCTGCTCATCGGCACCGTCGACCCGCTGCTCGCCGGCATCACCGAGGAAGCGGCCCGGCTCGTCGCGCCGGGCTACGAAGTCCATCCGGCGGTCAACTGGTACTTCATGATCGTCAGTACCTTCCTGGTCACCGCCATCGGCTGGTTCGTCACCACGAAGATCGTCGAGCCCCGCCTGGGAACCTACGACGAAGCCGAGGCTTCCGAGAACCTCGGCGAGTCCGCCAGCATGGCGGAGGTGACCACGACGGAGCGCCGGGGCCTCCGGCTCGCCGGGATCAGCGCCGTCGTCGTCTCCCTCGGAATCCTCGTGGCGGCGGGGCCCAGCATCGGCTCGAATCTCTTCGGCTGGCTCCCCGGCTGGGGGATTTTGCGCAACCCGGACCCGGCGGCGGTGGGCCCTGAGGCTTTCCGCCCGCTGCTGCGCAGCGTCGTACCCTTGATCGTGGTGTTCTTTGTCATCCCCGGCTTCGTCTACGGCCGGGTCGTCGGCACCATCCGGAACGACCGGGACGTCATCGACGCGATGGCGGGGGCCATGCGCAGCATGGGCCTCTACATCGTCCTGGTGTTCTTCGCCGCCCAGTTCGTCTCCTTCTTCAACTACTCGGGGCTAGGGCAGATCCTCGCCGTGCTCGGCGCCGAGACCCTGGTGGCCCTCAACCTCGACAACCCCGCCGTCTTTTTCCCCTTCATCCGCATGTGCTGCTTCGTCAACCTCATGTTGGGGTCGGCGAGCGCCCAGTGGGCGGTCACGGCGCCGATCTTCGTGCCGATGCTGATGACCGTGGGGTACAGCCCGGAGGTCATCCAGGCGGCGTACCGCATCGGCGACTCGTCCACCAACCTCATCACGCCGATGATGAGCTACTTCGGACTGATCCTCGCCGTCGCCACCAAGTACAAGAAGGACCTGGGGATCGGCACCATGGTGGCGACGATGCTGCCCTACTCGATCGCCCTCCTGATCGGCTGGATCGGGCTCTTTTACCTCTGGGTATTCGTCCTAGGGCTGCCGGTGGGGCCCGGTGCGCCGACCCTCTATCCGGCGGGCTGAGGGGTTCGCCCTACGGAAGGAGGCCGGGCTCGGAGCTTTCCGAGACCCGGCCGTTGAGGGGGCGAGCCGATTACGGCTGAGTCCAGCGGTGCAGGGTCCCGGTCTCGAAGTCGTCCGAGAACAGGGGCGGCTGGACGGGGTCGAGCTTGGTGACGTCCAGCAGCCACTGGTGGAGCTCCGGCATGGCGTAGGCCACGTCCCAGGTGGAGCCGCTGTGGGTGCCGCCTTCGATGGCGGTGGAGACCATGTAGTCCTCGCCGAAGGGGGGGCAGTCCTGCGCCAGCCGATCCCGGACGAAGTCGTTGCGACCCGGTGGGAAGCTGGAGTCGTTGGTGCCGGCGAAGGCCCAGATGTGCAGCCTCTTTAGGTTGCAGATCCGATCGAGCTCGCCGCCGGGGAACATGCCCGCCACCGGCACCAGCCCGGCGAGCTGATCAGGGATGAGGACCCCCAGGCGGTAGGAGACGATGGCGCCGCCGCTCAGGCCCGTGAAGATGACCCGGTTCGGGTCGACGAGGAAGTCCTCCTTGAAGGATTCGAGCATGGGGATGACCCGGTCGGGGTCGAACCAGCAGTTGCTCGTCTGGCCGACGCTGCGGCAGTGGAGGGAGGCGACGATGGCGGGGAAGTCGGCGAGGGTGCCGTTCTCGACCTGCTTGGCGAATCCTTCGGGGCTGGACAGGACGGCCGAGCGATCGCCGTTCAAGATGTTGCCGCCGATGCCGTGGAGGGAGACGATCAGCGGCCAGCGGGTTTCGGGGTCGAGGTTGTAGTCCGGCGGGAGGTGCAGCGCGTGGTCGTAGTACGGATCCAGCACGGCGACGTGCTCGCCGGCGCTGCAGCCTCCGGTCTCGGCGGTCACGCTTTGGGAGGTGGGCTCCCCGAAGACCACGAGCTCCTGGATCAGATTGTTCTGAGCATCCATGGAATGGAGGCGGATCCGATCGGCCACCACCGGCTCGGTAAAAGTCAGGAGCACCCGTCGATTGTCGTCCGGGTTATCGACGACGGTGGCGCCGGGGATGGGTAGCCAGCAGAAGCCGTCGAAGTATTGAAGCTCCAGCCGCTCGGGGGCGTTGCCGGAGCCGAAGCCGGTCTCGATCTCGGCGCTTTCCAGCAAGAACGTCCCCAGCAGATCGACCTCGAGCCGGACGACGCGGTTGCGGGTCCGGTTCTCCCAGCGGCTGTCGAGATCCCCATCGACGGCGTTCTGGGGTATCCGGTCGCTGTAGTGACCCGTGGCCGTCACCGGCTTGCCGAGGGTGACGTTGGCGATCTCTCCGGCCGTCGACATCTGGGCCCAGCTTGCGGCGATCAGCAGCAGGGTCCAGCACCGCATCCGGCTTGGGCCAGTTCGCCTCCCGGATCGGGTCTCAGGGCTGGGGTGGTCCATGGTCGGGGTCCTCGCAGGTCGGTTGGGTGGGTCCATCGGGGGAGGATCATTATGATCAAAAGTTGGCTATGTGTACACGTTTTCAATTCACAATAGCCCTGGCCGCTGTGTCCTGCGCGTTCAGGGATGCCGGCCATCTTGGTCAGCCCCCCTCGAAGCGGTGACGGGACAGCCTCCCGTCCCCACAGTCGACATCGATTCCGTCGCCTCGGCGACATCCAAGGAAGGAACGTATATCCATGACGAGTATCCAAGAGCCACTGGAAAGAGCTCCCCTGCCGATCCGGACGACGCCGTTGCAGTCGCCCCAATCAGGTGCCGAGACGGTCTGGGATTTGATCCAAGCCCGGGGCCGTGCCGAGCCCGAAAAGGCGGCGGTCTTCGACGGTTTCGAAGAGATCTCCTATCGCCGCCTGCTGGCCAGGGCGGACGGGGTCGCGGCGGAGCTCGCGGCCCGCGGCGTCGGCCCCGGATCCCTCGTGGGGGTGTGCATGGGCCGCAGCTGGGAGCTGATCGCGACCCTGTTGGGGATCCTGCGGGCGGGGGGAGCCTACGTGCCCCTGGATCCGGCCTATCCCCAGGAGCGGATCCGCTACATGTTGGAGCATTCCGGGGCCGCGGTCGCCGCGGTCGACGGTGAGGCCAATGCGCGGCGTTGCGAAGGGGTGGCCGAGCTCGTCCGCCTCGATCGCTTGGGGTCCGGCGCAGCCGCCGTGATCTCTCCCCGCGCACCGGGTCTCTCCGCTTCGAGGCCCTCAGCCTCGGACCTCGCCTACGTGCTGTACACCTCCGGCTCCACCGGGCGACCAAAGGGGGTCGCCGTCGAGCATCGCAGCGTCGTCGCCATGACCCGGGCGATGCGCTCGATGCTGAGGGACGAGGAGCTCGACGGGGTGCTCGCGGCCGCCTCGATCTGTTTCGACGCATCGGTCCTCGAAATCCTGGGGACCCTGTCCCTGGGCGGCACGCTCGTCCTCGCCCAGAACATGCTCGACCTGCCGGAGCTGCCGTCGGCGGACCGGGTGAGGACGTGCGTCACGGTGCCGTCTGCCATGGCGGGGGCCCTCGCCGCCGGGCCGCTGCCGAAGGGGATGCTCTGCGTCGCCCTGGGTGGGGAGGTCCTCAAGCGTTCCCTCGTCGATCGGATCCGCGGATCGGGCTCGGGCCCCCGGGTGCTCAACGTCTACGGGCCCACCGAAGCCACGGTCTACTGCTCGGCCACCGAAGTGCCCGACGGGGCGGAGACCATCACCATCGGTCGGCCGGTTCCGGGCTCTCGGTGCTATGTCCTCGACGGTTCCAGGGCGCCGGTGCCCCGCGGGGAGGTGGGGGAGCTCCACCTGGCGGGGGATCAGCTGGCCCGCGGCTATCTCCACGACGATCGGCAGACCCGGGAGCGGTTCCTCGACCAGGACCCGACCGCCGAGGTCCCGGAGACGCGGCTCTATCGGACCGGCGACCTATGCCGCGTTGGGGCCGACGGTGAGCTCGAGTTCCTCGGCCGTGTGGACCAGCAGGTGAAGATCCGAGGGCATCGGATCGAGCTCGAAGAGATCGAGTCGGCCATGGAGGCGATGGAAGGAGTAGCCGCCGCCGCCGCCGCGGTGTGGGAAAGGGACGGCGACCAAGCCCTGCTGGTGGGGTATGTGGTGGCCGATGGGCAGGGGGTGACCGCCGAGGCGGTGCGGGCGTCCTTGGCGGAGCGACTGCCCCGCTACATGGTGCCCCAGGACGTGGTGCACCTCGACGCCCTGCCGCGGCTGCCCAACGGCAAGCTCGACCGCGGGGGCCTTCCTGCACCGGAGGACGGTCGGGGGGCGGCCACCCGTCCACGGACCCGGGACGACGGCGCCCGGGGACGGCTGGCGCGGCGGGTGGCTGGGCTATCCCGGGGCGAAGGGCAAAGGGTCCTGCTCCAGGCGGTCCGCAGGGAGATCGCGTCCCTGCTGCGCTTCGGCGATCCGGAGCAGGTGCCGCCCCATCATTCGTTCTACGACCTGGGGCTCGATTCCTTGACCTCCGTGGAGCTCAGCTCCCGCCTCGCCGTGCTCCTCGATCGAAAGCTCCCCGCCTCCGAGATCCTGGAGTGCTCCACCCCGGCGGCGGTGGCGGACTACCTCCTCGACGG
>JBCDIS010000301.1:0-7332 GCA_038748685.1 Acidobacteriota bacterium | reverse complement strand
TCCGGGCCAGGGCCCGCTCCATGCCGGGGGCCTCGGCCACCGGCGAGAGGTAGCTCAGCTCGTCGGCCGTCAGGGCGGCGGCGATGGCCCGGGCCGCCAGGGCTTCGAGGCCGAGGCCCGCCACCGGCGCCCTCCCCGACTCGGCCAGCCGGTGGATCGACAGCTCCGCCGCCAGCTGCGGCAGGGTGCGGCGGTGGAGCCCGAAGACGCCGCGCCCACCGGCGGAGAGGTCGAGCAGGAAGTCGTCCGCCGCCCCCCGGCTCGCCGCCACCACCAGGGCTCCCTCCTCGGCCCGCGGCCCCAGCCAGGCGCGGGCCGACCCCAGGCGCGCCTCGGCGGAGGCGGCGGTGACGATCCGGCCGACGGCATTCAGCGGGGGAACGCTCAACGGGGGCACCCCGCCGTTGCGGGGGTCGCGGGGACGATGGGGTTCGGGCTCATGGCGTGGGACGGCGGTTCGATCCACCGGCGTCGGGGACGATCTTCGGGCTGTGGATTTGCGCCGGGGCTCTCGGCGATTATAGTCCCGCCATCGGACCTAGTTCTGGGATGACGGATCGCTGCGCTTCACCCGGCTTCGCGTCGCCCGCATCGCGACGCAGAGATCCGTGAAGATCGGCAACGATCTTGCAATTCAACTGAGTGAGTCCCGCGCAGCTCCGCTGCCGAGACGCGGCCCGCGGCGGACCCGCCCCCACCGTCGTCGGCGCCGTCGACAGCTTTCGAACCACCTGAGGAGATCGACCATGACCCTACACATACGAAGTTGTAGCCCCCGAACCGCCCTGCTCGGCGCGGCCCTGCTCATCGGCACGTTGGCGGCTAGCGCCGCGTCGGCGGCCGGCTGCGACGTCGTCAGCTACCGCCTCTGGCAGCCCAACGGGGTGAGCTGGTACGGCGTCGGCGAGACCATCGAGATCGGCGCCGGCGAGGAGGGGCACATCTACGTCCACGTCGACTCCCGCAGCAAGTCCCCCTACACGACCCAGGCGGAGATCGGCTACCCGAGCAGCTTCGGCTTCGGCGGCGACGCCCGGCGGGTCGCCAGCATGGTCCGGATGGAGGCGCAGAACAGCTCGGACCGGCAGGCGGGCCGCATCCGCCTGCGCGCCCAGAAGCCCGGCACCACCTCCCTCGGCTACCGCCTCAAGGGCGTCTCCAGCCCCGGCCGCTTGGACGCCGTGCCCCCCCGCTGCCGCACGGGTCAGATCCGCATCGAGGTGCTGGGATCGTCCTCTGGAGGGGACGGTGGCGGGCGTCCGCAGCCCGGGGGCAGCCGGGCCGAAGAGGCCGCCCTGTCGCTGGTGGAGCTCCTTTACGAGGGCATCCTCCGCCGTGATCGCACCTCCCGCGATTCCTATGGATTCGTCGACATCGTGCTGCAGCGGGAGCGGGACGGCCTGATGGAGGTGGCGGAGCAGATGACCACCTCGGAGGAGTTCCGTCGCGAGGCCCTGCGGCGTACCGAAGGGTCCAGCGGCCGCGGCGACCTGGCGCGGCTCCGTGAGCGCCTGCTGAACGAGATGTACCGCGACCTCTACGGCTACGTGGAGCCCTCCAGGGACGACCGGGACGGCGACCTCGAGGACCTCGACATCTGCCTGTCGGGGGATCGGGACCGCTTCGATGCCTGCGCCCGCCTCGGCCGCAACCTGGTGGGGAGCCGGCTGTTTTACGACCACAACCGCCGGGCCATCGACGACCTGCGGGACGGGGCCGTCTACCGCCGGCGCTAGGCTAGCTACCGCCGCCGCCGGTCGCCTTCAGTCCTCGGTTGCGGGTCCGGCGGCGGCCGGCGCCACCGCCGGTGGAGCCACACCCACTGCTCCGGCCGGCGGCGGACCTGTTTCTCGATGGCGGCGGTCATGACGGCGGTGGCCTCGGTCACGTCGTCCGGCAGGTCGAGGGTGGGGTGGAAGCGGAGGGTGTGGGAGCCGTCCCCCAGCCGCTCGCAGAAGGTGGGAACCACGGCGGCGCCGAACCGCAGGGCGATTTCCGCCGCCCCCGGCGGGGTGTGGGCCATACGTCCGAAGAACGGCACCCAGATGCCGGGGGCCTTGAGGTCCTGATCGATCAGCATGGCGAGGGCGCCGCCGGAGCGCAGCACCCGCAGGAGCTGACGGCCGGCGCCGCGGCTGCCCCGGGGGATGGTCTCGCTGCCGAGCCGCGCCCGCAGGCGGACCGCCAGGTCGTGGAGGACTTCCTCGTCGAGCTCCCGGGCGCTGGCCGCCAGCCCCAGGCCGTGGCTGAGGTTGGCCACCGACGTCAGCTCCCAGTTGCCGCAGTGGGCCATCAGCACCACGATGGGGCGGCCCTCCGTCCGTAGCCGTTCGATCTCTTCGAAGCCCTCCACCCGCACGTGTTTCTGGGCCTCCCCGGGGGGGCGGCGCAGCAGGTGCAGCAGCTCGCCGACGGAGGTCCCGAGGTGGCGGAGGCTGGCGTGGCCGAGGGCCCGGCGCTGCCGCGGGTCCATGTCCGGGAAGGCGATGGCGAGGTGGTCGAGGGTGCGCTTTCGGTCCCGTCCGTTGACCCGCCAGGCGAGGCGCCCGAGGAGGGAGCCGAGGCGCTGGGCGACGGGCCAGGGGACCGACCCGAAGAGCCAGGTGGCCCCCCGCAGCACCGCCGGCAGAGCCCGGGCCCGGGCGCGGCGGCGCAGCACCGAGGTATCGGTTGCCGCGGTGGAGGCCTGGGTCGAGGCCGGGGTCGGGTCCAACGGTCAATCCCCGTCTAGGTAGCCGGCGAGGATGCGGTCCCACTCGCCGCGGGCCCGCAGCAGGGTCTCCACCAGCTCGCGGACCGCCCCCCGTCCCCCCGCCGTGCGGAGCACGTGGTGGACGCTCCCCCGCACCTCCGGCGCCGCGTCGGCGGGGGCGAAGGCGAGGCCGCAGCGCCGCAGGACCCCAAGGTCCTGGAGATCGTCGCCGACGTAGGCGATGCGGTCCGGGGTCGTCCCCCGCTCGTTGCAGAAGCGTTCGAGGTCCGCCACTTTGTGCTTCGAGCCGACGATCAGCGGGTCCAGGTCCAGCTCCCGGGCCCGCCGTTCGAGGGCCGGCCCTGAGCGGCCGGAGAGGATCCCCACCGTGAGCCCCGCCCGCTGCGCCATGCGGACCCCCAGGCCGTCCCGCACGTGGAACACCTTCATCTCTTCCCCCCGCTCGGTGTAGCGCAGCCGGCCGTCCGTCAGCACGCCGTCGACGTCCAGCAGCAGCCACTGGATCTGGCCGGCGCGGCGTTCGAGGTCCGGGTCGGGGAAGGGATGTGGGGAGGGGGTCATGGCGCTAGTGGGGCCCGCTGGCCCGAAGTGCGGCTTGCCCGGTCGGCGGCGGAACGGCCGGGCCCGCGTGGGGGGCGAGTGTACCCCAAGGGGCTGCGCACCACCGTTCGCCTGAAATCCGCGGGAGGTCGCCGGGAGCTTGCGAAGCTCGGCCGCTGCGGCTACAATCCCCGTCCTCGGAGGGGCAGTAGCTCAGCTGGGAGAGCACCACGTTCGCATCGTGGGGGTCGAGGGTTCGAGTCCCTTCTGCTCCACCAACTCCGACTTCTCCGCGCCGGCGGCGTCCAAGTCCACGGGACCAAGGAACGCCATCGGCCGAAAGCCCCGGACCCGGCCCTCGCCGGGCAGCCGCGGGCCATAGCCTCGAAGGGGCGTTGCCGCTGAGTCGGCGACGCCCCGCTGCGTTTGGGGCCCTTCCTTCGCCGCGCTGGCCCCAGCGTCGACCCGCCGCGGGGCCGGATTCCCCTCCGCCGCGCTCGCGCGCTCTCGAGGGATCTTTACATCCTTCTGGTCTCTGGTCTCTAGGTCTCTGGTCTCTGATCTCTGATGATCCAGCACGGCATCCCAGACGGCGTCCGGCATGGCGTCCTGGACGGCGTCCTGGACGGCGTCCGGTAGGGCATCTCGGAAGGCTTCGCCACAGGCGGCGGTGACCTCGGCAACGTGCTTGAAATAAAGCACTTGAGTATCGTGTCGAGGTTGGAGCCGAGGTGCTGATCCCTCGGCAGCGCCACGAAGGGGGCGTCGTCGGTCACGATAACGTATCCCCGGTCGATGGTCTCCCGCATGGCATCCCCGATGGCGTTCCGCATGGCATGGCGATGGCCGGTGACTCCCATCTCCGCCGCCAGCCCCTCGGGGGTTTGGCGCATGCACCCCAGGGACGAGATCAGAGGCTGGGTGTGGAGGTGGAGCAGCACGTACCGCGCCACGAGCGACAGGGCGCGGAACCCCGGATCGTTGTGGATGTCCATCGGAACCCTGCGCCATCGTTTGGCCCGTACCGCCATCGTCGTCCCTCTTCGGTGGTTCGTCGCCGCGGCGTCCACAGTATGGGGAGCCGTCACGGCGTGCGAGTGCGTCTACAGAAGAACGCAGGTCGCGTCGAAGGTCCAAGCGGCGGCAAGGGGCGGAGGGGCTGGATGTCCGCCTGGGATGGGTTTCTCGGGATTTTGGGGCTGGGGACATTGTTGCCCTGGGGGCTACAATGTTGGGGTTTGGGGGACCACAACTTGTTGCCATCCATCTGATGCTGCGTTATGATCAGCGGGCTTTGGGTCGTTGCCCTTCCCTCCCCCCTTACAGGCTTGATGCAATCTCTGGCTTCCGAGCTGAGGCCAAGAAACGTGTTGTCTCTGAGAGGTCCCATCCTACAGTTGTTCGGTCGCGAAGAGGCTGGCCGCTCAATATAATCGTTGGTCAGTGGATCTAAGAAAATGGAATGTGTAGTCCTGGGAGGCTATGAGCGTGAGCTTTTTGATAGATTGGGTATTTGATAACATAGTGCTTTTCGGCGAGCTTGTATTGGCTACGGCCGGCATTGCCATTACTTGGTCCTTTGCGAAGAAAACGAACAGAAATCTTGAATCTATGCAGGTGATTGAAGGGACTCTTGCCTCAAAGGTCGAACGTATTGGTGAGCGTTCCGACGAGATGGCAGAGAGCCTGGAGGCAATGAGAAAGCTTGAGAAGGATCTCGATGAGAGGGTCCTGAACATAGAGGATGCGACTCGTCGACTTCTTAGCGGCATTCCCGAGGTTATTGAGTCAATACTCAAATTCTTGCGCCAGGTTGATCCTGAAGACTCGCTTTATGTCATGACTGACACGGCCGCGGTTGGCGAGATTCATTTTAGGAACGCTGAAGCCTTGAAGGACTATCAGAGTCAGGGTAGGCAACTGAAAGATGATCTCAATGACGTCCGGGGAGCCTTGTACGATTGCGCGCTTCATGCTGAGCAGTTCTTCATAACCACCCTGGACTCTGAACCAGATGAGTCGAGTTGCCTGATGGAGAAGTTTGCTCATCCGGTTCTCAAAGCCCTTGGTGAGAGTATAGAAAGCAGTCGCGAGTTTCTAGGCCGACACGTGGAAGATCACAACGCCCGAATCCACGAGTTGCAAGAAGCGCGGAAGGGGAAGATGAGAGATAGCTATGTGGACCCGCATTTAAAAGTTAGCGATCTTCCTCTGCAGCTTTTTATTCGTTCCAGCAAGGAGAAGCACCGAAGGCGAGCTCTGGTTATTTTCGCGGGGACCTACAATATGGAGAGGATCAACGAGGTTCGGGCCATGAATACTAAGGACCCCAAGCTAGTTGAGACGTTCGTCAGCATGTACGAGACAATATCTGGCCTGGATGCTCAGCTGGAGGGGAGTGACTTAAATAGACGGAGTCAATCTCGAGATTCCTGATTATGGGATAGCTTTTTTCGGTGGGAGCGTGGGCGTCCTGGACTGTTTCGGACACCCGGTCGGTTCTTGGGTGGCTGATCTCAAGTAGCCCTTAGTGGCTACTCCATCAGTCTTCAGCGTTGTAGAAGACAAGAACTCCGGTCGAACCCTCCAGACCGCGGCCCACAGCGGCCCAGTAGACCGTCCGATGACACACGACCTAAGAGCAGTGGGCTACTGGCGGGCCCTGGCCTATCCCGACGAGCGAACGGCGGCGCTCCCGGATCCCCACGATCTTGTGGACCCGGAGTGGTGCCTCGACGAGCGGGCGGAAATCCTTCGATACTTGCGGTCCGGTCACGAGCTCGTGCATTGGCGGGCTTGTCGGACTGCGCATCTGCGGCGATTGGGCGGGTAGCCGTTGCCTGACCGACAACGTTTGGGTCTGGCCGGAGGGGCTTAGCCACTATGTGGAGGAGCACTCCGTGAGGCTCCCTCGGGAGTTCATCGACTCGATGCTGGAACGCCGCTTCGAGGTGCCGGCCCTCGAAGCAGTCCTGCACGTGCAGGTCGACGACCGGTACGACTTCTCGTTTTGGTTGGCGTGGTCCGAATCTATCGAGAAGCGGTAGACCCAGACTTACGCTCGACCCACGGCCTCGGCGATGTCGAGCAAGGTGTCGAACGACGCGACGGCGTCGGGGTGGGTCGCTCCCCCGACGAGCACGCAGTCGATGCCGGCGGCCCGGGCGCCCCCTAAGTCCCGGCGGGGGGAGTCACCGATCATTAAGGTTTCGGAAGCCTTCACGCCCATCTCCTGTAGGGCACGCTGGAAGAGGAGGGGAGACGGCTTGACGATGCGGTGATCGGAAGAGAACTGGCAGGTGGAGAAGAGGTCTGCGATGCCCGCCCCTTCGAAGGCCTCCAACCACAGATCCTTGGGGGCCCAGATGTCGACGACGGCGCCGAGGGTGTAGCGACTCTGTAGCGCTTGAAGGGCTCGGGCGTAGGCCGGCGGTATGTTGCCGAGCTCGTGGAACGCAAAAGTGGAGGCGATCCGGTCGATCTCCAGGGTGGGGAGGGGATCTGGCAGGGTGGCGGTGAGCGCCTCCCGCACGGTGGGGAAGTCTTCCCGGTACTTCGGATCGGGGTAGCGCTCGTCGAGGTACCGATACGCCGCCCGGAGGATCCGCTGGACCTCGGACCGGCCGAGGGTTCCCCCGAGCTCGGCGTAGCGGATCGAGAAGTCTTCGTCGTCTCCGAAGCGGTCTTCCCCGAACATGAAGGTGCTGTTCATGTCGAGGATCAGCGCTGTTTTGTCTTGGAGCATCGTGGTCTTTCGTTGGGGAACGGTACGCCTGCCAAGCAGCGACGTTCAGAGGCGAAATCTCTGTCGTGAGCCGGTGCGGACCCGGGAAAGCACATCCAGCCCCGAAGCCGCGTCCACCTCCGTCCATCCGGAGCCGGGCGCTTCGACCATTCCCAAGAGGACGATGTGCAATGTTCCCGAATCCGCTTCTCCCCTCGCTGCTGCTGGCGCGCGCTCTGGCCTGTGCCGCCCTGGTCTGTGCCACTCTGGTTTGCGCCGCCGCCGCCGCCGGCCAAGACTACTCCCCGACCTGGACGGACCAGATCCGCGACGGGGACTTTGAGCTCAGCGGCAC
>JBCDIS010000300.1:0-7408 GCA_038748685.1 Acidobacteriota bacterium | reverse complement strand
TGCCGGGCTTCTATGATTCCCAATACCAAAACGCCCGCTACACCTGAGGCGGCGATCGGCACCGCCGGGCATCCGAACGCGGAACCCGCCCGAATCTGGAGATGAGATGCGACGAACCCGCCTGATCCCCTTGACCCTCACCGCAGCGGCCCTACTAACCCTCATGGGCCTCGGGGTCGCCCATGCCGATTCCGCCGCCGCTGTCCGAGCCCAGGACTGGCCGCAGTATCGAGGCCCGGGCGGCGACGGCGTCTACCCTGGGGCAGGGCTCGATCTGAAGTGGTCCGCCGAGGGACCGAAGAAGCTCTGGCAGCGTCCCCTCGGGGGAGGTTTCTCGGGTCTCACCGCGACGGATGGCCACCTCTTCACCCTCTACAGCAAAGGGGGCGACGAGTTCCTGGTGGCCCTCGACGCAGCCACCGGTAAGCAGGCGTGGAGTCTTCGAACCGGGGACGAGCGCAAAGATCAATTCGGCGACGGCCCCCGCTCGACGCCGGTGGTGGACGGGGACCGAATCTTCGCCGTCGGCGCCCTCGGCCACCTGTGGAGCGTCGATCGGGGGACCGGGAAGGTGCTGTGGAACCGGGACCTGCGCAAGGACTTCGGCGCCGTGGTCCCCACCTGGGGGGTCTCCGCCCAGCCGGTGATCCACGGGGATCTGCTGCTCTTCAACGTCGGAGGTAAGCCAGGCCACGCCATCATGGCTTTCGAGAAGACCACCGGCAAGGTCCGCTGGAAGACCGGTTCCGGAATCCCAGGCTACGCCCTGCCGGTGACCTTTACCGTCGGCGGCGTCGAGCAGACCGCCTTCTTCACCGGCACCGCCCTCACCTCCGTCGTCCCCACCACCGGCGAAGTACTCTGGACCTTGCCCTGGAAGACCGCCTACGACGTCAACGCCGCGGCGCCGATCTTCATCGCCCCGGACCTGCTCTTCGTGTCCTCCGGTTACGACACCGGCGCCGCCATGCTGAGGGTGAAGGGGGCGGACGGCTCCGCCAGCGTGGAGGAGGTTTGGCGCTCCAGGCGGATGAAGAACCAGTTCAGCTCCTCCGTCTACCACGACGGCCACATCTACGGCTTCGACAACAAGAACCTCAAGTGCATTGACGCCAAGACCGGTCAGGACCGGTGGCGCAAGAGCGGCTTCGGCCACGGTTCCCTCTTCTTCCTCGACGGACACTTCGTGGTCCTCGGGGAGAAGGGCAAGATGGCCCTGGTCGAGGCGGATCCCACGGCTTACAAAGAGAAGGCCGTCACCCGGGTCGCCGACGGCAAGCACTGGACCGTTCCCACCTACTACGACGGCAAGCTCTACGTCCGCAACGAGAAAGACCTCTTCAGCTTCGGCCTCTGAGCCGCACTCCCCCCGACTCCCCTCCCCCAATCCAACGCTCCAGGAGAGACCCACCATGGCAACCCCCAACGCCGACAGCTACGACGCACTGGTGATCGGCGCCGGCCCCGCCGGCGCCACCGCCGCCACCCTCGTGGCCCAGAAAGGCCACAAGGTCTTGCTCCTGGAGCGGGACACCTTTCCCCGCTTCAAGATAGGTGAGTCCCTGATCCCCGCGACGGTCCACACGTTGAAACGCCTCGGCATGGTGGACCAGCTCCAGGAAAGCCGCTTCCCCAAGAAGCACAGCGTCCAATTCTTCACCGGCGACGGCCGCGCCAGCGCCCCGTTCTACTTCCACGAGACCGAGGCCGAAGACCAAAGCCAGACCTGGCAGGTCCTCCGCAGTGAGATGGATCAGATGATGTTCGACAACGCCGTCCGCCAGGGGGTGGAAGCGCATCAAGACGTCGCGGTCAAGCAGGTGCTCTTCGACGGCGACCGCGCCGTGGGGGTGCGGGCCCAATTCGCCGACGGGGAGGTGCGGGAGATCGGCGCCAAGGTGGTGGTGGACGCCACCGGCCAGCGGGCCCTGCTGTCCCGACAGCTGGGGCTGCGGACCAAGGATCCGCACCTGCGGCAGGCAGCCATCTTCACCCACTTCAAAGGCGGCCAGCGGGACGAAGGGATCGACGAAGGGGCCACCCTGATCCTCCAAACCCGCGACCGCAAATCCTGGTTCTGGTGGATTCCGCTGCCGGACGACCGGGTCAGCATCGGCGTCGTGGGCCAGATCGAACACCTGATCTACGGACGCCAGGGGGATCCCCAGCAGACCTTCGACGAGGAGCTCGCCCTGTGCCCCGGCCTGGTGCCCCGGCTCGAAGGGGCCCGCCAGCTGATGCCGGTGAAGGTGCTCAACGAGTTCTCCTACATGACCCGCCGGCCGGCGGGGGACGGCTGGGTCCTGTGCGGCGACGCCTTCGGCTTCCTCGATCCGATGTACTCCACCGGCGTACTGCTGGCGCTGCGGTCCGGCGAATTCGCCGCCGACACCATCTGCGAGGCCCTCGCCGAGGATGACCCCAGCGCCGAGCGCCTCGGGGCCTTCGCCCCGCGGTTCCTCGCCGGCATGTCGGCCTTTCGCAAGCTGGTCTACGCCTTCTACCACCCCGACTTCAGCTTTGCCCGCTTCCTCAAGCAATACCCCGAGCACCGCCGGGCGGTGGTCAGCATCCTGGTGGGGGACGTCTTCGACAAGGACTTCGAGTCCTTCTACCGGGACCTGACCACGATGGTGGATCTCCCCGACGAAGGGGCCCAGGCGCGGGTCGAGCTGACGCCGACGGCGGCCTGAGGACCCTATGGCGGCCCAGAACCCTCCCGATCCGAATCGCGCCCCCCTGCGCCGCCTCGCCTACGCCGTCCTGCTGGTGTTCCTGCTGGTGCGCTACGACCTCTGGGCCTTCGACCTTTCCACGCCGATCCTCGGCCTGCCGTGGGCCCTCGGGTTCCACCTCGCCTACACGCTGACGGCCATCGCCGTGCTCGCCTTCCTGGTGCGCTCGGCCTGGCCCTCCCACCTCGACCCGGAGGCCGACGTCCCGCCCCGCGGTGATTCGGCCAAAGCCGACCCCGCCACAGACGATCTGGAGGCGTCCCGATGACGCTGGGGGTCCTCGGGGTCTATCTGGCGATGGTTCTCGCCATCGGGGTCCTCGCCAATAGGCGGTTCCGCGGCACCGGTGAGGATTATTTCGTCGCCACCCGCAGCATCGGCCCCTTCGTGCTGCTGATGTCCCTCTTCGGGACCCACATGACCGCCTTCTCCATCCTCGGGGCCTCCGGCGAGTCCTACCGCATCGGTGTCGGCGTATTCTCCCTGATGGCGTCGTCCTCCGCCGTCGTGGTGCCCCTGGTGTTCTTCTTCCTGGGTACCCGCCTGTGGGCCATCGGCAAACGTAACGGCTACCTGACCCAGGTCCAGTTTTTCCGAGATCGCTACGGCTCCGACGCCCTGGGATTACTGCTCTTCGTGGTGCTGGTGACCCTGGTGGTGCCGTACCTGCTGATCGGCGTCATGGGGGGCGGTATCACCCTGACCCAGATCACCGGCGGCCAGGTGCCCAGCTGGGTCGGCGGCCTGGTGATCTCGATCGTCGTCCTGACCTACGTCACCTCCGGCGGCCTCCGGGGAACCGCCTGGGTCAACACCTTCCAGACCCTCGTGTTCATGGTCCTCGGGGCGGTGACCCTGGTGGTGATCGTGCGGCAGCTCGGGGGCGTCGGCACGGCGCTCTCGCGGGTCGCCGAGGCACACCCCGACCTCATGACCCGGGCGACCCACATTCCGCCGGCGAAGCTGGTGTCGTACACCCTCATCCCCCTCTCCGCCGGCATGTTCCCCCACCTCTTCATGCACTGGCTGTCCGCCAAGCGACTGGAGAGCTTCCGCCTGCCGATCCTCGCTTACCCGCTGTGCATCGCCGCCGTGTGGGTGCCCAGCGTGCTGTTGGGAGTGTTCGGCCACCTCGATTTCCCCGGCCTCGTGGGACCCCAGGCCAACTCGGTGCTGATCCAGATGATCCACCTGCACGCTCCGGAAGTCTTGGCGGGTCTCCTCGGGGCGGGGGTCTTCGCCGCCGTCATGTCGTCCCTGGATTCCCAGGTGCTGGCCATCAGCAACATGTTCTCCCAGGACATCGTGCGGCACTACGGCTTCAAGGATCGCATGGACGAGAAGACGCAGGTGATGGCGGGGCGCCTCTTCGTGGTGGCCATCGTCCTCGTCACCTATCTGCTCTCACTGGTGGCGAAGGCCACCATCTTCGGCCTGGCGGTGTGGTCGTTCACCGGCTTCGCCTCGCTGGTGCCCCTGGCGGTGGCGGCGGTCTACTGGAAGCGCAGCACCAAGGCCGGCGCCTTCGCGGCGGTGCTCACCACCGCCGTCCTCTGGGGCTGGTTCTTCGCCGACGGCTGGGGCGTCCCCGGTTATAGCGTCGGCGGCACGGGCCTGCTGCCGGTGGCGGTGATCTTCACCGCCTCCGCCATCGCCATGGTGGTGGTCTCCCTGGTCACCGCGCCCCCCGACAAGACAACCCTCGAGCGCTTCTTCCCAACCGAACGGAGGTCGCCATGAAAATCGCCTACATCACCGGTGGATCCGCGGGTATGTACTGCGGCACCTGCATGCACGACAACACCCTGGCGTCGGCGCTCATGGAGCGCGGCCACGAAGTCGCGCTCATCCCCACCTACACGCCCCTCCGGCTCGACGAGCAGAGCGTGGCCGACGAGCACATCTTCTTCGGCGCCCTGAACGTCTACCTGCAGCAGAAAGCGTCCTTCTTCCGCAAGAGCAAGATGCTGGACCGCGTGCTCGACAGCCGGCGGGTCCTCGGCTGGATCTCCAAGCTCGGCGCCTCCTCCACCAAGGCGGAGGACCTCGGAGCCCTCACCCTCTCGATGCTGGAGGGGGAAGAGGGGCACCAGGCCAGGGAGCTGGAAAAGCTGGTGGACTTCCTCGAAGAGATCGTCCAACCGGAGGTGGTCCACCTCTCCTTCACCCTCTTCGCCGGCTTTGCCCGCCGTATCAAGGAGCGGCTCGGGGTGCCGGTGGTGTGCTCCCTCCAGGGGGAAGACCTCTTCTTCGACGAGCTCGTGGAGCCCTACCACTCGCGGGTCGTGGACGTGGTGCGCTCCCGGGTCGACGACATCGACCTTTTCACTTGCCACAGCCAGTACTACCGCGGCGTCATGGAGCGCTACGGCGTCCCCGCGAACCGCACCGTCCCCACGATCCTCGGAATCCGCCCCGACGGCTTCGACGACGCCGACGCCCGCAGGAGCCGCGACGGCCGCGGTGACGAGCCGGTGGTAATCGGCTACCTCGCCCGCCAGTGCCCCGAGAAGGGCCTCGGTCTGTTGACGGATGCCTTTATCGAGCTAGCCCGATACACGGATCCGGGCCGCGTGCGGCTACGGGTCGCCGGCTTCCTCGGGGACAAGGACCGCCCCTTCGTCGAGGAGCAGCGCCGCAAGGTCACCGAAGCCGGCCTCTTGGACCACGTCGACTGGCTCGACGCCGTCGATCGCCCCGGCAAAGTGGATTTCCTCTCCAGCCTCGACCTCTTCTCCGTCCCCGCCGTCTACCAGGAACCCAAAGGGGTTTACGTGGCGGAGGCCCTCGCCAGCGGCGTCCCCGTCGTCCTTCCGGACCACGGCGCTTTTCCGGAGTGGATCGAGAGCACCGGCGGCGGACTGCTGGTGGAACCGAAGAATCCCAGCGCCCTAGCAGCCGGGCTCCGCGGTTTGATGGACGACGCCGCCGAGCGGCGTCGCCTCGGCGCCGCCGGCCGCGCCGTCATCCAGAGGGATTTCAACCACGGAGCCATGGCCGACGAAATGGCCGGCCTCTACGCCGACCTGGTGGCCGGCCGCCCCGTCGTCGCCGCCGGTTCCGAAGGAACGACGATCGACGAGACGGCGGCCTAGGGCCGGTTGCCCGGCTGGAGGCGCTACGGTTCTCCTCAGCGACGGAGGAGAACCGACCTACGCCTGCTTGGCGAGGAGATCCTTGATCTCTTCGAGCAGAACTTCCTGGCGCGGCGGTTCCGCCGGCGGCGCGGGTGCTTCCTCTTCCTGCTTCTTGAGCCGGTTCATTCCGCGGATGATCACGAACATCACGAACGCCACGATGATGAAGGAAATCGTGGCAGCCACGAATTCGCCAATCTTGATCACGACCGCTTCCGTCACGACAGATCCGTCGTCGCCGAGGACCGCGGGGCTCATCTCGTACATCCAGCTTCCGAAGTCCACTCCGCCGAGGACCGGGCTGAGTAGCGGCAGGAAGACGCCTTGGATGAAGGCGGTGACGACCGTCGCGAAGGCTCCCCCCATGACAAAGCCAACGGCCATGTCGACGAGGTTCCCCTTCATGGCGAAATCTTTGAATTCCTTGAGCATCCTAGGCTTCTCCTTGTTGTTCATCCTTCATGCCTCCACGCAGATCCGTTGAACGGACGAGCCTATGGAGCCTCAGAGTATGCTCGGAGAAGCTCCTTCGGGGGGCGCACGACTCCATCGAGCCGCGTCGAAGTGGCTAGCCGCAGTCCAGGGTTCTGGGAGGTTACTGATGGAGCTTAGCAATACAGGCCACAAGTGTTCAACGGCCTTGCTCAGGCTACGCCCTGATGCGGTCGGCCGCCTCAGGTGGGCGTATCGACGTCGTCCCAGGACGCGCCGCCGAAGCGGACCAGCCAGTTGAGGGCCCGGTGCCGCTCGAAGAGGATTCCCGCTGCAGGGCTCTGCTGGACCGGAATCCGCGGGGCGTCGGAGGTCCAGTCGAAGTCCGCGGGGATTGCCTGCTGCTGGAGGAACGACTGGCGCACGGCCCAATGCTGGCGGAACGTTAGATCGAGGGCGTCCAGGATCTCCCCCTTTGGCCGCATGACCGTCTGCTCAGCGAACTCCGGTTCTTTGCTCAGCTGCTGCAGCAACGGCATCAACCGCTCCATGTCCGCCATCGCGGACGGCCAGGGAAGCTCCGGAACGTGTCCCAAGGCCCAGAGCAGAGCCTGAATGCTCTCGTACCGCCAGACGAGCATCTGAGCTTCGCTCGGGTCCGGCTCCTCCGCGGCGAGGAAGTCTTTCTCCTCAGGACTCAAGGTTCCGTCGAGGTCGTAGTGCTCATTCTTCAGGACCCTCTCCAACTGCTCCATCGGCAGCCCCTCTGCTCGCAGGGCGACCACCAATAGCACCAGGACCCTTCGGGCTACGTCCCGCGGTTCCCGGAGACGGGCCTCTTCGTCATCGTCGACGAAGAGCTCGATGCCTTGGACCTCCGGCACCGCCTTCGAGCGCAACAGGCCTTTCGAACGCTCCCGGCGGGCCCGTTGGCGTTCCGTGGCCGCCGATGTCGCGACCTCGGCCGGAACATCGTCCAAGGCGCCGGGATCGTCCGCCCCGTCGGCGCCCCCGGGGTGGACGAAGAGCGCCCGACGCTCCGGGTCCTCGAACACCCCTTCAAAGAAGATCAAGGGATGCAGGCCCCGGCCGAGAGCCGCGAGA
>JBCDIS010000299.1:0-7417 GCA_038748685.1 Acidobacteriota bacterium | reverse complement strand
CGCGCCCCCGGGCGCGCGCCCCCCCTCGATTCGACAGCATCTTCGGGAGCACCATGGCTGGTTTTTCCTCGATTCTGGCAGGACAGCTCGTGGCGGTGGCGGAGGCGGCGATGGTCGAGCCCGCCGCCGCGCCGCGGGGCTGGACGCTCATCACCACCTTCGGCGGCGACCGTTCGGCGAAGCCGCCTCAGCCCAACGGCCAGGGCATGTACCTCACCGGCCTCGACCGTTCTACAGGCGAGCCGATTTCGGTCCTGGCCCTGGGCATGCCCTGGGGGCCCCTGGTCTCCGATTTCGTTCCGATCTCCCCGCAGAACCCGCAACGCCAGAGGACGGCGTTCGGCGACTTCGACCGGGTCGACGGCGAGCTCGCCCCGGTCCCTGAAGCGATCGTCGGAGCCGACGGAGGTGGCGGCAACGGAGATGGCGCGGAGGTGACCTCTCTCCACCTCGTCCTCTACTCCCAGCTCTGGGGGCCCCTGTGGAACCAGCTCGACTCCTTCCGCAGCCAGATCGACAGGAATCAGCTGTACGTCGTCGGCCTCGGACCCGCTGCCCCCCTGGCCCAGCTCGCCACCCTCGACCTGCGTAGCGGGCGCCGCGGAGGTCCGAACAGCAGCCTCCCCCCGTCCCGTCAACCGCTGTCGTACACCTTCTCGGCGGCGCCCTCGGCGAATGGGGCCTTCGCCGACTTCTACGGCCAAAACGCGGGAACCTCCTTCGCCGTCAACGCCGAGACCCCCACCCTGACCGCCGACTTCTTTCCGTCGGCGCCGGGGGCAAGCGACGGCTACGTGCTCCCCGGTTCGATTCGCTCCGTCCGGGCCCAGCTGCCGGCGGTTCCGGATCCGTGGGCGGAGCGCAGCGGCGGCGCCTACGGACGGGCCCTCGGCGACGCGGCTGCGGACCCCCAGGCCAACCTCGGTCCGGCGGCCGCGGTGGGGGCCTCCCCCGACGGATACGACCAGGTCGTCGCCCACGCCCTCGCCAGCCTCTGCGGCGTCGCCAACGGCCAGCGCCAGCATCCCGCCGCCGTCGGCGGCGGCGCCCTCGGTCCCTACACCCTGACCCACCGCCTGGGCCGGGACGCCTGGGGAGCCGTCTTCGACCACGTCTCAGGGCCCACGGTGGCCTTCCGCGACACCGTCACCTGGCAGGAGCTGATCGGGCTGCAGATGCCCAACCCGCAGCGACCGGCGAGCTTTCTGCCCGCCGGCGCCGGCCAGCTCCAGACCACCCTGCTGGACCTCTACTCATCGCTCCGCGATCCGCTCTTCGAGGTCCTCGGGGAAATCGCCTTGGGACGGCCGGTAACCTTCGCGGGCTACGGATTCGGCGGCGCCCTCGCTAGTCTCGCGGCCCTCGATCTGCGGACCAATGCCGGCGATCTGGGGCTCCGCCGGCTCTACACCTTCGGCTCCGCCCGCCTCGGAGACCGCACCTTCTCCATCGGCTTCGGGGAGGCAATCGGCGGTTCGAGTTTCCAGATCGCCCGACCGGCGGACTTCCTGCCGCCGGCCCTCTCGTTCCTCCTCTACGAGCCTTTGCCGGAGCAAATACCCCTGCTCGGTACGCCCCAAGACGACGACCCGGCGACCCACCACACGCTGGCGTCCTACCTCGAGCTGCTCAACCCCTACGGCTGAAGGACACGGAGCCATGGCGACGAACCCAACCGACCCTTCCGCCTCCGGCATCACCTTCACCGGACTCGATCCGGCCCTGGGCTCCGTCGGCCAGGCCATCAGTCTGCTCGAGAAGAGCGGCGACGACACCTACACGATCAACGACGCCTGGTTCCTCGACCCGATCGAGAAGACCCGCGCAGGCTTCGGCGCCAACAGCGCGGCCGTCGCGGCGCTGCTCAAGGAGATCCTCGGCGAGGTGGCGGGTCAGGCCCTCGGCATCCCCGTCGCCGATCCGGCCCTCCTCGGCACCTGGTACCCGATCCAGGACCCGTCGGGCGACGGTGAGCCCACCGGTCTCTACATCGTTTCCTACGAGGTGCCCGCCGACGCCGAAGGGGAGCCGGCGACGACGGTGCTCGGGCTCGGGGTTCTACACCGATTCCTCGTCCCGCAGGGGAATCCCGACGTCGCCATCGACACCTGGGGACTGGTGCCCCTGCTCCTCTACCGGGGGGACGCCCTGGGCACGGCCTTCGACCACCCCGGCTTCCCCATCTCCATCGGCCTCAGCGTCGCCAGCGCCGACGGGGAGCCGTTGGTGCAAACCCACGGCTTCAGCCTCGTCGGCGTCAAAGTGAGCGCTGGGCTGGACCTTTTCCGGGCCACCCACCCCTCCCCCGGCGCCTCCGCCCTCGACCTCTCCATCGTCGCCCTCGGCCTCCAGCTTCCCGGCGGGGCCCGGCCCGAAGACCGCTCCCTAGCCGACCTGGCGGGCATCTCCGGGGAGGAGATCACCAACACCGCTTCGGCCCTTTTCCTCGGCGCCCTGGAGCGGGTGGTGCCCGAGGCCAACGAGGAGCTCGGCTACCTCCTACCGATGCTGGGATTGTCGTCGCAGATCCCCGGCGGCGGGACCCTGCCGGTGCTCGCCTGGTTCGACCTATTCAAGCTGGCGAGCGGGAACGGCGACGTCGCCCGGCCGTTCATCGACTGGTTCACCGAGGTGACGTCGACGCCGAGCCAGCTCCAGGCGTGGATCGTCACGGTCACCGGCTTCCTGGGCAACTCCGCACCGGTGACCGGCGCCGGAACCCGTTCGGATCCCTTCGTCGCCCCCTTCCTCGGCGACGCCGACGACCTCGGCATCCTGGGATTCTCCGCCGCCACCGAAGTCGACCAGGACGGCACCCGCTTCTTCTACCCGGGGCTCCGGTTCCTGGGCAAGCGCTTCCCCGCCGGCTCCTTCGCCGCCGTCCAGGTCGACAGCGCTCTGGAGCTGGCGCAGTTCCGCCTCACCGACTCGGGTACCCCCTTCGGCTCCCCCACCTCCCTCGACTTCAGCAGCTTCCTCACCATCACCGGCCCCGACGGCGACCCCCTACTTGAAAAGAACGGCTTCGCGATCCGCTCGATCCTCGCCGGCGGGGCCCTGTCCTTCGGTCTCGAGCTGGTGCCCCGCTTTGAGCTTCTGGGGGTCCGCTCCCCCACCGGCGACTTCGACCGCATCGATCTCCTCTCGCCGGACGAGCTCGCCGAGGCGGCGGGCTCGGTCCTCACCGAAGCCGTCACCGCCGGTTTTCAGCAGTTGTTGGGCCTGTCCCCCTCGGCGGCGACCTTCGTCGACAGCGTCGCGTCGCTCCTCGGCATCCAGACCCCGGCCGTCGAACAGGGGGAGACCTGGCCCAGCGCCCTCGCCCCGCCCCTTTCCCCGGCAGAGCTGCCGAAGACCGTCGCCAACCCCCTCGCCGCCCTCGGCCGCTACTGGCAGCGGGTGACCACCTCCACCGAGGAGGTGGCCCCGGGGGTCCTGCCCATCGAGGTGATGGTCCGGGCCACGGCCGCCATGCTGACCCCCGCCACCGGCGGCGCGGCGGCGGTGAACGTCACCTCCATCGGCGACCCGCCCAAGCGCTTCACGGTGGACCTCACCGTGTCCGGCACTCCGCTTCCCGCCGTGCTGGTGGTGGACCGCACTGAGGACGGCGACGTCACCCGGCTCACCTTCGGACTCGAAGCGGCCCCGCGGCTGACCCTGGGGGGCACGGAGGTGGTGACCGGGCTCACCACCAAGGTCCTGCAGCTCGACCTTCCGGGGCCCGGCAGCCCCCGGCCCTTCGCCGCCGCCTGGGCGCCGACCCTCGGCGCCTCCCTCACCCTGCCCGGGGGCCTCGATACCCCCGCCGTCGCCGGGGTCGCCGTCCGCCTCGACACCCCCCAGATGCTCGCCGACTGGAACCTCGACGGCGGGTGGCGCTGGTCCCTATCGGCCCAATCCCCGGTCCTCGAGATCGCCGGTCAGCCCGACGTCCCCCTCGGCCAGTCCCTCGACTTCTCCAACCAGACCTCCTGGCGGGATCTCATCGAGCAGGGGGGCCAGACCTTCTCCCCTCTCCTGGTGTCGGCCATCGGCCTGGCCCTCGCCCGCAGCGGCACCCGCCCCGGCCTGGCCATCACCGGCGCCCTCGGCCTGCTGCCGAACGTGTCCGAAATTCAGGGATTTCCGGAGGGCATCGCCTGGCCCCCCCTGCCCCAGCTCCAGGTCCCCGATCTCACGGACCCGGTGGCGGCCCTGCGGGACCGCATCGCGACGGATTTCGCCAGCGACGACAACGCCGGGGCTGTCCTCGGGCTCCTGGACTGGGCCATCCACGGCCAGCTGACGGCGGCGCGGCCCATCGCCGGCGACGGGACCTTCCCGTCCCCATGGCGGGTCCCCCTCGGGGACGGGGCTGACGACGGGAGCCGCTACAGCCTGACGACCTGGACGGGGGGCGACGGCGCCCGGCAAATCCTCGGCACCGGTCTCGCCAACACGACGGTCTCCGCCTTCGCGCCCCTGGAGGTCACCGTCGACACCCGCCTGGCGTTCTTCGAGGTGGACCTCGACGACGGCGCCCGCGTCCCCGGCCGGGCACCCTCCCTAGGCTTCCGGGTCCGGGTGGAGCGCCCCGGCGGACGGCTGGTGGACGGCGGTCCCACCGGCAGCCTCGGCGGCCTGGAGCTCGGCTTCTTCCTGGCCCTCGCCGCCGACCCGGCGTCCCCTCCCCTCTTCGCGCCCCGGGTCACCCTGGTGGATGCGACCCTCCCCGGCGAGCTGGGGGAGAGCGACATCAGCCTGGAGGAGTTCCTCGACCCGAGCTTTACCAGCCGCCTCCGGGAAGCATTCCAGGCCCTGCTGGACACCGCCATCCAGGCGACGGTCCCGCGGGTCGAGTCCAACGACACCTTCCAGCGGGCCTACCAGCTCCTGACCTTCCTCGGCCTCGCCGTCGAACGGCCCTCCGACAGCGCCCCCTACGGAATCCGCGCCACGGGCTGGCGGGGCCTCCTCTCCGAGCCCGGCACCTACGCTCGGGATCAGCTCTTCGCCCTGCTCAGCGACCCGGGCCGTCGCTCCCTCCTCTTCTCGTTCGTCGAAGACCTACTCGGGGTCGAGGTTCCGGCGGTGCCCATGCCGGTCCTCGAGCTGCTCTCGGCCCTCGGCTACCTGGGGGCCCGCCCCCAGGGCTACCCCCTCGAACCGACGGCCCTGGTGAGCCTGGCGGGCAACCCGCTGATGGACCTCCAGGAGCGCTTCGAAGCCCTGGTCGGCGACGCCTCGGCCCTCGAATCGCTGGCGTCGTCCCTGGCGACGGATGTTTCCCCGGAAATCATCGGCAAACCCCAGGGCTTCGGAATCTTTACCCTCCGGGCCACGGGCCAGACCACCCTCGAGCTCTCGGTGGACCCCGAGCACGCCATCGAGATCGGCGGCTTCCTCGCCATCACCGGCGCCGTCACCTTCGACCTGCCGACTCGGACCGTACAGTCCGAGTCGTCGTTCTCCGTTCCCGCCGTCGGCCTGTCGGTGGTGCCAACCCTGACCTACCGGCTGGGGCACGACGCGCCGGCCCTCGACGTCAACTTGGTCTGGGGGGATCCGGAACGGCCGGCGGCGGAGCCGGTGACTGTTTACCCCTTCGACTCCGCAGAGTTTGTCGACCAAATCTCCACCGTCGCCCCCGCCTACGCCCTTTCGGTGATCGCCACCGGCGTCCTGGAGAGCCGGCTGGTGGAGCGCTACCCCTTCGTCCAGACCCTCTTCGAAGGGCTCGGCCTCGCCGGCCAAGACGCCGAGGGCCGCTGGCAGATGCCGGCGCTGGTGGGTCTCCTCGACGATCCGGCGGGCTGGCTCCTCTCCAACACCGTCCTCGGCGACGACGGGCGCTTCGACCTGGGGGTCTTCGGCACCCTGCTCTCCAGCCTGCCGCCGGTGGAGGACCCGGATCTCGGGGTCGGCGTGGGGCCGATCGAAGGTGGCGTCCGGGTCTACGGTCTGCCCTACGGATTCCAGGCCGACGTCACCGCTACCTCCGCCCTGGCGGAGTTCGTCGTCCGTACCCGCGACCTGCCGGTCGCGACGGGCTACGCCGAGGTGAGGAGCCTGGAAACCGCCGTCCAGCTCGACGCCAACTTCCAGCCCGGCATCCGCGGCGACCTGGTGCTGGTGACGGGCGGCGCCGTCCCCGCCCCGTTCTTCGTCGAAGCCGGTTTCGACGGCGGCTTCCTGCTCACCGTCGGCGCCGGTCAGCCCGACGACCCCTCCGGCCTGGCCCTCCGCCTCGTCCCTTTCCTGGGCTGGGGCAGCCTCGCCGCGCAGCTGCTCAAATTCGCGCCGCAGGTAGCCCAGAACCTCATGGGCCAGCTCTTCGAACAGCTCAACGTCGACCAGGACGACCCCTTCCTCAACGCCCTCGAGAGCGCCGGCGGTCTGCTCCAAGTCCAGGCCCTGGTGGACGCCGTCGTCGCCAGCCTGGAGGCCGGCCGGCCCGAGGCCATCGAGGGGGACGCCCTGGCCTGGCTGGTGGATCGGGTGTCGCCGCAGCAGCTCCCTGACACAGTGCAGGCCCTGGGGGCGATTTTCCAGACGTCGATCCCGGAGATCGAGGTCTCCGAAACCGGGCTGATCCGCTACCGCCCGTCGGCGGACCTGCCGGTGACGCTGCTCCTCGGGGTGGACACGCTGGACGGCGTCCAGCAGCTGGGGGCCTGGGTCCGCCTGGCGCTGCCCGACAGCCAGCTGCTGCGGATCTCGACCCGCCCCACCGGGGTCGGCCTGAGACTCCCCCTCGCCGAGACCCCGGAGCCCATCTTCAGCTTCGGCGTCGACCTCACGGTCCCCATCGACGGTCAGGTGGGCCCGAACCTGAGCCTCGGGGTCGCCTCCGCCGGCGGCGTCGAGCTCGTCTTCGACCCCCTCGGGGGAGCCGGGGACGACGGCGGCCCGTCGCCCCTGTCCCGGGAGCTGCTCCCCCAGTTCTTCGGCGCGCCGGCGGACCTCGGCGCCGCCATGGAGCGGTGGCTCCTCGACGTCATCACCCACGTCCTGCCCCGCTACATCTCGGTGGTGGTGCTCAACCAGGAAACGGTGAAAACCTGGCTGACGGCGCCGATCGTCGACAACGACAAGGCGCCGACGCCGCTGACGCTGCTGGAGGCGACGTCCCTGGTGGTCGAGGAGAACGACCTCTACCGCCTGAACAGCTTCGATGCCCTCTCCGCCATCACCGTCGAAGGCTTCGTCGCCAACTTCATGCGTGCCCTGCTGGGCACGCCGATCCAGGTCCTCAGCTTCAAGACCTCGAAGGGGGCCACCGCCGCCAAGGGCGAGATCTGGATCGAGCCCGATCCGCGGGACCCGGAGGCCCTCGGCTTCCGCCTTGTGGCGCCGGATCTCGAGATCCCGGCAATTTGGGAACGATTTTGCGCACGGCTGATGGGGTAGGGGCCTGTGGTCTTGTCCTGTGTGG
>JBCDIS010000298.1:0-7421 GCA_038748685.1 Acidobacteriota bacterium | reverse complement strand
GCCCGGCCCGCATCGAGGAGGGCCGCGGCGTAGTCGATCCCCGCGTCGGCGGCCACCGGCGGCGTCCCCCGCTCCTCCAGCACCGGCATCGCGTCCCCGAACAGCACCAGCGCCCGGTCGAGATCCCCCTGCAGGTGGAGCAGCTTCGCCAGGTAGTGGGTGGCGGTGGCCCAACCCACCTGGTCCCCCGTATCCAGGGTGGACCGGCGTCCGTGCTCGATGCGCTCCCCCGCCGCGGAGAGCTCTCCGCTGGTCACCAGGAACCGTCCGTAGTTGTAGCTCACCCAGGCGTCGAAGCGGTCGGTGGACCTCGCCAGCTCCATCGACCTTTCGAGGGCCTCCCGGGCCTCGGAGAAGCGGCCCCGCTGCACCAGCGGATCCGCCAGGTTGACCAGGGTGATCAGCTCCGCCAGCTGATCTTCGGTTTCCCGGAAAAGCTCGAGGGCACGGGCGGTGACGTCGATATGGGCATCCAGGTCCCCCTGCTGCTGCAGCACCAGCGCCTTGTTGGTGAGGGTCCGCGCCTCCGCCCTCCTAAGGCCCAGGGAGCCGTACAGCCGGGCGGCACGGTCGTAGTGGGTCTTGGCGCGGATCTGGTCTCCGCTCTCGTAGCGCAGGATGCCGGTCACCATCGTGCTGTCCGCCAGGCCTTTGATGTTCTCCAACTGCTCGAAGGCTTCCGCCGCGGTCTCCGCGGCGTCCAGCCCTTCGGCGTATCGGCCCAGCCGCCACAGCGCCCGGCTCTCTTGGAGCTTTCCGCGGGCCAGGGCCCAGGGCAGACTGCGTTCCCGCGCCATCGACACCACGCGCTGCGCCGCCTCCAGCTGCGCCTCGTAGCGCTCCAGCCAGTGGAATGCCTCGCCCCGCTGCAGCTCGGCGTGCAGATCGCCGACCCGGCCCTCTACCAGCACCGCGAGGCCCTCCTCCGGATGCCCCGCACGCACCAGCGCCGCGGCGACGTGGCGCCCGGCGTCCACCGGCAGGCCGTCCTCTTCCCCCCAACGATCCCGGCCACTCCAGAGGGCACGGTAAAGCACCGCCGACCGGCCGTACTGCCTCAGGTAGTCCAGCTGGCGGGCACGGAGGAAGATCCGAAGTCGCTGGGGCAGCGCGGAGCCGTCCCCGAGGGCCGACTCGATCTCCGCCAGCGCCTCACCCTCCCGTCCGAGGACCCAGAGAGCTTCGGATCGGGCCAGGCGCAGCCGCGGATCCTCGGGTCCGAAGGTCGCCGCCCTCGCCAGTAGCTCCAGGGCGCCCCTGGCGTCGAAAACGTCCAGGCGCTCGAGGGCCCTGGCGTAAAGGGCCCCGGCTTCGGCGCTGCCGAGGCCGGCGTCAAGCCGAGACGGCGGCGGAGGGATCGGTACCCCGAGGGCCGACACCACCTGGCGGGCCAGCCCGGCGGCCGTCTCCGGCAGGGCGTCCGGGGAGCCCCGCACGCGGACGACCCGCCGCCGCCCGGAATTCGTTCCCTGAAGCAGGAGGGTGGCCTCGAAAGCCCCCTCGGAGCCGCTCTCCACAGGCCCCCAGGTCCCCGCCGCCGCCCACAGATCGCCGAAGTCGCCGTCGCCCAGGGGACCCAGTAGATCCTGCTGCCAGCCGACGTCTGGATCCAGCCGGTCCAGCAAGGCGACCGCCAGGTCGCCGTCCGTCCGCTGAAGCTCCAGCCCCCCCAGGTTCTCCAGCTCGAGGGCCAGGATCTCGCCAAGGGCCTCCACCGACGACGCCCGCGGGCCCGGCTCGCCGGGCCCTCCGGTCCCTGGGGCACCCTGGCCGGGTGGGCCTGCGGCGCGGAATCCGGCGAACGAGACGGCGTCCACCCCTCCGTGTCCCCCGAGGCCCATCTTGCTGGCGGCCACCGCCCCGAGCCCCGCCACCAGCAGCAGGACGACGACGCTGCCCAGGAGCCAGCGGGCGTGGTCCCGCCGCGAAGGCGGCGGCGCATCACCGAGGCGCAGGGAACGCAGCTCCTCCGCCATCTCCGAGGCCGTGGAGAAGCGCCGGGAGGGATTCTTCGCCAGGGCCCTGCGGAGAATCCCGTCCAACTCCTTGGGCAGGTCGGAATTGACCTCCGTCAGGGGCGGCGGTTCGCGGTCGAGCACCTCCGTCAACGACCCCAGATCCTTCGACTCGAAGGGCCTCCGGCCCGCCACCATCTCGTAGAGCACCACCCCGAGGGCCCAGATGTCCACCCTCTGATCGATCGGCTCGTCCAGCAGCTGCTCAGGCGCGATGTAGCCGATGGTGCCGAAGACCTCCCCCGAGACGACGATCCCGGAACCCGGTTCGGCCACCACCTCCGCCAGGCCGAAGTCGACGATCTTGGGGCTTCCCCCCTCCGAGAACATGATGTTCCCAGGCTTGATGTCTCGGTGAACGATGCCGCGTCCGTGGGCCGCCGCCAGACCCGAGGCGATCTGCTCCGCCACCTCCAGGGCTTCCTCCAGCGGCAAGGGTCCGTCCCGCAGTCGCTCCTCCAAGGACGGGCCGCCGTAGTAGGCCATGGCGATGTAGGTGTCGCCGTCGGAGGTCTCGTCGATCCCGTAGATGGTGCAGATGTGGGGATGATCCAGGGCCGACGCCGCCTGGGCCTCGTGAACGAAACGGCGGCGACGGTCCTCGCTCTTGAACTGGACCGGCAGCAGCTTGAGGGCGACGTCCCTTTCCAAGCGGCGATCCCGGGCCCGGTAAAGGATCCCCATACCCCCCCGGCCGAGGCTCTCGATGACTTCGAAGCCCCCGAGCTCCTGGCCCACGTCGAGGGGTGGACGGGTTCCGGAGGGGTACCCCTCGCCGCCGCCCTTCGAGCGGGGTCCCGAGAACCGAGGTCCGGTGCCCGCGGAGGACGCCCCCGACGGATCCATGGGTTCGGTCGGTTCGTGGTGTGGGGGACCGGCGTCGACCGCCGCCAAGGCTCGGCGGATCTTCCCTCCGTCGGAGTAGCGCTGATCCGGATCCCTCGCCAGGGTCCGCTGGAGGAACAACCCCAGGGCCCTCGGTACGGTGCGGTCCATCCTCGGAACGCGGTGACGGACCGCGTCCGCCAGCTCCCTCGGATCGTCCCCGACAAAGGCACGACGTCCGTAGACCATCTCGAAGACCAGGGCGCCGAGGGCCCAGGCGTCGCCGGCGGGGGTCGGCGGGCCCGACGGCGGTCCGCCGTCCCGCAGGGCTTCGGGGGGCAGGAACGCCACCGTCGCCGGCTCCAGCTCGGTGAACGATCGGTGGTCGAGCAGCTGCGCCAGGCCGAGCCCCAGCAGCCGTACCCCCCCCTCCCGGGTAAGCCACACATTCGCCGGGTGGACCGCGCCGTGGACCAGACCCGCCCGGTGCAGCGCATTGAGACCCGCCGCCAGCTCTCGGGCCACGTCGAGGGCCTCCGAAAGGGCCATGGGGGCCGTCCGCAGGCGGGATTCGAGGGATTCCCCGGGCCACAGGTCAGAACGCAGGCGGAGACGGCCGTCGGCGGCGTCGGGAATCGCCATGTCGATCACGGGATGGGCCAGGTCCGCGGCACGGTGGGCGGCCTCCACCAGCTCCCCCAGGCGGGAGACGGGGTAACCCCCCGGGTCGAGGAGCCGCAGCACGACGCCCCGGTAGTCCCGCAAATCCCGGGCATGGTAGACCGCGGTGCCCTGCCAGGACGCCAGTGTCTCCAGAAGCTGATAACCCGTTGAAGTCTCGACCGTCAAAGCACGCCCCTACCCATCCTCGAAACCGACCCGAAGGGAAAACCCGAATTCTCAGCGTAGGCCCTAGGCGACGGCGGGGTCAAGGCCGTTCACCGGGGCGGGCCGATGACGACGTCCCGACGCCGACGACGATCAGGGTCCGGTCGTCGTCCGGCTGATCCTCCGCCCCGCCGACGAACCGGCGCCAGGCGTCCAGGATGCGGTCCCTAGCGCCGGCGGCGGAGGCCCCGGCGCAGTCCGCGAGGACCGCTTCGAGCCGACCGAAGCCGAATAGCTCGCCGCCGTCCCTCCGCCCCTCGACGATGCCGTCGGAGAGGGTCACCCACAGATCCCCGGGTTCGAGGGGTTCCGTCACCGTGCGGTGGTCCGAGGCGATGCCCGTTCCCAAAGGCAAGGACGGGCATTCCACCGCCCGCACCTCTCCACCGGAGGTGACCCGGTAGATCGGAAGATGGCCTGCGTTGGTGACTTCGAGCCGACCGGCACGCAGGTCGAACAGGTAGTGCCCGAGGGTGACAAAGGTCCGGCGGTCGGTGAGCTCCCTCAGCTCGGCGTGGACCCGGGCCAGCATGGACGGCGCGTCCCGGTCTTCCCGCGACAGGGCCGACACCAGGGCCTTGGCCGCCGACATGACGATGCCGGTCGCCAATCCGTGCCCCGAAACGTCGGCGATCACCGCCTCGAAGCGCCCGTCTCCGTAGCGTTCGAAATGGTAGAAGTCGCCGCCGATGGCGGCGGCGGGCTGGAAGTCGGTGGCGATGTCGAGACCGGGGAACGCGAAGTCCGGTGGCGGCAGCAGGCCCTGCTGGAGATCCCGGGCGACCCTCAGCTCGCGCTCCAGGGCCTCCTTCTCCGCCCGTTCGTCCACCGCCTCCTCCAGGTGCTCCACCATGTGGTTGAAACCCGCGATGAGATCCGCCAGCTGATCGCGGCCGCGGAGGCTCTCCCGATGCTCAAAGGCCCCCGCTTCGACGGCGCCGAAACCCCTCGACAGGCGCTGGGTGGCCTGGGCGATCCGATAAACCAGCACGCCGGCCCCCAGGGCCGCCAAGACGTAGATTGCCAGGGCGGCAATTCCGATGACGTAGAGCACGTCCACCACGCTGCTCGCGATCTTCAGGTTCCCCTCCTCCGAGCCCACCGTGTCGAACAGCTCCACGTACTCGCGGGCGACGGACGTGCGAACCAGGTAGAGGAAGTCGTCGTCCCTGCCCTCGATGGCGGCGTGCCAGTCGTCCGAGTCCCAGACCACGTACGGCAGCTGGACGATCCGCATCCAGAGCACCCCCGGCCAGTCCAACCAGCCGAAGGCCCCCCGCACCGGCGTCGGGGGATTGATATTCAGCTCCGAGGCCTCCGGATCCTCCCAAGCCTCCAACTCGACGCCGCCTTCAGGGGCCTCCTCCGTCACCTCCAGGTCCAGTCCGCTGGGCCGAAGGGTCAGGTTCACGCCGTCGGCTCCCCGCTCCGCCTGGGGGAAATGCAACCCGATGCGGACGGCCCCTTCGAGGCGCTCCCGGAGGTGGGGCTCGGCCACCAGGTAGACCACCACGTCCGCCCCGTCCATCGGACGAACCGCCGCTAGGAAATGACGGCCGCCCTGGAGGAAGCCCACCGCGTCCAGGGAGGTTTGGTATCGCCCCTCCGGCAGCAGTTCCGAGGGATCGATGGGGCCGAGCCCGTCCACGCCCCCTTCCCCCTTCAAACGATACGCGAGACCGATCCCCGGCAGCCGGACCCTGAAGGGCTCGAAGGCTGCGAAGGCTGGGCCCCTATTCACGGCGGTGGGGTCCACGGAGCCGGCGTCCACGGTGCTGGGGTCATCTATAGACAGCGCGGTACCGACCGCGGTGGCCGCCTCGCCGAGCTCGGCGAGGGTCCTGTGGATCTCCAACTCCGCCCGCCTCGTCGCCAGCTGACCGGACAGCACGTAGAGCACGGCGAAGCCAAAGGTGAGGCCGACCGGAATGGGCAGTAGCCCCACCAAGACGTAGGACACCAAGAGTCGTCGACCCACCCGCCACAGGAGCTGCTGGAGCACCGCCCGCACCACGACCGTGCCGATCCAGGCGGTTCCGGCGAAGCTCAGCGCCACGCCGAAGGTCACCAAGCCCCGGGTCGACGCCAGGGCGCCGACGACGATCAACAGCACCCCGCCGAAGCCGGTGGCGACCGCCCAAAGGATCTGGCGTAGCGGCGTCATGATCCAAGCCTAGCCCGAATCGCCCGCGGCGGGGGCCGTCCGCCCTGGACTTCCGCCTCAATACCGCCTAAACTCGCGACATGTCGAGGGTGCAGCCAGGCCAAAGACCATCGGCTTCGCTCCAGAGGTCCGCACCGAAAGGCCGGGGCGCCGACTCGAACCCCGCAAGTCGTTTCGAACGGCTGGAGGTCGAGCTCGAAACGCCGGGTCCGGATCGACTTCCGACGGTCCTGCTGAAGGACGCCTCCCGCTCCGTCATCAGCCGCAACCAGAGTCCCGACATCCCTTTCGAAATCTCCCTCAACCCCTACCGGGGCTGCGAGCACGGCTGCGCCTACTGCTATGCCCGACCGAGCCACGAATTCCTCGGTCTGTCGCCGGGTCTCGATTTTGAAACCCGCATCGTGGTCAAGGAAACCGCCGCCGAGCTGCTGGCCCGCGAGCTGGCCAAGCCCTCCTGGGAGCCGAAGGTCCTCGCTTTCTCTGGGGTCACGGATCCGTACCAGCCGGTCGAGAAACGACTCCGCATCACCCGCGGGTGTCTGGAGGTCCTCGCCGAGCACCGTCACCCCACCGGCCTGATCACCAAAAACGCATTGGTGACCCGGGACCTGGACCTGCTCCGGAACCTGGCGGACCACGGCGCGGTCTCGGTGACGCTCTCCATCACCACCCTCGACGGCGAGCTCGCCCGAAACCTCGAACCGCGGGCTTCCCACCCGAGGCGACGCCTCCAGGCGATTCGCCAGCTCGCCGACGCCGGAATTCCAGTGGGGGTCATGACGGCGCCGGTGATCCCGGGCCTGACCGACCACGAGCTGCCGGCCCTGCTCGCCGCCGCCGCCGAGGCCGGCGCCTCCTACGCCGGCTTCACCGTGCTGCGGCTGCCGGGGGCCGTCGCCGGGCTGTTCGAGGACTGGCTGCAGCGCTGCTACCCCGACGGGAAAGACAAAGTCCTCAGACGAGTGCGGGCCCTACACGGAGGCCGGGCCGTGGACCCCCGATTCGGCCATCGGATGCGGGGGGCCGGGGTCCTCGCCGGGCAGATCGCCGACCTCTTCGCCCACGCGCGGCGGCGGGCTGGTCTGTCCAGGCGCCGACCCGTGCTCTCGGCTGATGCGTTCCGCAGGCCGGGGGCACAGCTCAGTCTGTTCTGAGGATCTTCCACCGGGCCGGAGTCCACTCGGGCGCGCAATGGCGGCGGCCCCTTGAACGAACACTCAAAGTTCCCTAGAATTGAGTGACCACTCAAGCCAAGGTCATCCCCATGGACACCAAAGAACGCCTCCTCGACACCGCCGCCCGTCTGTTCCACGAACAGGGTTTCCACGCCACCGGCATCCAGACCCTTCTTCGGGAGGCTGGGCTTCACCCCGGAAGCCTCTACCACGTCTTCCGTAACAAGGAGGAGCTACTCATCGGCGTCCTGGAGCGCTACCAAGAGCTCCTCTGGCCCGTGGTCCTCGGTCCGGTCGAGGCCGAACTGCGCCTCCACCCACGGGTGCCGCGCGTGGCCGTCGGCGGGGCGG
>JBCDIS010000297.1:0-7475 GCA_038748685.1 Acidobacteriota bacterium | reverse complement strand
TTGCCGCGGGACAGGACGTCGGCGTGGTCGAGGACCTCGTCCGTCACCCCGGCGCCGGGGTTCGATACCACCGACACGCAGGCGCAGCGCATGCCCATGTGGTGGGCGGCGATGATCTCGCACACCGTCGACATGCCCACGACGTCACCGCCGAGCTGTCGCACCATGCGGACCTCCGCCGGGGTTTCGTAGCTCGGCCCGAGGAGGCCGACGTAGACCCCGTCCGAAAGGGTGAGCCCGAGCCGGTCGCCGCAGGCGTGCAGGAGGCGGCGGATCTCCGGGTCGTAGGCCCCCATCATGTCGGGGAATTGGGGCCCCCAGCTCTTGGGGAAACGGCCGTAGAGGGGATTCTGACCCGTGAGGTTGAGGTGGTCGTGGACCACCACCATGTCGCCGGGGGTGTGGTGGGGATGGAGGCCGCCGCTGGAATTGGTCATCACCAGCACCTGGGCCCCCAGCAGCCTCGCCAGCCGCAGGGTGAACACCGCCTGCGCCGCGGTGTAGCCCTGGTACAGATGGAGACGTCCGCGGCACGACAGGACGACCCGTCCAGGCACCGGTTCCAGCAGCTCCAGGCTCAGGGGATGCCCCTCGATACCCTCGACCTCGAAGGGGAGGTGATCAGCCCACGGGTGGGGGCCTTCGAGGCTTTGGCCGAGGTCGGTGGACAGGCCGGAGCCGGAGACCACCACCACGTCGGGCCGAGGCCATCCGCGTTTGTCCCAGGCGGCTACGGCGTCGTCGAGCTCTTTGACGAGAGGATCCATGCTGTTCCTTGTGGTGAATCGAGGCGGATCGGTGAAGCCGGCCTCGGCGATGGGGCCGGGGGCGGCGATCGGTGTCAGGCCGGAAGCTACGCGGCGGGGAGGGACATGATGAATCGGCTGCCGACCCCCACCTGGCTTTCGACCGAAAGCTGGCCGTCGTGCAGCTCCACGAGGCGGCGGGCGATCATCAGGCCGAGGCCGCTGCCGCCGAACTGACGGCCGGCGGTTCCCTGCTCGAAAGTGCCGAAGATGCGGTCCAGGTCCGCCTCCGCGATGCCCACCCCCTGGTCCTCGACTTCGAGGAGGACCCGGCCCGGATCCCCCGGCCGGCCGCGCAGGACGATACGGGACTGTGGGTCGGAGAACTTGATGGCGTTGAGGAGAAGGTTGGTGATGGCCTGGCCCAACCTCCGCGGATCGGCGTGGGCCGTGAGGCCGGCGGAGATCTCGGTCACCAGGGCGATGCCCTTGTCCTCCGCCGCCAGCCGGGTGATCGGCAGGGTGGCCTCCACCAGGTCCTGGACCGCCGCCGGCCGCCGCCGGAGGGTGATCTTGCCCGATTCGATGGCTTTGGCGTCCAGCAGCTCGCTGAGTAGCTGGGACAGACCCCGGGCGGCGCCGTGCATCATGTCGAGACTGCGCACCAGGGTGTCGCGGTCCACCTGGCCGATGCGCATGCGAAGCAGCTCGCTGGTGCCCTGGATGACCGTTAGAGGACCGCGGATGTCGTGGGCGGCGATGCCCATGAGCTCGTCCTTGGCATCCGCCAGGGTCTGGATCTCGTCGGCCTGCCGGCGGATCTCGGCGGTGCGCTCTTCCACCAGGCCTTCGAGATTTCGGTTCAGCGCCGCCAGGTTCTCCCGCGCCTCGACGAGGTCGGCGTTGGTGCGCCGTAGCTCGCGGATGCGGGAGACGTTCTCCAGGACCGCCGAAACGTGGTTCGCGGCGATGCCCAGGATGTTGAGGTCCTGGAGGCTGAAGGGGGGCAGGCCGAGCCGGTCGACGTAGATGACCGCCAGGGTGCGGCCATCGCAGCTGGTGGGGGCCGCCATGGCGGTCTCGATGCCGGAAATCCGCACGCTTTCGGAGGCGGCGAACCGCTGGTCGTCGGTGAGGGACGTCGACAGGATAGCGCTGGCGGAGCTCGCCGTCTCTTCGACGAAAGTCATGCTGGGACGCCGCGGGTCGTCGTCGGCGGCGTCGGCGTCCCGCCACGCGCCGTCCTGGCCGCGCTCGAAGATGAAGACGCGGGCGCGGAGGAAGGTCTGGTACAGCACGAAGCGGGTCTTGGCCAGGGTCTCGGCCGCGTTCTCGACCTCCTTGAGGGCCTCGAAGAGATCCCGGAGGAGGATGATGCGCCGATCCTCGGCGATGACGTCGCCGCGGCTCT
The DNA here is from genome assembly GCA_038748685.1 of Acidobacteriota bacterium. GTDB lineage: Bacteria > Acidobacteriota > Thermoanaerobaculia > Multivoradales > J023 > JAUIJL01. The sequence continues at coordinate 5,318 of JBCDIS010000297.1, read as the reverse complement.
CCCGCAGGTTCTCGAGCCGGATCTTGACGGTTTGGGAATTCTGGCCGCTGGGCTCGGCGGTGGTGGGCATGCCCGGCAGGGGCTGGGGGATCGCCCCCTCGGTGGGGGCCACCACGATCCGTGCACGGCCGATCTGGATCTGATCCCCGGGTCGGAGCAGCGACTCGATGATCCGCACGCCGTTGAGCTGGGTGCCGTTCAGGGAGTCGAGGTCCCGAATTCGAACCGCGCCGTCGTCCCCCGGTACGAGCTCGGCGTGGATTCCCGACATGGTGGGTTCGTTGACCCGGATGTCGGCGTCCACCCGCCGGCCGATGACCAGGCGTTTGCCGTACCAGGAGATTCGGTTTTGCTCCTGGGACCGATCGTGGACGATGAATTGCAGGTTCGGGCTCATCAGGTCCTGCGGAATCGTAGGCTCCCGGGTCTGGGCGTCATCGGTCTTGGGCTCGGCTCGACCGGAGCCGGACGTCCTCGGCGCGGGGATGGGAAATCCACAACAGGTTACCACGCGAAAGTGGACGGTACCCATCCCGCACGCCCCGTCGGCGGTCCGTTTCCTTGGCTTGGGTTACAATGGGGATGCCTCGGACCTCAATGCAAATCTCTCCGGATCCTCGAGGGACCTACCGCTCCGCCGGCCGCCCTGGGTGACCTGTCGCGGTCAGGGGCTCACCCCCACACCTCGGGCCGGGTTGAACGGATTAGATCGAACGACCGAATGGAGACCTGGACATGAGAATCAAGACCCGCACCGAAGAGGATGTCATCCTCCTGGATCTCGAAGGCCGGCTGAACATCGGTGAAGGCGACGTCATGCTGCGGGAGGAAGTCAACGACGCCCTCGCCGCCGGCCACAAGAAGCTCCTGCTCAACCTTCAGGGTGTACGGGCCATGGACTCGTCCGGTCTCGGCGAGCTGATCCGGGCCAAGACCTCGGCCGAAGCGGCGGGTGCCACGATCAAGCTCTTGCACGTGGAGGACAAGGTACAGGAGGTCTTGGACATGACCCGCCTGATCGGCGTCTTCGACACGTACAACGACGAGATCGACGCCTTCGCTAGCTTCAGAGATTAGGGGATCTACGGAGGCCTCCACGGGCGAGGCCTCCCGGCATCTGGGCCTGCGGCGGACGTCAGCCGTCTCCGGGGTCGTAGGCCAGGTTCGACTGCAGCCAGCGCTCCATCTCCGGGACGGGTCTTCCCTTGCGCGCCGCGTGGTCGGCCACCTGATCGGCACCGACGCGGCCGATGCCGAAATAGCGCGATTCCGGGTGGGAAAAGTACAGCCCGGAGACCGACGCAGCCGGCGTCATGGCGAAGTGCTCCGTCAGCCCCATGCCGATACCCTCGGCGTCGAGGAGACGCCACAGGGTCTCATTGTCCGTGTGGTCCGGGCAGGCGGGGTAGCCGAAGGCGGGGCGGATACCGCGGTACCGCTCGGCGATGAGGTCGTCTTGGGTCAGCTCCTCGCCGCGGCCGTATCCCCAGGCGTCCCGGGCCCGCTGGTGCATGAGCTCGGCGAGGGCTTCCGCCAGGCGGTCCGCTAGGGCCTTGACCATGATGGCGGAGTAGTCGTCGTGGTCGGCTTCGAAGTTGGCGGCCGCCTCCTCGGCGCCGAGGCCGGCGGTGACGGCGAAGGCCCCTAGGTAGTCCGGCGGCCCCCCCGCGGGGGCGACGAAGTCGGCGAGGGAGCGGTAAGGTTTGTTGTCATCGTGCTTCTGCTCCTGCTGGCGCAGCATGGGGAAGCGGGCCAGCTCCCGGGACTTGGCCTCGTCTTCGAAGAGCACCAGGTCGTCTCCCTCGGTGTGGGCGGGCCAGAAGCCCCAGGCGGCCCGGGCGGTGAGCCAGCCCCCGTCGATGGCCCTCTTCAGCATGTCCTGGGCGTTGGCGTACAGCTCGCGGGCGGCGGGGCCGTACTTCGGGTGTTCGAGGATGGCGGGGAAGCGTCCCTTGAGCTGCCAGGCGACGAAGAAGAACGTCCAGTCGACGAAGGGGACGATCTCCTCGAGGGGGATGTCCTGAAGCACCTGCAGGCCGAGGAACGAAGGCTTCGGGGGTTCGTAGGTGGACCAGTCGAGGGCCAGGCGCTGCTTTCTGGCTTTGGCGATGGTTAGCAGGGGCCTCTGGCGGCGCTGGCCGTAGGTCTCCCGCAGCTGGGCTTGAAGCTCGCGGTTCTGGGTATCGAAGGTCTTCCGACGAACGTCGTCCAAGAGGTCCGAAACCACGGAGACGGCTCGGGAGGCGTCCAGCACGTGGACCACCTCGTGTTCGTAGTGGGGGGCGATTTTGAGGGCCGTATGCTGCTTCGACGTGGTGGCGCCGCCGATCAGCAGCGGTATGTCGAGCTTGCGGTGGGCCATCTCTTTGGCCACGTGGACCATCTCGTCGAGGGACGGGGTGATCAGACCGGACAGCCCGATGATCTGGGCGTTCTCTTCGACCGCGCGGTCGAGGATCTGGTCCGCCGGCACCATGACCCCCAGGTCCACCACCCGGTAGTTGTTGCAGCCGAGGACGATGGCGACGATGTTCTTGCCGATGTCGTGGACGTCCCCCTTGACCGTCGCCATCAGCACGGTCCCCTGGTCGGTGGCCCCGGTCTCGGCCCGATCCGCCTCCATGAAGGGTTCGAGGTAGGCCACCGCCCGCTTCATCACGCGGGCGCTCTTGACCACCTGGGGAAGGAACATCTTGCCCTCGCCGAAGAGGTCGCCGACCACCTTCATGCCGTCCATCAAGGGCCCTTCGATGATGTGGAGGGGGCGGGGTAGGTCTTGCCGCGCTTCCTCGACGTCCACCTCCACGTGGTCGGCGATGCCGTGGACGAGGGAGTGGATCAGCCGTTCGCGGTAGGGCTCCTCGCGCCAGGAGTTGTCGTCCTCCCGCACCTTACCCTGGCCGCGGAAACGCTCCGCCAGGTCCACGAGTCGCTCGGTGGCGTCGGGCCGCCGGGCGAAGAGGACATCTTCAATGTGGGTGAGCAGCTCCTCTGGAATGTCCTGGTAGACCGCCAGCTGTCCGGCGTTGACGATCCCCATGTCGAGGCCGGCGCGGATGGCGTGGTAGAGGAAGGCGGCGTTCATCGCTTCGCGGACGGCGTCGTTGCCGCGGAAGGAGAACGAGAGGTTGGAGATGCCGCCGCTGACCTTGGCACCCGGGCACGCCTCCTTGATCCCGGCCGTGGCGTCGATGAAGGCTTTGGCGTAAAGGTCGTGTTCCTCGATACCGGTGGCGACGGTGAGGACGTTGGGGTCGAAGATGATGTCCCCGGGATCCCAGCCGAGCTCGTCGACGAGGATGCCGTAGGCTCGCCGGCAGATCTCCACCTTGCGGTCGGTGGTCACCGCCTGACCCTCTTCGTCGAAAGCCATGACCACCACCCCGGCGCCGAAGCGCCGCAGGGTCTCCGCCTGGCGCCGGAACGTCTCCTCGCCGTCCTTCAGGCTGATGGAGTTGGCGACGGCCTTGCCCTGTACGCATTTGAGACCCGCTTCGAGCACCGAGAACTTGGAGCTGTCCACCATGATCGGCAGCCGCGCCACTTCGGGCTCGGTGGCGATCAGGTTGAGAAAGGTGGTCATCTCTTTCTCGGATTCGAGCAGACCCTCGTCCATGTTGACATCAAGGAAGTTTGCGCCGCCTCTGACCTGGTGAAGCGCCACCTCCAGGGCCTTCTCGTACTGACCGCGCTTGATCAGCCGGGCGAAGCGCCGTGAGCCGGTGACGTTGGTGCGCTCACCGATCATGGTGAAGTTGGAGTCGGGCCGTAGGGTGAAGGTTTCGAGGCCGCTGTAGCGGGTGTAGGGCTGCGGCTCGGGGCGCTTCCTTGGTGGGCGGCCGTCGAGGGTCTCAGCGATGGCGCGGATGTGATCGGGGGTCGTCCCGCAGCAGCCGCCGGCGATGTTGAGCCAGCCCTCGTCCGCCAGCTCCAGGAGCGATGCGGCGGTGTCCTCCGGCAGCTCTTCGTACTCTCCGAAAGCGTTGGGCAGGCCAGCATTCGGATAGCAGCTGACGTAGACCGGAGCGATTTTCGACAGCTCCTCCACGTAGGGCCGCATCTCCGTCGCGCCGAGGGCGCAGTTGATACCCACCGAAAGGGGGCGGGCGTGGGCGATGGCGGTCCAGGTGGCCTCCACCGTCTGACCCGAAAGGGTCCGTCCGCTCTTGTCGATGATGGTGATCGACAGCATCACCGGCCAGCGGCGCCCCTTCTCTTCGAACAGCTCCTCGAAGGCGAAGATCGCCGCCTTCAGGTTGAGGGTGTCGAAGGTGGTCTCCGCCAGGAGGACATCGCTGCCGCCGTCCAGAAGGCCCCGGGTCTGCTCCTTGTAGGCGGCCTTCATCTCGTCGAAGGTGACGGCCCGCATCTCCGGCCGTTCCACATCAGGTGAAATCGACAGCGTCCGGTTCGTCGGGCCCAGGGAGCCGGCGACGAACCGCGGTTTGTGGGGTTCCTTCGCCGTGAACTCGTCGGCCACCCGGCGGGCGATGGCGGCGGCCGCGAAGTTGATGTCGTACGAGAGGTGTTCGGTGTCGTAGTCCGCCTGGGATATGACCTGGGCGTTGAAGGTGTTGGTTTCCACCATGTCGGCCCCGGCGGCGAAGAACGTTCGGTGGATCTCTTCCACGACGTCTGGGCGGGTGAGGCAGAGCAGGTCGTTATTGCCCTGGAGATCCGAGGGGTGGTCCTTCAGGAGCTCCCCTCGGAAGTCGTCTTCCCCCAGGCCATAGCCCTGGATCATCGTGCCCATGGCGCCGTCGAGGATCAGGATGCGCTCTTCGAGGATGCGTTCGAGGATCTCGACGGTCGACTCCGGGGAGGCGTCCGCGGGTCGGATCGGCGGGTTCGGCGGGCTGACCGGCGTCGCGGCGTCGGAGGTGGGCTTGAACATGGTGCTTTCCCCTTGCGGGTCGTCGAGGCAGCGGCCTCGGGTCTCGAGTCGGAATCTCGGCGCGGGAGGATCCGCGTCTTGGTTCGAATGCTGGTTCGGGGCGTACGGAGGTGGGGCCCGGCGCGGTTGGCCGGGCTAGGGCATTCGAAGGCCGCGGGCGAAGGGGGAGGGGCGGCCGGGTGGGATCGACATCAACATCGTGACCGGAATGCTAACGGGCGAGGGGACGGGGCGCAAGAAGCGGGATGTCCCGTTGCTCTGAGAGCAAAGTACCTTGGGAGGTTGGATATACTTCGGAGATCTAGAAAACGATCGAGGGGAAGGCCGGACAAGGACCCACGGCACGACGCTTTGCGGTCGTTTACATTAGGGGTGGGGGGGTTTTGGCCAAGTCCGTTCAAAGGGTTTGGGTGGCTGTAAGGGT
>JBCDIS010000296.1:0-7662 GCA_038748685.1 Acidobacteriota bacterium | reverse complement strand
CTTCGAGGAAGCCGACGTCGGCCCGATTCTCCGGACGCTCTCTTCCCCGGCCGGGGCTCATCGACCCAGGGCCCGCAGCAGCTTGAGCACATCCCGGGGGGTGGACCGCTTTTCGACGATTTGGGCGCCGCCGGCGCCGGCCCGTTCCATCCGCAGTCGGCGGTCAGGGGTGTCGGCGAAGCGGGTGTAGAAAACCACGTGGAGGTCGGGATTCCACTCCTTGAGCCAGACGTAGACCTCGTCCCCCGGGGGGTCCATCTGGAAGTCGAGGATCACCAGGGTCGGCGGCTGCTCGAAGGCGTCGAGGCTGGCCAGCAAGCGTTCTCGGTTCTCGATCCACGAAATCGCCTCGATGTGGAATCGATCCCTCAAGAGTCGGGTCAGATCGCCGATGACCTGGAGCTCGTCATCGATCAACAAAAGACACATGGAACGTCTCCGTCGCGTGGGGCCCTCAGTTGGCCTCACGGCTCGTCGCGGTTGGAGCTCGCCGCGACCGGTAGGTAGAGGGTGAATTCGGCGCCATACCCGCGCCCCAGGTTGCGCACCGACAGGCGACCGCCCAGGAGGTCCGTGTAGAGCTTCGCGCTGTACAATCCGAGGCCGATGCCTGGGATGCGCCGTCCAACCGCGATAGAGCCGCGGTAATAGGCTTCGAAAATGCGTTCCCGTTCGGCCTCCGGGACTCCGGGCCCTTGGTCGGCGATCCGAACCTCGGCGCCGTGGCGGTCGACGTCGAGGGTCACGCGGATACGCTTGCGGGACGGGGAGTACTTGATGGCGTTGGCAAGCAGGTTGATGACGATTTCGTAGACCTTGACTTCGTCGGTCTCGAACATGGTGGCCGCTTCGCGCTCGCGATCAGGCCTGGGAAAGTCTATCTCGATTCGTTTTTTCTCCTTCGCTTCTCGTCTGGCAGTGCGCACCGCCTCGAAGACCAGGGAAGCAAGGGAGACCTCCTCTAGCTCCACCGGGACGTCCCGCCCCGCCTGGCTCAGCATCGCGTCGACGATGCCGTTCATGTGCCGGACCTGCCGCAGCATTTGCCGGTAGGTCTCCTGCCGATCCTCGGGCTGATTCTCCAAGAAGCCCATGCGGAGAATGTCCAGGCTGGAGCGCACCAGGTAGAGGGGCGAGCCCAGGTTGTGGGCGACGGTGCTGTAGACCCGGCCCTCCAGGGCCTCCTGGTGGAGGCTCGCCTGCCGGTAGGCGATGGCCTGGAGGGGCAGGGACCAGGCGTGGCGCTGTGTGTCGAAGCGGCGGGGGCCATCGTCGTCGCCGGGCCTCCAGGCGAAGATGAAGAAGCCCACCAGGCCGGCATCGTCATCGACGTCGATGAGCTTCTTGGCCTCCACTTCGTAAGGCCCCCGCCCCAGCCCCCCTTCGACCCGTCGCAGGAATTCGTGATCTTCCTGCCGACTGAGCTCCAAGAATCTCGGCGGATCGAGCCAGGCGTCGTCGAGCCAGGGGGGGGGCTCGTCGTCCTCTTGAGACATGTGAACCCAGCCGGAGCCCGAGTCTGGACGGTCGAAGGCCCACCACTGAACCCGCCGCTCCTCGTCGGTGTGGGCCAGGTACGCCGCCCGCGCGGGCTGGGTGAGCAGTAGCAGGCGTACGAAAAGGTTCGAGAAGGCGGTGACTGCCAGTTTTGTCTCCTCCTCCAGCCGGCGGGCGGCCTCGATGCCGGAGGTGGGCAGCGGCCCGTCGTCGCGGTCGCGGAAGAGGTGGTCTAGGGCCCTTTGATAATCCCGCAGGAGGGATATCGACCGCTCCTGCTGGACGACGTGGTGCAGGCGATCCGCGACCCGCTGGAGGAGGCCCTCCTCGAAGGCGATATCGGTCGGTGGGCTGGCATCTCTCCCCCGGGGCCACCCTCCGCGGCGCAGTTGGTGGTAGAGCACCTTCCAGCGGTCGATCAGCTCCGCCGCCGGCTGGTAGGTGAGGGCCTGGAGCGGATGGACCTCGATGTCGTCCCACTTCATCAACCAGTAGGCCTTGACGGCGTCGAGGAAGGGGGCGAGCCCCTGGAGCCGGGTCGCCGTGGGGAACGCTTCGGCCACCCCGGCCTCGGGGCCACGCCAGCGGGACCGCAGGTCCGCCAGCTGCTGGAGGCTCTGCACCTGGAGCAGCTGGATCAACGCCTCGAAGTACATAGCGGCCCGCCCCAGCAGCTCCGGCTCGGGTCCGCCTCCGGCGCGGGCGTGTTCCAGCAGGGGCTCCAACTCCTCGACGACATCCCGGGCGGGGCCGGCCTCGTCCAGGATCCGACGCAGGCGGTGGGCCGCCAGGAGCACCCGGCCGGAACGCACCAGCAGGTCCGTACGGGGCCCCACCGGGGTCTCCGGCGACGACGCCCCCGAAGGAATCGCCGCCAGGCATTGATCAGCGAGGCGGCGGAGGGTGGCCCGGGGCACCTTCGCTCGTTCTAACTCGAAGGTCAGCCTCAGGGCGTCGATCTGACCGTCGGCGATGAGGCGGCTCAGCAGCTGGCCGATCTGCAGCACCACGGGGCCGCCGCCGGCGCGGGCCTCCACCTGCCCGGCCCCGGAGCCGGTGATCCCCGCGGCGGGATCGATGGGGGTCGAGCGGGCAGCCCCGAGGCGACCGATCAGGGCCTTGACGACGCTGGCGAGACGAAGCCGCCAGGCTTCCGGCTCCGCCCCGTCCAGAAGACCGGGCCGGTCGACACCGGGCCAGCCGAAGAGCAGGCGCTGGAGGTATTGGACGGTCTTGAGCTGCACCAGCGGATGGGGGGCTTCGAGGAAACGGCCGAGCAGCCCCTCCGGCGTCGCCCGGGGCAGGTCGTGGGCGGCGGCGACGGCCCCCCCCACCTCCAGCCAGCGGTCGTAGAGCTCCACCGTTTCGAGGTTGCGCAGGAAGGAGCGGATCCAGAAAAGGCGAACCCGCCGGTTGGCCAGGGAGCTGGGGGTGTCCCATCGCTGTTCGAGGTCCCGGGACAGCTCGACGGTGTCGCGGTAGAGATCGGGGGCGGAGAGGATCTCGGCGGTACCGCGGAGGGGCCCTTCGGCATCTGAAGCAGCACCGGGGGCCCGGTTCTGGAACAGCCTGCGGAGCAGCGCGTTCATCTCTCCGGTGGGCCGGTGGGAGCTGTCCCCGAGGTCGATGAGGGTGCGGATGGCCTCCAGACAGGTCTCCGCGCCGTCCCCCAGGAAACGGCGGCTCTGGCGGATGAAACGGTGCCGCAGGTGGCCTTCGTGGATGCGAAAGGCCCGCCAGCGGCTGAGGTTGTCTTCCCGGGTCTCGGAATCCAGGGCCGCCAAGTCCCCGTCGAGGTCGCGGATCATGGCGCTGCGGTCGATCAGCCGAACGCCGAAGAACGCGTCTTCGAAGGCGCAGGCGTAGACCCGGGCCACCACCACGGCCCCGTCGTCGGGGTCCGGGGGGCCCGCGGCGAAGAAGCCGACGGACATGCCGCGGACGAAATAGCTCTCGATGTGGCGGCCTTCGAGGTCGAAGAGGTGGAGGTGCTCGTCGTGGCAGCCCACCACCAGGCGCTCGTCACCGTCGTCACCGTCGACTCCGGCGATGGGGTGGATACCCTGGACCTGACCGCCGGCGCGGAACGCCCAGGCCCGGCACCACCGGCCCGCCAGGTCATCCACCCCGGTGACGTGGCGGTCCACCCAGCGCAGGCCGTAGACCGTGGCACCGCAAGCGGCGACGAGGCCGCGGCGGTCGGCGCCGGCCACCGCCAGGGCGGTGATCAGGGCGTCGCCGAGGTGGATCCGGGACCTCAGCTGGAGCTTCGGCGGCCAGGCGTCTTCGCCGTCCCGCAGTAGGAAGATCTCGCCCCCGTGGGTCCCCACCGCGGCGCAGACCCCACCTCCGTGGGGCGCGAACAGCAGCAGGGTGGTGATCCGGTGGTCCCCCGGAAGGCTGCCCAGGACGACCCGCCGCGTCCCCTCCAGGGCGGCGATCTCCCCAGCTGGGGTGGCCCACACCACCCCGCCCCGACGGTCCCCGAGACTGCGGTCCATCTCGGCGAAGACCTCGATACCTTCGGAGTCGGCGGAGAGGGCCTCCAGCGGCTCCGGGCTCAGGACCGCCCCGCCGACGGCGAGGTCCCGGGCGGGCAGGACGAACACCTCCCCCCCCAGGGCGAGGAGGACCCGGTCGCCGCTGGCCCGCAGGGAGTGGACACCGCCGGCGAGTCGGCAGCTAGGGTCGAGCTCGAAACGGTGGGTGCCCCCGGCGGCGTCGAGGAGCCAGAGGTCGCCGGTGTAGTTGCTGGCCAAGAAGCGCTCGACGCCCTCCGCCCCCGGACCCAGGGGGGTGAAAGCCTGCACCTCCCCGAGCCCGCCTTTGCCACCGAGGCGCCGAACGAAGACCGGATCCTGGCGCCTGGAGATCAGCACAGAGCGGTAGATGACCCGGTCGTCCGCCAGGTCCGGATCCTTCGACCGGGATAGACGCAGAAAATCGGTTTCCTTGCTCGAAAAGCTCCGGTCGTCGAGCACGTACTTTCGAATCTTGTAGATCAGCCCTTCGAGCTGCCCCCACCGGTCCGGTCGCTCCAGCTGGAGCCGCCGCAGGGCCTGGATGATCTCGATCCGAATCTCCGGCACTTCACCGCCTCGATAGAGGAGATCCCATACCAGGGTGTCGAGGCGCCGCCAGGCCACCGGGGCTTCGAGGCGTGCGCCGATCTCGGCCACGAGGGGGACCAGGGCGTGGACGTCCCGTCGACCGGGCTCCAGGCAGAGGGCCTCGACCCGTTCCATCACCTGCTCCACGTTCCCCGCCGACTCCACCACCCGCACCGCGGCCCCCTGGGCCAGTCGGCGCAGCCGGCCCGGCAGTCGCAGGTCGTGCCAGCGCAGCTCCTGGTTTCCGAGACCGAGCACCAGGGGGAGCCTGAAATCCGCAGGTCCGCCGCCGGAGACGGGTTCCGGCAGGAGGGCTTCGAGGGCATAGACCCGATCCGGCAGGAGGTCGAAGTCCTCGCACCCCGACAGCAGCCCCGCCGGGGCCCCCAGCTCCGGCCCGGCGCGGAAGTAGTCGTCGTCATCGTCCTCCGGCCGCCGCAGGTGGGACGGACGGAAAAGCCGCAGTCGACCCTCCAGGGTGGCCACGGCGATGCCCTGCCATTCCGGCAGGTTGAGGACCTGGAGGGCCAGGATCTTCGACTGGGAGACCACCATGCGGACCTGGCAGGTGGCGGGCCCCTCCGCGCCGTCGCCGTAGATCAGCATCAGGTGACGGAGGCTGGCGGCGATCACCCCACGATGGTCGGGGAATCGCCGAACCCAGCGCCTCCCTTCGAGGCACCTCAGCCCCGAAAGGGGAAGGAGGCGCTCGATGGGCGCCAGGCGCCCTTTCCAAATCGGCTTGGCGGCGTCCACCGCGGCGGCGGTGGGCTCGAACCCCCCCGCCGCCGATCGCCCCAGGCGCACCAGCGAGAAATCTCCGGTGGCGAGGTAGAGATGGTCCCCCTTCGGATCGCCCTTGGGGGAAAGATCGATCGCCAGCTCCGTGACCCGCCTCGGCAGCCGAAAGACCTGGGTGGCCGCCCTGAGGACCCCCTCGGTCTCCGCGGTGCGCAGGTCCCAGGCGAGGAGCTCGTCCCCGATGGCTCCGAAGAGGGTCCCGGCCCTGGGATCGAAGGTCATCCGTCCCACCGTCCGCCCGGTGCTGCTCGGAAGCGGGACGGCCCGCAGGTCCGCGGGGTTCCCCAGGACGGCGTCCACCGTCACCAACCAGGCGCCCCCGCCGCGGGTGACGACGCAGAGGGCCGGCCGGTCCCGCCAGGTGATGGGAAACAGCCGTTCCACCACCCTCCTGGGCCCCTCCGTCGGCAATGGCGGCAGGCTCTCCATGGGCACGACGACGTCGCCGGTGGCGGCTTCGAAAACGACCCGATACCAAGCTCCGGACTTGTCCCCCGCCACCGCCAGGGAACGACCGCCGCCGACATCCATCACCGCCAAACCGCGGACTTCGTGGCGGGCCCGGCCGAGCAGTCGCCCGCGGGAGAGTCCCTTCCGAAAGACTCGATCTCCGAGATCCGAAAGCTCGACCACGGCTTGGTCGAGGGCCGACTGCTTGATGTCCATTAGCTCTTCATCTTACCAGGTGCGCTGCCCCCCCAAACCCTCTGCCGCGGAACCTCCGTCCGCCCGTTCGGGTCCAAGACCCAGGCGGCCGAAGCCGCGACGCCCACGACCCCGAAATGACCCGAGAGGAGGCACCCATGCGACAGTCCCTCGATCCCCGAAGACCCAGCGCCGAAATCCCCACCTCGTCCCTGGCGGACGTGGCCTTCTTGCTGCTGGTGTTCTTCGTGCTCACCGCCGCCTTCGCTTCGGACCGCGGACTCGACTTCGGCCTCGATCACGACGAGCAGCCGGACCGCCCGGTCGAGTTTGAAGAGTCCGTGCTGGTGGAGGTGCTGCCGGACGCCAGCCTGCGGGTGGACGGCCGCGCCATGGCGTTGGACGGCCTGCTGTCCTACCTCCATCCCAAGCTGTCCCACAACCCCCGCAAGCCGGTGCTCCTGGTGCCCGACCGCGAGGCCCCCTACGGGGCGATGGTGACCGTCTACGACACCCTGCGCCTCGGCCGCAAGCACCTCGGCCTCGACGAGGACATCCGCGTGGTCCTGCCCACCGAGCGAGAAATCGCCGCCTTCGGCTGACGCGCGCCCCTCCGCCCCATCCCCGTTCCGCGACCGGTGGTCGCCCGTGGGTACCTGGGCGTCCCAGGGGGCGCAGAAACCTCGAACCCCGAGCAGACCCAGGGCGTACCACCCTGCGAGGACCTCGAGCTCCTCACTGCTCCAACCTCTCCCCGGGCCGACTCCCCGACCAACACATGCGTGGCGGGCGCAGGTCGACGGAGTCGGCCCGGCTCCTTTTCCCGCCCCACCTACCCGATTCGCTCCCGGCTCTCCCCCGATTCCCCAGATGGCCCCAGGCCGCCTGGGGGGGACTCCCGACCCCATTGCCCCCGGTGCCGAGGCCCGTGGAGCGCCCCAAGCCGCGTCGGCCCGCGGCCCGCGGAGCCCTACGCGCCGAGCCTTCGCCGGCCGAACATCCCACGGGGTGGGGGCGTTTCCCCCATTCGGGGGTTGTGGCAACCTCTCGACCCGTGGTATTTTTGATTTGTAGAAATTATTTTTTGGCATTTCAAAACAGATCCCATGCCCCACGACGCTTCAACCCACCCCGTCGCCGACGGCTCCAATCCGAAGGGACTCGGGGCCGACGCCGTCTTCCTGGCCCGCGGTGTCACCAAGGTGTACGACATGGGGGAGGTCCAGGTCCACGCCCTCCGCGGCGTCGATCTAGAGCTCTTGGGGTCGGAGCTCACGGTCCTGCTCGGGCCCTCCGGCAGCGGAAAATCCACCCTGCTGAACATCCTCGGCGGCCTCGACACCCCCAGCGGCGGACAGGTCTTCTACCGCGGCGGCGAGCTGACGGCCGCTTCGGAGCGGGAGCTGACCCGCTACCGCCGCCACCACGTGGGCTTCGTATTCCAGTTCTACAACCTCATCCCATCCCTTACGGCGCGGGAAAACGTGGCCCTGGTGACCGAGATCGCCCCCGACCCGATGACCCCCGAAGACGCGCTGGATGTCGTCGGTTTGGCGGACCGGCTGGACCATTTTCCGGCCCAGCTTTCCGGCGGCCAGCAGCAGCGGGT
>JBCDIS010000295.1:0-7668 GCA_038748685.1 Acidobacteriota bacterium | reverse complement strand
GACCCCTGCCCCTACGACCCCTGCCCCTGCGACCCCTGCCCCTGCGACCCCAGCCCCGGTCCGAGCTCCCGCCAAGGCCGACTCCGCCGCGCAGCCCATCGGCGAGGTGCCGGTGCAGTTCTCCATGTCGTACGTTCCCCACTTCTTTGAAGACGAGCCCACCTGGGACCTCTACGTCTACCTCGATGGACGCCCACTCACCTACGTGGGCGACTCGTCGGTGATCGACGTCAATACTCTGGAGTTCCGTCAGTACTTGGTCCCCGGCCGCCACGTGCTCCGGGTAACCCAGGAGCGGCATGCCCGCGGCCGCCGCGGCGACCTTCGCCACGAAGTGCGGGTGGCGGACCTGGAGTGGAGCTTCGACCTGGCGGCGGCGACGCCCGCCGAGGTTGAGATCCGCTTCCGCCAATCCTTCCTGTCCCAGAGCGACCCCCTTTCGTTCCGCTTCGAGCAGGGCGCCAAGATCGACGTCGACGAAGATCGGGGGGGCACGCCGGACGGCTGGCCGGAGCTGTGCGAGACGATCGAGACGATGCTGGACGGGGAGCCCTCCCGGTCCGAGCGCCGTCGCCTTAGCAAGTGTGTCCGCTGGGGGGACCTGTGGCCGGATCTCGATGTGCCCCCCAGGGGCGAGGTTCGGGAGGCCCTGGCCCGCTTCGACTACCGCCCAGTGCCGAAATCCGGGCGTCTCGACTGAGCTGCCAGGACCACGGTGCGGAAATGGATGTCGACGATGTCCTCGACGTCTTCGGCGTAGCCGCCGGCCATCACCACAGCCACTGGAATTCGCCCACGCTTGAAGACTTCGAAGACCCGACGGTCGCGGTCCGCCAGCCCCTCCTTGGTCAGCGCTAGCCGTCCGAGCCGATCTCCGACGAAGGGATCGGCTCCGGAGACGTAGATCGCCAGATCCGGTCTCGCCCGCGGTAGGGCCCATTCCAGAGCCTTGTCCAGGGCTTCGAGGTACGGGCCATCTTCGGTTCCGTCGTCCAGGGCCACGTCGAGGTCGCTCGATTCCTTGCGGAACGGATAGTTGCGTCGACCGTGCAGCGACAGGGTGAAAACCGTCGGGTCGTCCGTGAAGATCGATGCCGTCCCGTTGCCCTGATGCACGTCACAGTCCACCACCAGGATCCGTCGGGCCCGTCCTTCCGCCTGCATCGCCCGCGCCGCGACGGCGGCGTCGTTGAAGACACAGAAGCCCTCCCCGCGATCGGCGAAGGCGTGGTGGGTTCCCCCGGCGAGGTTCACCGCGGCGCCATCCTCGAGGGCGCCGCGGCACGCCGCGAGGGTCCCCCCAGCCGACCTCCGGGATCGCTCCACCAGTTCCGGCGACCACGGGAAGCCGATACGCCGAGCGGCCTGTCGACCTAGATCGCCAGTTTTCACGCGGGAGAGGTAGTCCCGGTCATGGGCCCGCAGGATGTCCTCGTCCGAAGCGGGCTCCGGCACCCGCAGGTCGAAGGGGCCCGTCTCCGCCTCGGCGACGACCCGTTCCCGCAGGAGGCGGTACTTTGCCATCGGGAATCGGTGATCCGAAGGCAGGGGCAGCACGAAGTGGTCGCAGTAGTACGTCCGCATGGCGTTCAGGCGCCGCATCCTACACCCACCCCAGTGCCCTTCGGGTGTGAGCCGGTCTCTGAGTAACTTCCCCGTTGCCGCACTGCGGCTAGGTGCCGTGAAGATCTTTTTGCCGTCTTTTTCAAATTCGCCAAAAGGCCCGAATTCAAGCGCCCGATGGCGCCCCAGACCCCCCATTCCGGGGCTTTGGCGGGCTCAACAAAGGCTCTCGTAACTATTTGGCCCATCGAGATTTCCGGATTTTGCCCCATCATCTTGGGTGGCGGTTGACAGGCACAACTACATCTTGTAGCTTCGTCCTCGCTTCCGGTACAATATCGATGAAGCCGCATAGGTTGGCGGCTGAGGAAGCAACTCTGGCACGGTTGCGTGGCAGAGCGCGGAGATTCTTGTTCTTTTTTTCTGGCTGGAGTCGTTAGCTGCCGCTGCGACAAGACATCTGTTTCATTTTGATTCTGTCCGTTACGTTGCAGGCTGGAACGTCAACCTTGGACAACACCTGAGCCATCAGGCGGAGGACACCCAATGCTGGATCTGCGTGTCGTGAAGCGCACGGGCGAGGTCGTCGACTTCGATTCTGTACGAATTCAAAACGCCATCTCGAAGGCGATCGGCGCCACGGGCGAGACCCTTTCGGGTTCCGCGGTCGAACAGATCGTCGACTCTGTGACCGACGAGGTCAAAGGCCGCTTCCTCGACTTCTACCCGAACGTCGAGAACATCCAAGACATCGTCGAGAAGCACCTCTTCAGGGCCCAGCACTACGACATCGCCAAGGCCTACATCCTGTACCGCGCCGAGCGACAGAAGGCACGGGAGGAGGCCGCGGAACGGGCGATCGAGAGCGCCAAGCTCGGCAAGTTGACGGTCAAGAAGCGGGACGGTCGCGTCCAGCTCCTCAACGTCAAGAAGATCGACGACTGTCTGCGCCGGGCCAGCCAGGGCCTCGGTGACGAGGTGGACTTCGACGGCATCCTCCGCGAAGTCGTCAAGAACATCTACGACGAAGTCGACACGGTCTCCATCGACCGAGCCCTCGTGCTCGCCTCCGCCACCTTCATCGAGCGGGATCCCGCCTACAGCTTCCTGGCCGCCCGGCTCCTGCTGCAGCGCCTCTTCAAAGAGGTCACCGGCCGCTCCATCAAGGATGACGAGCGGGACGACATCTACCGCCGCACCTTCTCGGACACCGTCAAGGAGATGGTCGGCCGCGGCGACTTGGACCGCCGCCTCGCCGACTTCGACCTCGATCGGATGGCCGCGGCCCTGCGACCGGAGCGCGATCTGGAGTTCCAGTACCTCGGCCTCCAGACCCTGTACGAACGCTACTTCCTGCGCCACGGGGACAAGGTCGCCGAGCTCCCCCAGGCATTCTGGATGCGCGTCGCCATGGGGCTCGCCGTAGAGGAGGAGCAGAAGGAAGACTGGGCCATCGAGTTCTACGAGCTCATGTCCCAGCGCCGCTTCGTCCCCTCGACCCCGACCCTCTTCCACTCCGGCACCGACCACCCACAGCTGTCGTCTTGCTACCTGACGACGGTGAACGACGACCTCAAGCACATCTTCAAGTGCCTCGGGGACAACTCCCAGCTGTCGAAGTGGTCCGGCGGAATCGGCAACGACTGGTCGAACATCCGGGCTACCGGCTCGGCCATCCGCTCCACCAAGGTCGAGAGCCAGGGCGTCATTCCGTTCCTCAAGATCGCCAACGACGTCACCAACGCGATCAACCGTTCCGGTAAGCGGCGCGGCGCCACCTGCGCCTACCTCGAGACCTGGCACTACGACATCGAGGACTTCCTCGATCTGCGGAAGAACACCGGGGACGAGCGTCGTCGTACCCACGACATGAATACCGCCAACTGGATCCCCGACGTTTTCATGAAGCGGGTCCTGGCGGGCGGTGATTGGACCCTCTTCTCCCCGGACGAGGTCCCCGACCTGCACGGTCTCTTCGGCCGCGCCTTCGAGCAGCGCTACGAGGAGTACGAGGCCAAGGCCCGCCGGGGCGAGATGCGCCTTTTCAAGCGGATCCAGGCCAAGGATCTGTGGCGCAAGATGCTCACCATGCTCTTCGAGACAGGCCACCCTTGGATCACATTCAAGGACGCCTGCAACGTGCGTTCCCCCCAGGACCACGTCGGCGTCGTCCACAGCTCGAACCTGTGCACCGAGATCACCCTGAACACCTCGGACAGCGAGACCGCGGTGTGCAACCTGGGCTCGGTGAACCTCGCCACCCACCTGCGGGACGGCGACGTTGACCGCGAGATGCTGGCGCATACGGTGAAGACCGCGATCCGCATGCTCGACAACGTCATCGACATCAACTTCTACCCGACCCAGGAGGCCCGCAATTCCAACCTGCGGCACCGTCCGATCGGGCTCGGGTTGATGGGCTTCCAGGACGCGCTGTTCGCCAAGGACGTCCCCTTCGAGTCCGAGGCGGCGCTGGAGGTGGCGGACGCGACCCACGAGTGGATCTCGTACCACGCGATCCTGGCCTCCTCCGAGCTGGCGGCGGAACGCGGTGCCTACCCCACCTACCAGGGGTCGAAGTGGCAGCGGGACATTCTTCCCATCGACACCGTCGACCTCCTCGAGCAGGAGCGGGGGGTGCCGGTGGAGGTGTCCCGCACCCAGCGGCTGGACTGGCGGGTGGTTCGGGACCACATCCAGGCCCACGGGATGCGCAATTCCAACACCATGGCCATTGCGCCGACGGCGACCATCGCCAACATCGCGGGCTGTTTCCCCTGCATCGAGCCGATCTACAAGAACATCTACGTCAAGGCGAACATCTCCGGTGAGTTCACCATCGTCAACCGCTACCTGGTGGACGACCTGAAGACCCTCGGCCGCTGGGACGACCAGATGCTCGATCAGCTCAAGTACTTTGACGGCAACGTGTCCAAGATCGACGGGATCCCCGAAGATCTGAAGCGCAAGTACGCCGAAGCGTTCGAGATCGACCCAGTACACTGCCTGCGGCTCACTGCGGCCCGCGGCAAGTGGATCGACCAGAGCCAGTCCCACAACGTCTTCATGCGCGGTACCTCCGGCAAGAAGCTGCAAGAGATCTACACCGCGGCGTGGAAGATGGGACTCAAGACCACCTACTACCTGCGGACCCTGGCGGCCACTCAGATCGAGAAGTCGACCCTCGACGCCGCCAAGTACGGCTACACCCAGAAGCGGGAGTACAACCAGCCCATGGCGGCCCAAGGCTCCGGCAACGGAGCGGCCCCCGCCGCGACGGACGGCGCCGCCGGCAACGGTTCCGCGGTCCGGGCCCAGGGTACCGAAGGGGAGTCCGCTCCCCAGCTGTGCCGTATCGACGACCCCGACTGCGAAGCCTGCCAGTGACCCAGCCCCCCGAAGTGTCGGCAACCCCGCCCGCGGGGCGGTAACCGCACCTCGGACCCTTTCCGAACCCTCCGCCGGCCCGCGAGCTCGGGCGGCGGAGCGGTCTCCAGGAGGATTGTCCCTTGACGATCATCAACAACACGAAGACGGACCCCAACAAGATCCTGCCGATGCGGTACCCCTGGGCGCGGGAGCACTACAAGCACGGCGTCGCCAACAACTGGACCCCCGAAGAGGTGTCCATGCAGAAGGACGTCGAGCAGTGGAAGTCGGACCGGGTGATCTCCTCGACGGAGCGCCGGCTGATCCTGTGGAACCTCGGCTTCTTCTCCACCGCCGAGTCCTTGACCGCCAACAACATCGTGCTCGCGGTCTACAACCACGTCACCAACCCCGAAGCCCGCCAGTACCTGCTGCGCCAGGCTTTCGAGGAAGCGATCCACACGGACTGCTTCATCTACTGCTGCGACACCCTGGGTCTCAATCCTGACGAGATCTACAACATGTACGAGACCATCCCGTCGATCAAGGAGAAGGACGACTTCGTGGTCAGCCTGACCTCGTCGGTCTTCGACCCCCACTTCGACACGGTGGGTACCGAGAACACCCAGCGCTTCCTGCGGGACCTCATCGGTTTCTACGTCATCATGGAGGGCATCTTCTTCTATGCCGGTTTCGCCATGATGCTCGCCCTGAAGCGGCAGAACAAGATGATCGGCATCGGTGAGCAGTTCGAGTACATCATGCGGGATGAGTCGATCCACCTCGCCTTCGGCTGCGATCTCATCGCCACCATCAAGGCGGAGAACCCCGAGGTCTGGACCCCCGAGTTCCAGGTCGAGATCTCCGAGCTGATCGACCAGGCGGTGGCCCTCGAGCAGCGGTACGCCTACGACGCCTGTCCCGAGGGGCTGCTGGGCATCAACGCCGACCAGTTCGCCCAATATGTCGAGCACATCGCCGACCGCCGGCTCGAGCGCCTTGGCCTGCCGAAGCGCTTCCATCGGGAAAATCCCTTCCCGTGGATGTCCCAGTCCACCGACTTGGTGAAGGAGAAGAACTTCTTCGAAACCCGGGTCACGGAGTATCAGATCGGCGCCGCCCTCGACTGGGACTGACGGGAAGAACCATGCACCCCAACGGCCGCCTCGTGGAACGGTTCTACGACGCCTTTTCGCGTCGGGACGCCGAAACCATGGCGACCTGCTATCACCGCGAGGCGGTCTTCTCCGATCCGGCCTTCCCCCACCTCGAGGGGGACCGGATCGGAGGCATGTGGGCCATGCTGTGTGAGCGGGGGGAAGACCTCCAACTCGACTACGATTCCGTGGTGGCGGACGACACCACGGGTTCCGCCCGCTGGCGGGCCCGCTATACCTTCGGCCGCACCGGCCGCGCGGTGGACAACCGCATACAGGCCAGCTTCGAATTTCGCGACGGCGCCATTGTCCGCCACCGCGACGACTTCGACTTCTACCGCTGGTCGCGAATGGCCCTCGGCGCCCCCGGCTGGCTCCTGGGATGGACGCCCTTGCTGCGCGCCAAGGTCCAGGGGCAGGCCGGCGCTCAGCTGGATCGCTACCTCAAGCGGCGGGGTTGAGGCACGCCGCCTCCCCACCGCCCCGGCGGTGGCTTGGGCACCGTTGCCTAGCGGGTATGATATTTGCTTATCTCGATAGCCAATGACTATCGATCCCACCTTTCTCCTCGTCCGTTCTTCCCCGGGTCACGAGCCCCTGGCGCTCCAGATGCTTCTCGCGGAGGCGGGGTTCGACGGGCTCCGTACCCTCACCGTCGATACGGTCGACGGTGCTGTAGACCTGCTGGCGCGGGTTCCCGTCGACGCGGTCCTGGTGGCCGCCGGCCCCGAGGCCGAAGCGCAGGTCAGCACCGTCGGCCGGCTCCGTACCGTCGACCCGTCCCTGCCCCTCCTCGCCGTCGTCGACAGTCCAGACATCGACATCGCCGAGGGGCTGCTCGACGCGGGCGCCAACGACTACCTACAGCGCCACGAGCTCTCGCCGGCCCTTCTGGCTACGGTCCTCGGCGCCGCCGTCGCCCGCCGGCGGCAGGAGGCAC
This sequence comes from Acidobacteriota bacterium, assembly GCA_038748685.1. Taxonomy (GTDB): domain Bacteria; phylum Acidobacteriota; class Thermoanaerobaculia; order Multivoradales; family J023; genus JAUIJL01. The sequence goes on along the minus strand of JBCDIS010000295.1, from coordinate 639 downwards.
CGCCGTCGCCCCCCGGCCGCTACGACCCCTTGACCGGGCTCCTCAGCCAGGGGGCCCTGATCGAGCTCCTGGGCCGCCTCCTCGACAGGAGAGACCGCCGGCCCGACTACCGGTTCGCCGTCATCGCCCTCGATGTGGCTGACTTCTATGCGATCCGGCAGCGGATCGGACATCCGGCTTCCGACGAGTTGCTGGTGGCCCTTTCCCACCGGCTCCTCGCCTCCGCCCGGCCCATCGACGCGGTGGGCCGTTTGCCGGACGCCGAGTTCGTCTTGGTCCTGCCGGAGGTGGACCAGCCCGACGCGGCCCGGGCCGTCGCCCGGCGCCTGGGGCACACCCTCGGCGCCCCCTTCGCCCTGAGCCGAGACGAGTTGACGGTGACCCCAAGGTGGGGGCTCTCCCTATCGAATGACCCCTACGACGGCCCCCACGACATGCTGGGGGCAGCCGTGCTGGAATCGAAGACCTTCTGGGCCGCCTGACCGCGTTGCGCCGGCCCTGTTTTCACCCCACCGTTGCCACCGCGTTGGACACTCTTTGTCCTATGGGCTGACAGCATCTGTCACCTTTCAGCCCACTCGGGCTCCACAGGGGGCGCCTCGCCTTCCTCCGAATCCGCTGATCCGGCCTCCGTCGGGT
>JBCDIS010000294.1:0-7674 GCA_038748685.1 Acidobacteriota bacterium | reverse complement strand
GAGGTTCGCCGTGGGGTCCCCGCTCGCGTCGCGGTCTCGGGTTGGGGTCATGGAGCAGTCTCCCTGGGGTTTGGGGCCTGGGGTCCGGGCCCGATAGCCGGCCCGCAGCGCGTCACTCTCCGCCGTAGCGCAGGGCGATCTCTTCACCCTCCGCATCCAGGATCACCGTTCCGCCCCCTTCGAGGGCGCCGAACAGGATCTCGTCCGTCAACGGGGTCTTGACCTTCTGTTCCAGGAGGCGGCCCAGGGGGCGAGCACCGAAGTCGGGGTCGTATCCCAACTTCGCCAACAGGGCCCGGCCGGCGTCGGTGAGCTCGAAGCGGACCTTCTTCTCCCTTAGCTGGACCTCCATCTCATCGACGAACTTGTCGACGATCTTGCCCATGACGTCCATGGACAGGGGATTGAACTGGAGGCGGGCGTCAAGGCGATTGCGGAACTCGGGGCTGAACTGGCGCTCGAAGATCTCGTCACCGCGGGCCGCCGAAACCCCCCGGGTATCGCCGAAGCCGGGGGCCCTTCCAGCCATTTCCCGGGCGCCGACGTTCGAGGTCATCAGCAGGATGACCTGCCGGAAGTCCGCCTGCTTGCCGTTGGTGTCGGTGAGGGTCCCGTGGTCCATCACCTGGAGCAGCATGTTGAAGACGTCGGGATGGGCCTTCTCCACCTCGTCCAGGAGCAGCACGGCGTGGGGACTCTTCGCCACCGCCTCAGTCAGTAGACCGCCACGATCGAAACCGACGTAGCCGGGGGGCGCCCCAACGAGCCTGGAGACGCTGTGGGACTCCATGTACTCGCTCATGTCGAAGCGTAGGAACTTGACCCCCATGATCTCCGCCAGCCGTTTCGCGACTTCGGTCTTGCCGACGCCGGTGGGGCCGGTGAGCAGGAACGACCCCATGGGTTTCTGAGGATCCCGGAGGCCGGCTCTGGCCACTTTGATGGCCGCCACCAAACGCTCGATGGGTTCGTTCTGGCCGAAGACCACCCGCTTGAGCTCGGTCTCCAGCATCTGAAGCCGCTCCCGGTCGCCCCCCTTGACCCGCCGTTCTGGGATCTGGGCCATGGTGGCGAGGACGGATTCGAGCTCTTCGACATCCACCTCCTCCTCTTCCTTGAGGGCGACCGCGGCGCCGGCCTCGTCGAGGAGATCGATGGCCTTGTCCGGCAGGCGACGTTCCCGCAGGTATCGGGCCGCCAACTCCGCCGCCGCCTGAATCGCCTCCGGCTGGTAGAGAACCCCGTGGTGAAGCTCGTAGCGTTCCTGGAGGCCCTCGAAGATCTGGACCGTCTCTTCGACCGAGGGCTCCAGAACTTCCACCTTCTGGAAACGGCGGGACAGCGCCTGGTCCCGCTCGAAGCTCTGCCGGTACTCGTCCCACGTGGTGGCGCCGATGAACCGGATCGTGCCGTCCTGGAGTGCGGGCTTGAGCAGGTTCGAGGCATCCATGGTGCCGCGGCCGGCGCTGCCGGCCCCCACCAGAGTGTGGATCTCGTCGATGAAGAGAATCGGATCGTCCTGCGCTTCGAGGGCGGCGAGGACCGCCTTGAGCCGGTTCTCGAAATCCCCCCGGTAGCGCGTCCCCGCCAGCAGAGCCCCCATATCGAGGCGGAAGACCCGGGTGTCGGTGAACTGCTTGGGGACCTCCTCTTCGGCGATCCTCAGTGCCAGGCCCTCCACCAGGGCCGTCTTGCCGACGCCGGGATCGCCGACGAAGATGGGGTTGTTCTTCCGACGGCGCTGCAGGATGTGCAGCGTTCGCAGCAACTCCCGGTGCCGGCCGATCAACGGATCCAGCTTGCCCGAGGAGGCCATCTCGGTGAGATCCTGGGTGAACGCTTCGAGGGTTTCGGCGTCGGAACCCGGCAGGCTGCCACCCTCTTCATCCTCCTCCCCCGCCGCCAGGCGACGGGCGGGGGACACGGGCTGCAGCTTGGAAACGCCGTGGGCCAGATAGCTGACGACATCGAGCCGCGCCACCCCCTCCTCCGTCATGAAGTGGACGGCGAAGGAATCCTCCTCATAGAACATCGCCACCAGCAGGTCCGAGCCCTCCAGCATTTCCTTGCCGGAGCCCTCCACGTGGGCCTGGGCGCGGGCCAGGACCCGCTGGAATGCGAGGCTGGGGCGGGGTTCGTGGGGCGGTATGGACTCGACGGACTCTAGCTCGTCCGCCAGGTACTCCTGGAGGCGACGCTTGAGGCGCTCGACGTCGGCGCCGGCGTGCCGAAGCACCTTGCCGGTCTCCTCGTCGAAGGTGAGGGCGTAGAGCAGGTGCTCGAGGCCCGCATATTCGTGGCGCAGACGGTCCGCCTCGGAGAGGGCCACGGTAAAAGAGATCTGGAGATCTTCTGAGATTCTCATCAAGTTCCTCGGCGTCGGCTCGCCGTTTATTCCTTCTCCAGCGTCAGCAGTAGGGGCATACCCTGGCCCCGAGCTTCGACGGTGACGTCGCGGACCTTGGTCTCGGCGACGTCGCGGGGGTAGGTTCCGGCGACGCCGACCCCTTTCTCATGGACCTGGAGCATGATGATCGTCGCCTCGGCATGGGCTTTGTGAAAAAAGCGGACCAAGATGTCGACCACGAATTCGGAGGTGGTGTAGTCGTCGTTGTGCAGCAGCACTTTCCAGCGGCTCGGCCTGCGGGTCTTCTCATCCCGGCCCAGGGCGAGCTCACCGTCGTGCTCGTCTTCGATTCGGTAGCGTGACATGGATCTAAGTTAAGCTCTGAGCACGCCCATAGGCAAGGTTCCGCCGCGGCCGAGCCCCGGCTCTCGCCCCTTACAACACGGGATCGCCGTCCCTTCTTCCCGACCCGAAGACCCCATGCCCAAACCCTCCGTCTCGATCGCGATTGGCCTAGTTACGGCGGCCGCAGCGGCCTTCCTGTTTTGGCCCTCGGCCATCGACCCGCTGGCCTGGGAGCCCGGGGCGGCAAGACCCCTCGAAGGCCCCATGGCACCCAACGACGCCCTGGCGGCCACCGAGCGGCTGGCCGTGGGGCGGGTGCAGGGACCGGAGGACGTGGCGGTGGACGACCAAGGGCGCATTTATGTGGGTACGGCTCGGGGCGAGATTGTCCGCCTTCCCCCCTCCGGCGCCGTCGACGGGCTCGAGGTCTTTGCCGACACAGGGGGCCGCCCCCTCGGTCTCCACTTCGACGCCGCGGGATCCCTCGTGGTCGCGGATGCCGCCGTCGGCCTCCTTTCGATCGCCGCCGACGGAACGGTCTCGACCCTGACGGACCGGGCCGATGGACTCCCCTTCCGCTTCACCGACGACCTCGACATCGCCTCCGACGGCAGGATTTACTTCACCGACGCTAGCTCCCGTTTCGACCATCACCATTACCTCCACGATCTTTTGGAGGCCCGGCCCCACGGCCGCCTGCTGCGCTACGACCCGGCCACGGAGAACACCGAGACCCTGTTGGACGGCCTCTATTTCGCCAACGGCGTCGCCCTCTCCCAGGACGAGAGCTTCGTGCTGGTCAACGAGACCTACCGGTACCGGATCACCCGCTATTGGCTGACGGGCCCCGAGGCCGGGACCTCGGACGTTTTCATCGACCGCCTCCCTGGCTATCCCGATGGGGTCTCCAGCAACCGCAGGGGGACGTTCTGGGTGGCCCTGTTCACGGTGCGCAATCCACAGGCCGATCGCCTCGCCCCGCGACCCTTCCTCAAGAGCCACCTAGCCAAGCTGCCGAAGGTCCTGTGGCCGAAGCCCGAGCCCTACGGGCTGGTGATCGCCCTCGACGAAGAGGGCCGGGTCGTCAGGACGCTTCAGGATCCCGGAGGCCGGGTCGTTCCCCAGGTCACCTCCGCCGAAGAGGTCGACGGCTGGCTGTACCTGGGGAACCTCGACCGGAGCTTCGTCGGCCGTCTTCGCCTCTGAGCTGGGACTCCTGCTCCGTGGGTCGGCGTTCCACGGATCGGCGCGCTACGGATCGGCGCCCTTCGAAGCGGAGTCCTTCGGGCGGCTACTGCCTTTCGAATCATCGCCTTTCGAATCATCGCCTGTCGAGTTGTCAACCTTCGAGCCACCACCCTTCGAGCCCTTGCTCTTCGAGTCCTTTGGCCTCGGAGGGGTATCCCCCTTGCGGCCCCCCTTCCCCGCACCGGCGTCCCCGCGCCGCTGGAAGACCATCTCCTGCAGCCCGTTGCGGAGTTGGAACACCCGGACCGGCTCAAAACCCACCAAGGCGGTCTCCACGTCCCTCGGCTTGAGGCCGGGGCTGGGAACCCGATCGGTGTCCGGCAGCGAGTAGAACAGCCGATCCTCTGACTCGATGCGGAAGCGGATCGGAATCGGTGGCACAACTTCGGTCGCCGAGGCGATCAGGAGCACGTAGGCGCCAGGATGGCAGCGGGCCGCCAACCGTTCGCCGAAGCGCGGTCGCTCCTTCTTCGGGAGAAAGCCGAGGAGATCCCAAAGGAGAACGAGGTCGAAGCGGCTGTCGCCGGCCGGTAGGGACAGATCCTCCGCGGTATCGAAGGAGAACCGCTCCGCCCGCAGCCCTTCATTACCGCCGGCGCTGTGGAAGGCGTCTTCGATCGCCACCTCGGCCCCCATCTCCGAAAGGAAGGCCAGGTTCTCGGTGGACGTGGTGCCGAGGTCGAGGATCGTCCCCGGAGCTCGGCGCCCCAGGCGACGACAAACCAGCTCGAAGCCCGGAGACCGCTGGGAGCCCGACGCCAGGGGCCTGGGCTCGTCCGGGCGCTCCGGCGTTCGGCGAGAGTAAAACCATGCCATGTTGCCTCCGGGGTCAGGTCCGTAGGTAAGACGCGCCGTTGACGTCGACGATGGCGCCGGTGGCGAACTCCGCGTCGTCGTCCGCCAGGCAGAGCACCCAGTAGGCCACGTCCCCCACCCGTGCCACACGGCCGAGGGGACTTTGGGCCCGGATCGAATCCGCCATCTCGCTGGTGAGGTACGGGCGAGCCATGGCGGTTTCCACGAAGCCCGGTGCCACGGCGTAGACGCCGATGCCGTGGGGACCGAGGTGTAGCGCCAGGCTCTGGGTCAGCGCGTTGAGCCCCGCCTTGGAGGCGCCGTAGGCCGGATTCTCAGGCTCGCCGCGGAAGGCACCGCGGGACGAGATGTTGATGATCCGGCCACCTTCGCCACGATCGATCATGTGTCGACCGGCGCAGTAGCAGGCGTTGGCGGCCCCCACCAGGTTGATCCCCAGGGTTCGCCGCCAGTGGTGCTGCCAGGCTTCGTAGGTGACCTCGTCCAGACGGTGCCGCTCGAAGACGCCGGCGTTGTTCACCAGGATGTCGAGGGCACCGCCGTCGGCGACAACCCGATCCACCATGGCCGCCACCGCCTCCGGGTCCTCGAGGTCGGTGGCCACTTTGCGGTGGTCGCCGCGGTGGCCGTCCGAACGGATCGCTTCGAGGGTCCGCTCCGCTTCCGCCTCCCGTCCCCCGTAGTGGACCCAAACCCGCGCCCCCTTGGCGGCGAACCGGCGGCAGACCTCACGGCCGATGCCGCCGGAGCCGCCGGTGACGAGGACCGTCTTGCCGGCGAAGCTCACGGGCCTTCCACCCGCGGAGCCGTCCCGCCGGACGCCTTCTTGGCGGAGGTCGTGACCATCGACACCATTCCCATGAGGCCCATACTCTTACCCATCGACAGCTCCCTGCCGAACACGTCGTACACCAGGTCACCGGTGACCGCCGCGATCGTCTCCGCGGCTTCCCCCGAAAGGGACTCGTCGAGAATGACCGCCATGGCCTTGGCGGAGATCCCTTGGGGGTTCTCCACCGCGAAGTGGAACTTCAGCGCACCGTCACCCGTCGGTTCGGCCCAGACGAACGCCTCCGACTCACAGGCCGGCACCCGGTGATCCTCCGAAAAGGGTCGCTGGGCGATGCTCTCCGGAACCTCCCGAAAACGCTCGGCGATGTCGATCAGCATCTGGATCCGCTCGCCGCGGTCGACGAGCCCGAGAAGGGAGACGAGGTCCGACAGCTTCGGAGGGTACTGCGCCATGGCTCACTTCTCGATCGGAACGCCGACCAGGTTGCCCCACTCGGTCCAGCTGCCGTCGTAGTTGCGGACATTCCCGAAGCCCAGGAGGCGGGTGAGGACGAACCAGGTGTGGCTCGACCGCTCACCGATACGGCAATAGGCGATGACGTTGTCGGAGGGCGAAAGGCCTTGCTCCTGCTGGTAGATCGCCCGCAGGTCTTCGGCGTTCTTGAACGTACCGTTCTCCGGATGGATGGCCCGCGCCCACGGCACGTTGGCCGCCCGGGGAATGTGGCCGCCCCGAAGCGCCCCTTCGTTCGGGTAGTCGGGCATGTGCATCCGCTCGCCGGAGAACTCCTCCGGGCTACGCACGTCCACCAGCGGCAGCTCCGCCTCGACGTGGGCCAGGACTTCATCTCTGAACGCCCGGATCTTCGAGTCGTCCCGGGCCGGCGCGGTGTACTCGGTGGACGGGTATGAGGGAACCGCGCGGGTGAGCTCCCGGCCTTCCTTCTCCCACTTGAGGCGACCGCCGTCCATGATCTTCGCGTTGGTATGGCCGAAGAGGTGGAAGACCCAATAGGCGTAGCAGGCCCACCAATTATTCTTGTCGCCGTAGAAAATGACGGTGGTGTCGTCGGTCAGCCCGATGCGCCTGGCCAGCTCCTCGAACCCCTCACGGTCGAGATAGTCGCGGCGCACCTGATGGTTGAGGTCTCGGGTCCAGTCGACCTCGACGGCACCGGGAATATGACCTGAGGGATAGACGAGGGGATCTTCGTTGGATTCGACCAGCAGCACTTTGGGGTCGTCCAGGTGATCGGCGACCCAGTCGGTGGATACGAGAGCCTCCGGAGTCGCATAGCCGCGGTCTTCGATCGCGCTCATGAGCTTTGGTCCTATCGGATGTTGAGGCCGGCTCCGAACCGGCGTCAGGGATGGAAAAGAGGCGCCTCAAGGGGGCTCGATTCAAGGGGGCCGCATTCTGTCACGCGATCCTCGGTCTCGCCCCCCACAGGGGCTATACTTTGAGCGGTCCAACTCCCGATTTTCGGCGCCCTTTATTTTTCGGAGCGCCGCGCGGGACTCGCACCCAGGTGATTGTTCGAGATGAGCCCGTCCTCGGGTTCATCAGCCCCTCGTCAGACTCCAAGGCCGCGTCCTCCCGGGGCGTCGGCCGCAGCACCTCAGAGGTCCATTTGTGCGCATAGGGTTCCTCGGATCGGCTCTTTCTTTCGCTCTCCTCCTGCCTCTCGCCCCGGCCATGCCGGCCGGCGCCTCGGCCACGCCGCCGGCGGCCCCCGACGAGCGGCCCGACGCGCTCCAGCAGCGCGCGCCGGAAGCGGCGGCCCAGCCTTCGGCCTGGGCCACGCTCAACCCGGAGCTCTTCCCGGTGGCCGAGGAGCTCGAGTCCGCCGTCGAGTTCTGGTCGACCATCTCTACGGGCTACAGCAACGACGTGGTGCTGCTGCACGACGACCGCCATCTTCACGTGATCTACGCCGCGCTCGACTTCAGCGAGCTGCAGAACAGCGAGCTTTCCGAAATCCGCAAGCGGCGGGTGCGAAGAGACCGTATCCGCAAGGCCAAGGAAAAGTATCGCTCGATCCTCACGAGCTCGGCGGCCGGCAAGGTCTCCAAGGCGTACCCGAATGACCAGGCGCGCATCGAGGAGCTTTTCGACCGCGTGCCCG